>CAJKDC010000042.1 GCA_905198575.1 uncultured Bacteroides sp. | reverse complement strand
CTTCTTATAAACATTTAAGCATTAAACAAGAAAATATAGACCTATACTACAAAAAAAGCCACGGATATTTGCAACTGTGCCCATTTCTTCGTCCGAAACCGGTACTTCTTTCGTTCGCAGTCCCACGAAAGAAACAATCAATGTTTTGGCATCTTTAGGTACATTAGTGATGGTGAACTTACCGTCAATGTCCGTAATAGAACCTACTGTTGTACCTTTCAATAATACTGATGCTCCGACAACCGGTTCGTTGTCGTCCTGAGAGATTACAACACCCGTAATCCTCGCAATCTGAGCCATCGCCAGGTCTACCCACAAGAAGAGGGAGGCCAGGATAAACAGAACTCTTTTCTTTCTCATAAAACATTTTTTTTAATTACACATAGGTAAACTCTCTCTCTAAAAATTCTCATATTTGTTAATACAATCGCAAATATACGAAAAGTTTTTAATTTCAAAACATTTTATAGAAAAAACGCTTAAATACTTACTATTTACATGATTTTAATCAAGATTTCTTACATATCAAAAGCAAAGAAATGAACATGTACGCCTTTTACATCCTTTTTATCTGGTTTTACGCTACAAACAGTTTCTTTTTATTAAAAATACAAAGAAAAGTCAATTCGTAGGTTATACAACAAGATATTCGTTTTATAGGCTTCAATACGTTACATATTATACACACAGCATAACAAAACGAAACATTACCAAAAACAAGTAATGACAGAAAACAATAAAAAAAATAAATACAAGAATCGAAGATTACTAAAATATAAAAAAATAACACCGAATTTTCTATAAATTAAACCAAATTTATTGTGATTCATACCACTTATCCTTTAGTCCAAATGTCTAGAGTTAATAACATTAAATTTTATTGTATTTTTGTAATAACAGTTAGTCTATGTTAGCAGTTTACACATCCAATATTAAAAATAAGAGACCTTTTAAATAAAATTATTATTAACTTTAAAATCAACATTATGAAACTAAAATCTTTCTTTTTATGGCTACTGGCGATAGTCGGAGCTGTATCTTGTAAGTATGACGATGGCGAGCTTTGGGACAAAGTAAACGACTTGGACAATCGTTTAACAAACATTGAGGATAAACTAACCCAGATGAATACTGACATCACATCTATGGGAGCAATTGTCAATGCTTTGGAAGGCAATATTTATATAACTAAGGTAACAGAAACTGAAAACGGGTATACGATTCAATTCAGTGATGGTAAAACTGCATCAATAACCAATGGTACCGCAGGAAAAGATGCTCCAGTCATTGGCTTCGATAAAGATACAGACGGACAATACTACTGGACACAAACCATTGATGGCAAACAAAACTGGCTGACTGATAAAGACGGAAACAAAGTACCTGTAACAGGATCCGATGCAGTCACTCCTCAGCTAAAAGTCAATGCTGGCGGTTACTGGATGATTAGTTATGATAAGGGATTAACATTTACAGAAGTCTTAGACGACAATGGAAATCCAGTGAAAGCTGTCGGTGAAGATGGAAGCGACGGAGGAGCTGGCCAAAAAGGAGATTCATGGTTTGAGAACGTTGAATATGATGCAACAAACGGTATCCTTATAATTACAATTAATGGTGAAACTATTGAATTGTCAACAGGTATCCCTACTGGTATTCCATCAGATTCACAAGCTGGTAAAGCTCCTACTATAGCAGATGGAGATGAAACATTTATTATGCCAACCAGTATCTCTCCATTAAATATAGATGAAAACAATCCTAAAATTGGTTATTTTACACTAGCAGGTATCCAAAACGACAAAGAATGGCTAGAGCTATTCGGAACGAGTGAAAAAAACCAAAATGTATGGGTTGAAATAAACGGAAAACAAAAAGGCATAAAAGTAATCAATGGTGAAGAAGTAGCAACGCATTCACGCGCTAATATCCCAGTTACTAAAGGTAAAGCAGATATTGTCTTTTTAGTTGACAACTCTGGAAGTATGTCACAAGAAGCAAACAAAGTTGCCGAAGAAATAAAAGATTGGGCAAGCGAGCTCTCTAGAACTATGGATGTCAGGTTCGGATGTGTAGGTATTGATCACAACTATATTAATGGAGCTATTAACATTACTGATGTTGCGACACTATCAGAGTATTTAGATTGTTATAACGGTGTAGGTCGCACACAGCATTTTGGAGAAAGAATGACAACTCCTCCAGCTGATATGGAAATGCTAAAAACAAAAGCAAACAACTATAGAAATGCAGGGGGCGAATGTGGAGGCATCATGTTACATTATGCAGACGAAAATTTCACCTTCCGTGAAGGTGCAAATCGTTTTTATGTATATTTTACAGATGAACCTAACCAACCGGGAAATCAAGCTCCATGGTCTGTTTTGTCAGTAAAAGATGATTCAGAATATTATAATTGGAATTCATCAAAAGGGCTTATTTATACTGTATGGAGTGGCCTTAGCGATGATCCTCATCGTTATACAAACTGGTTATATAATGAAGACCCTACATTATTCTCTACCTACACAGGTGGTGCAGTATTAATGACTACCGGAAACTTTAATATCAGTTTGAGTGATTTACCGATAACCGGAGCTATTACTCAATCATTCATTATCCAGTTTAACATCACTCCAGATTTAACTCAAGGAAACACTTACGATGTAACTATTACCATTTATTATCCAGATGGAAGTATTAAGTCTAAACACACTTACACCAATATCAAGTTTGTCTAAATTGTATGATTTTGAGAATTTATATAACTAATACTTTTCATTTCACAAATCCAGTTCAGAGATTATAATTTAAATTCTCATATCAAAATATTAACACTTACATTTCTAATCTAATTTGATAGTATGCAAAGGGGCTGTGTCGTAATTACGATACAGCCCCTCATGCTTCACTCTCTCTTCTAACCCTAAAAAATTACCTATCTTATAAAACTAAGCTTATCAATTATTGTGCAGTAAACTCTACTACGTGACTCTGTGTAGCGGCAAAGCCAAATACATCCAAACCAACCTTCATCAGATAATCACCTGAGTACACCTTACCGTTTGCCTTCAAAGTAGATTCCACACCCGGCATCAGGTTGATTTCCTCTACGCGGTACATCTTGTGCGGGTCAAGACCCTGCAACTTCACTGCCATCAGTTTTTCCTGGAAGCGAGGATATACATCGTAAGCAAACAGTACAGCCTTGCCTTTGTCCTGGCTTACATAGTTCACTGCCATGTGGTTGCTCTTGTAAGGTGATACCAGACGGTACTGCTCACCATCCATGATAGCCGGCTGCAGACGTTTCCAGTTGGCTACGGCATCCTGGCAGTATTCCAATTCGTCAGCATTCATATCCTTCAGACCGATATCAAAGCCCATCTTGCACATTGAAGCCACATCGGTACGGAATTTCACTGAAGTATTCTTATTCCAGCTGGTCACATGCGCACACATGGCCTTTGCAGGGAAGAACTGTGAGAATCCCCACTGAATGTATACACGTTCTACCGGATCTGTATTGTCGCTGCACCAGAATTCAGTAAAGTACTTCAGCGCTTCGTAGTCGCAGCGTGCACCACCACCCGAGCAAAGCATCATCGGTACGTTCGGATAATTTTCTTTCACACGGCGCATCACGTTATACACGCCACGCACATGGTCGATGTACAGGTTGCCCTGTTTGTCTTTCAGATAAGGTGAGTAGATGTTGGTAATCGGACTGTTGCAATCCCATTTAAAGAAAGCTATTTCCGGATTTTCCTTCATCAGCTTGTCTACTACATTATATACATAGTCCTGTACCTGCGGATTGCTCAAATCCAGTACCAGCTGGTTACGGTAGTAGTAAATCTTGCGGTTCTCGTCGTGAATAGCCCAGTCCGGGTGTTTTTCGAACAATTCACTCTTCGGATTCACCATTTCCGGTTCAATCCAGATACCGAATTTCACGCCGGCTTCCTTGGCAGCCTTCACCAGTGCAGGTACACCGCCCGGCAATTTGCTGTGAGTCACTTCCCAGTCGCCCAGTCCGGCCTTGTCGTCCTTGCGCGGATACTTGTTGGCAAACCAGCCGTCGTCCAGCAGGAACATGTCCACGCCCAGGTGTTTGGCTTCTTTCATCAGGTTGGCCAGGATTTCCTCGTTAAAGTTGAATCCGGTATTTTCCCAGTTGTTCAGCAGTGTCATGCGACTGCCTTTTCCGTCTTTCAGACTATAGTTTCGTGCCCAGTTGTGTAAGTTGCGACTGCCCTGTGAAGTTCCGTTGTAACTCAGTGTGAAAATAAATTCCGGTGTAGTGAACACTTCGTCCTTTTTCAGCTGATAATCCGAAGCATAGGGGTTGATGGCCGGAATCACACGCAGGTTGCCCACGTTGTCCACCTCAAATGTAAAGCGGAAGTTACCGGTCCATCCCAGTGTACCCATCAGCACGTCGCCCTGATTTTCGGCTACCGGCTGGTCCAGTCCCACTTCGAAGAACGGATGTGTGTGCATGGCTGCACGGCTACCCAACTTGGTATCAATCACCTTCTTGCCGAACTGCAACTGCTGGCTGCTCATCTGCGCTTCCTTGGCCCAGTCACTGCTGAACTCGGTCAGATAATACGATGAGCGATTGAAGTAAAGCATAGTCGAAGCGTAGGTGGTCAGTGTCACCGGCTGTTTTTCCTGATGCTTGATTTCGCTCCATGTCTTGATGACGTTTTCCTTCGGATAAGCCACGTAGTGCAAGGTTACATCCACCGGATATTTGTCGTCGCGCAGGTTGATGGTTGTCTGTGTACCGCCTTCAACCGGCTGCGTGCTTGATGATACATAATATAAATAAGTAGAAGTCTTTCCGTCGTTATGACGTACGGCGATGGCCGGTTCAAAATAATCCTCGTTGCCCGAACCGCTGTACACTTCCCAGCCGCGCTGGCTCACGCTGCCGTCCGAACCGGCATGAATGTCCCACGGCAAATTTTGCACATCCTGGTCGTTCACCAGTTTCTGTCCCAGATACGTCTGATACAGACGTCCGTTATCACCCACCTGAAGAATCAGGTCTGTCTGGTCTGTAGAAATACGGATTACCTTCTTCTCGGCTGCATCCGCCTGCCATGCTACCAGCAGCAAGGCACCTGCAATTAAAACTTTTTTCATGGTTCTATTGATTATTTAGTAAAGGTTTAACTATTATTTTTCATCAGAATTTCACACTCGCACTGAATTCCACGGTAAACGGACGCAGATAGCTTCCACTCATGTAGCAGCCCGCATATTTTCCGGCTTCTTCCTTCGTAATCAGTTCCGAACCGCTGATGGTACCTTTCGCACCCTTCTGGTTCAGGAAGTTCACTACCGATACACCCAGATCCAGATGTTTGTTGACTGTCCAGTTCACCCCACCGAAGGTTTCCCATCGTCCGTTGAAGTAAAGTGCCTCCTGCAGGTTGGCATAAGTTTTTCCAAAGTAACGGAAACTCAGCCACAAACGCAAGTCTTTTGTAATATTATAGCTAGGGTCAAGTTCTACAAGCACCTGCGGAATTTCCTTCACAATCATATTGTTGGCATTTACGCTCATCTCCGTTCCGTCGTTGAAGGTTACGCTGGCGCTGTAATTCTTGTATACCGGTTTCTGATAAGTGAACAAAGCATGCAAGTGGAATCCCTTGAACGGGTCGATTTCTGCCGAGGTAGTCCATCCCAGTGTCTGGATATCGTAAATCAGCAGCACGGTCTTACCCTCGCTGGTACCCGGTTTGGTCAGGTTCTGCTGGTCGATGTTGTTGGTCTTGGCAATGTAAGTCACCATAGAAGTCAGGTCAATCCAGTCGTTCTTGTAGAACAGACCACCACGTATCAAAGGAATGGTTACACGGTTGTACTGTTCTTCGGTAGGACCTGTACCGGCGTATTCGTTGATACGCGGGAAACGGGTAGCCACAGTCGCATCGGCAGTCAGACCAAAGCGGCGGGTCATATTGTAAGTCAGCTGTGCGGTAGCTGCATAGTTCAGCTTGTCCTTGGTAACGTTGGCCGGTGTAATCACCTCACCGTCGGGAGCGGTATCACCAATATGGAAGCCCGAGTAGCGAGAATGCGCAATCTGGTCGGCCGACATGCGATAGTATTCCAGACGACCGCCGTAGTAGAAGTTCAGTTTCGGCGAGATGCGCCAGTTGTCGGTCAGGTAGAGTGCCAGTTTGTTTTCCGAACCTACCGTATACTCCGGACTCAGTTCATTGAAGCCACGGAAACGGCTACCGTCGGGAGCAGTCAGGATTTCAGGATATTCCTGCACCGAACCGGTCCACTGGAAAGAAGATGAATGATAATCCAGATGATAATACCATTCGTTCAAGCCTAGGCGCAACTGATGACGGCCAAAGGTCTTTTCCAGTTCCGAAGTCACCAGGAAGTTCTGTACCTTACCGAGGTGCAGCCAGGTGCGTCGTCCTTCTACCAGTCCGGCATACGGCGTACCGTCCTGTAGTGTATATCCGTCCTCTTCAGTCAGCTCAGTAATGGTACTTCCACCAAAATCCACATAGTTAGCTTCCGGCGCATTCATATATTTCATATCCAGCGTCCATTTCAGTCCGCTGTCGAATGTATAATCGGTCAGCAAAGCCACTTCGTGCGAGCGGTTGTTCTCCAAGTCGCGCAGGTTAGCCTTCTTCATCTTGCCGTCCATCACGTCCATGTATTCAATTTCACCGCTGGTAGGTCCGTACGAAGCCAGTCCCGGTTCAAAACCCGGAATTTCCTTGATAGAACCGTCACCGGTATAGATAAACGGAGCCGCATTCAGCTCATTACCGGTGTTACGGCTGTACGCATATTTATATTGTAAGGTAATCCTGCCCTTGTTGTCATTAAACAGGCGGGTCAGTCCGGCACGATACATCTGCATACGGTCGGCATACTCGTCAAACTTGGCATCGAAGCTGCCCGGATCGAAATTCTGGTACACACTTCCCGAGTACAGCCACTTGTCGCCGATACCACCCGTCACGTTCAGGTCGAACTGCTGCATGCCGAAGTGATTGGCACGGTAGTTCAGCACCCCTTTAAACTCTTTCTGTCCCAGTTTACTGAACGAGTTCACCGAATAAGCAATGTTACCCGTACGGATAGCCGATTCAGAAGGCGACATCAGTCCCACTTCACCCAGGCTGGCATCGCTGCGCCAGTGATACTGCAATTTATGTACGGCAGAAGAATAAACGGCAGGCAGACCGTTTTCGTATACATTGACATCCTCGCTGGGCAAACCAATCTGAATTTCACGAGGCTTGGAAGCATCCGAAGCATTAAGCATCACATTACGCTCGCTGCCTTCTACTTTTTTTACCGATACTGTATCAGCTGCTGTCTGTGCCGAAACGGTCACTGCGGCAGGCATCAGCGCTGCCATCATCACATAAGGAATGAACTTATTCTTTTTCATAAATGTTATATTTAAGTGTTATATTTAAGGAGTTTGATTCCAAAGGTTATGTACGGGGAAGAAACATTGTTTCCGGTATGGTCTGCATCCTGCGGCCCGTTTCCCGTTCTTGTCGGAAGCAAAAGTAGCCAGCTGTCGCATACTCTGTAACTCAAAGTAGGCTTCAAGTAGACAGCGTACAGTATCCTTAAACTATAAAATATTGATATTCAGCATATATAGCAAGTACATCATTCAGGTCAAAGTAGATATAAACTTTTGGAGTTCCTCAAAAAAGTCAGGCGATATTTGCTTTATTTCTGTAGATTTTTTATTTTCGCAAACGAGGAAAAATCAAAAACAGACGCTTTAATTATAATAGTATGAAAAAACTCGCCTCCCTCCTGCTGTGTATCTTTCTGCTGGCCGTTCCCGGCAGTGCACGCGATTTCAAGCAACTGTACAAACAGCTCGAACAGGCCCTCAGCCAGCGCCCCGACACCGACCGCCGGAAAGAACAGCGCATCGACAGCATCCGTGCCAGTATCCGCGCCGGACTTCCTGCCGATACCCTCTTTGCCCGCTATCACCGGCTCTATCAGGAGTACCTCACCTACCGTTCCGACTCCGCTTTATACTATATCGGACGCGCCCACGATGCCGCCCTCCGCACCGGCAAGCCAGCCGACCTTTACCGCTGCGCCATCAGCCGTGCCACCATCCTGGCCACCACCGGCTACTTCTCGCAGGCCCTCAATCAGTTGCAGAAGATTGAGCGGAGCCGGATAGACAGCACCCTGCTGGCCGACTACTACGAAGCCTACGAGTGGGTGTACAGCGTATGGAGCGAATATACCGACGACGATTACTATACCCCCCGCTACCGGAAACTCGAAGTCGTCTACAACGACTCCCTGCTGCGCGTCCTCCCTCCCGGCAGCAGCAAGTATTATTACTGGCAGGGCGAATACAAAGCCCGTACCGGCGACCAGCCCGGTGCCCGGAAAGCCTACGAGCGTGCCCTCAAAGGACTGACAGTCGACACCCGCCTGTATGCCTGTGTCACCTGCGGACTGGCCTTTGCCCACAGCCGCCAGGGAAATCTGGAGGAATTTGAGCATTACCTCATCCTGGCCGCCATCTCCGACAACGTCTGTCCCCTCAAGGAAAACCTTGCCCTGCAAGAGCTGGCCCTCCTGATTTACCGCAACCGCAAAGGCGGACTGGAACAGGCCAACCGCTACCTGAATTACTCCATGGAAGATGCCACCTTTTATAATAATAGGTTGCGCATGCTCGAGATAGCCCGCAAATTCCCGGCCATCGTCAATGCCTACCAGCAGGAAAACATCGAGAAAAGCCGGCGTCTGGCGGCGGCTACCCTTTCCATCAGCGCCCTCACCCTCCTGCTGCTCTCCTCACTGGCCGTTATCCGCCGGCAGCTCCGCCGTGTGCGTGGCGGCAAGCGCGAGCTTAACCAGCTCAACCACCGCCTGAGCCAACTCAACGACGAACTGCTCCAGACCAACCGCACCCGCGAGGAGTACGTCAGCCTCTTCCTCGACCTCTGCGCTTCCTACATCGACAAGCTCAACCGATACCAGGAGCTGGTCAAGCGCAAAGTTAAAGCCAAGCAAGCCGACGACCTGCTCAAACAGAACAATTCGAAGATGAACGAAGCCGATGCCAAACGCTTCTTCGTCAACTTCGATACCGCATTCCTCACTCTATACCCCGCATTCATAACCGAATTCAATGCCCTGCTGCGTCCCGGCGAGGAGATTTATCCTCCGAAAGGCGAACAGCTCAACACCGAGCTGCGCATCTTTGCCCTCATCCGCATGGGCATCAAGGACAGTTCACGCATCGCCACCCTGCTGTTCTATTCGCCGCAAACCATCTACAACTACCGCACAGCCGTACGAAACCGGGCCCGGAACCGCGACACTTTCGAGGAAGAAGTTAAACAGCTCTGTCCCACCCTGTAACGTACTTTACACACCAAACAGGCGTACTACATATAAAAAGATTTCACAAAAAAGCCTTGCATTTTTTTTATAATTTAGAATAATATTTTACTTTTGCAACGCTCAAGAAAAATAAACCTAATCATTCGAAGCCCATGGAAAACGAAAATCAAAAACCTGTAGGATTATCCGAGAACGCCTTCCGTCCTCTCCAGCCGGGCGAGCAATATGAGCCACTCATGTCGCCCCGCAAGACGTATCCCGAAGCCAATCTCTGGTCGGTATGCTGGGGAGTCATCATGGCCGTAATCTTTTCGGCAGCTGCTGCCTATTTAGGCCTCAAAGTAGGTCAGGTATTCGAAGCTGCCATCCCCATTGCCATCATAGCAGTCGGTCTTTCAAGCGCTACCCACCGAAAGAATGCACTTGGCGAAAATGTCATTATCCAGTCCATCGGAGCCTGCTCGGGCGTCATCGTGGCAGGAGCCATCTTCACCCTGCCGGCCCTCTATATCCTGCAGGAGAAATATCCCGAAATGACTGTCAACTTCATGCAGATGTTCATCAGCTCCCTGCTGGGCGGTGTATTGGGAATCCTGTTCCTCATCCCCTTCCGTAAATATTTCGTAAGCGACAAGCACGGCGAATATCCTTTCCCCGAAGCCACAGCCAGCACACAGGTACTGGTATCCGGCGAGAAAGGCGGCGGTCAGGCCAAACCCCTGCTTTATGCAGGATTGCTGGGCGGTCTGTACGACTTCATCGTGGGAACCTTCGGATGGTGGAACGAAAACTTCACCAGCCGTGTATGCGACTGGGGTATCCAGCTGGCCGACAAAGCCAAACTCGTATTTAAAATCAACACCGGCGCAGCCGTACTCGGACTGGGATACATCGTCGGACTGAAATATGCCTTCATTATCTGTGCCGGTTCTATGCTGGTATGGTGGATCATCGTTCCCGGCATCGCACTCATCTGGGGCGACCAGGTACTCAATGCATGGGACCCTTCCATCACCGTAACCGTATCGCAGATGAGTCCCGAAGCCATCTTCAGCTCGTATGCCAAGAGCATCGGCATCGGCGGTATCGCCATGGCCGGCATCATCGGCATCGTCCGCTCATGGGGCATTATTAAAAGCGCTGTAGGTCTGGCAGCCCGCGAAATGGGCGGCAAGAAAACCGAAGCCAACGTCATACGTACACAGAAAGACCTGTCGATGAAGTTCATCACTTTCGGATCCATCTTCACGTTGCTGCTCATTCTGCTGT
Source organism: uncultured Bacteroides sp. (assembly GCA_905198575.1). Taxonomy (GTDB): domain Bacteria; phylum Bacteroidota; class Bacteroidia; order Bacteroidales; family Bacteroidaceae; genus Phocaeicola. Next base: position 11,580 of record CAJKDC010000042.1, on the reverse strand, counting down.
TCTTCTACTTCGACGTGATGCAAGGCAACATCCTGCACACCCTGGTAGCTATCCTGCTGGTAGCAGGCATCGCGTTCCTGTTCACCACCGTAGCAGCCAATGCCATCGCTATCGTAGGTACCAACCCCGTATCCGGCATGACCCTTATGACCCTCATCCTGGCTTCCGTCATCATGGTAGCCGTAGGTCTGAAAGGCGCCAGCGGTATGGTAGCCTCCCTGGTAATGGGCGGTGTAGTATGTACGGCACTGTCTATGGCAGGCGGTTTCATCACCGACCTTAAGATTGGCTACTGGCTGGGAAGCACTCCCCGCACCCAGGAAAGCTGGAAATTCCTCGGAACACTGGTATCAGCAGCCACAGTAGGCGGCATCATCATGATCCTGAATGAATCATACGGTTTCACCAGCGGACAGCTGGCAGCTCCACAGGCCAACGCCATGGCAGCCGTCATCGACCCGCTTATGAACGGAATCGGCGCTCCGTGGTTGCTCTACGGCATCGGAGCCGCACTTGCCCTCATCCTCACCTGGCTTGGCGTACCTGCCCTGGCCTTTGCACTGGGTATGTTCATCCCGCTGGAACTGAACCTTCCGCTGCTTGTGGGCGGTGCCATCAACTGGTACGTCACAACCCGCAGCACCGACACAGCCGTCAACGCTGCACGCGGAGAAAAAGGTACCCTCATCGCTTCCGGATTCATTGCCGGCGGAGCACTGATGGGTGTCGTAAGTACCATCCTGCAATACTTCGGAGTCAAGCTGATCAACACAGCATGGCTTGAAAACCCGATGAGCCAGCTGGTATCACTAATCATGTATTCAATGTTAATATATTATTTAATACGCATTATTATCAATAATCCAAACAAAAAATAAAACACGAAATTGCATATGAATTTGAGATATCTATAGTATAACGTCGTGATGACGGAGTACTAAAAAAATTAGAGGCTACTTTGTCGTGACGACAAGGCAGCCTCACTTTTTTTATGCCCTTCCGGTTACTCCCAGAACCGTTCCCTGCACACATCGAAACACGGACAAGCCTTCAGCCATTCCTCCGGTTCCACCACCCCGTTGCCGTTCCGGTCCGGACTCAAATCGCGATGTCCTACCACGCGGCAGCCCGGATAATCCTTCAGCAACACCCGTATCAGCACCCGCAACGAATGCCGCTGTTCAGGCGTGCGCGTATCTGCCGGGCGCCCCTGAGCGTCCAGTCCTCCATCATAACACACACCGATACTGTTTGCATTATAGCCCCGAACGTGGGCACCGGCCTTTTCCACCGGCCTCATCGAACAGATTTGTCCGTCGCGGCGCACATAATAGTGGTATCCGCACCCGTCAAATCCCCTTCTGCGGTGCTCCCGCTCCAAATCCTGTGCCGTGAGATTCACGTCTGGCGGAGTAGCCGAGCAGTGCAGCACAATCAGGTCAATCTTTCTCATTCTGCACCTCCTTTCCGTGAGGAACTTTTCCCACCTCTTAAAATGCAGAACACACACTTCAACAATCGCATGATGATCCATTTTATACCCATAAGCAAAAATCATTAATAAAAACAACAAACTATTTTTAATCACGGCACAAAAATAGATCACCGTCACTCCTCCGTGTGACTTAATAGGTACTACAGACTTTCAATTTCTATTATAACAAACCCCTATAAACAAAAAAAAGAGACGATAACGTCCCTACATCCCATCCAGCCCAAGCCGGAAAAACACCTTATTAATATATACCTTTAAATAATACAATATTCAGCAGCAACCCGGATATACCTGTGTTCCGCAAAAAATAACCCTACGTTTTTAGCGGGTAACTCACATGACCAAGGTTTATCATTCATCTGATAAGCCACAAACGTACCGACACATTCCACAACCCACAGGGAAAGAAATCAAAAACACAAGGACATTTTATAAACTCACCAGTCAGCCATCTGCGTCATCGAATCATTGTGGCGGAAAATCACCTCCCCCGTCTGCCCGTTCCGATGCTTCGCCACGATAGCCACCACCATACCCTCCGTAGGCAGCTTCCGGTCGCCATACACCCGCATGCGAGCCCGTTCCGGCCGATACAGCAACAACACCATGTCCGAGTCCTGCTCGATAGCCCCACTCTCACGCAAGTGCGACAACTCCGGCACACGCGCCGGCATCCCCTCCGACTGACGGTTCAGCTGACTCGAGATAATCACCGGACAAGCCAGCTTCCGTGCCAGCGCCTTGAGCTTGCGGCAACACTCCGCCACCTCCTGCTCGCGCGTACGCCCCGGATGCGCCACATCCAGCAACTGCAGATAATCCACGACCACCAGTCCGCAACACCCCTTGGCATGCAGCGATTTCGCCACCACACACAACTGGTCCACACTGTTGTACGGCGTGTCATCCACCCGGATAGGCAAGCTGCGCAGCTCCTCCATCGCCCGGTCCACCTCCGCCATCTCGCTGTCCGTGCACCCTCCGGCCTTCCAGTGATCCACATCCACGTCGGCAACACCCAGCAGCAACCGGTCGCCCAGCTCGCGCGCCCCCATCTCCATCGAGAACACCACCACCGGCACCCCGCTCCGAGCAGCAGCCCGCGCAAAAAACAAGTCAAGCGCCGTCTTGCCGTCCCCCGGACGAGCCGCCGTACACACCAGCGTCCCCGGTTGCCATCCCCCGGTAATCCGGTTCAGCTCCGTGAGGCCCGTGTCCACCCCCGTCAGTCCGTTGTGCGCCGTAGCCTTGCGCTTCAGTCCCGCCTCCAGTGTGAGCCGCATCACCTCGTCCATGTCGTGCAAGTTGCACACCACCTCCGATCCGTCCAGCAAGCGCTGAAAACCCTGCACCCCCTTTACGAGCACATCATACACATCCGTAGCCGTGTCCGCCACCTGCGCCTGCAAGCCATACACCAGCCGCAGAGCCGCCCTGCGCACCGCCAGCTGCTTCAAGATACGGCAGTGAAACTCCAGATGCGCCGCCGAAAACACCCCCGACAGCAAGCGGGCCACCCCATGCGGTCCCCCTGCATCCTCCAGCCGTCCGCTCCTGCGCAGGCGGTCCGTCACCGTAAGAAAGTCCACCGGAGCCCCGTCCGCAAACAAGCCGCGCAGCGCCCCGAAAATCAGCCGGTGCCCCTCGTCGGCAAAACACGCCTCGTCCAGCATCTCCAGCACCACCGGCAGCGCCTTCTGCTCCAGCATGGCAGCCCCCAGCACCGCCATTTCCAACTCCGTATCCGCATAGCCGCCCGCAGCCAGCGCCAACTCATCCAGTCCGTCCTTCCGTTTCATGTCCATACCTCCTTTCATCTGACAAACGATTTATAACGCAGATAATTGTGCGCCGTACGCGCATAGCCCGCCTCTTTCAGCGAGAAAAAATAATCCTCGATCGCATCCACCGCCATCACACGCTCGGCAGGCGTGAGCGCATTCCAGCACCTCTCCGCCAGGTAACGGTCCACCGGCTGGCGGCCCACCACATAGTGATACTGCTCCCAGAACTCCTCGAAGGCAGGCACAGCAGTCCCCTCCGCACCGGTTGCGTCCGCAGCATCCGGCAGTGCCTCTCCGCCGACAGCCGGCGACGGAAGCGCAGCAGCCGCACCCCTCCGGCAATTCCGGCCTTCCAGCATTCCGCACAACGCATCATACTCCACAAAACGCAGCAGATAACCCCCGCTGGTGCGTTCCTGTTCCAGGACACCCCGCTGCTCCAGCACCGTCAGGAAGCGGTCCAGCTTCGAGCGATACCAGTCGAATACGCAGAGCAGCTCCGTTTTCGAAACATACAGCACGCCGCGCGGCACAAACGTTCCGTCGGGCACCGTCGCATCCGCATAATTCGCCTTGCAGAGCATATACACAAACGCCAGCGGCTCGCTGAAACTATGTTTCCGTGCCATTTCGAATACAGCGTTCAACACATTACGCGGCAGCATGATTCTGCCTTTTCTACCTGGTGACAAAAAATCCTCAGTCATAATCTTTCAATTTTGATGTAAATATATTTTATTTTTAACTATAAATGCGTTATATATTCCGCATTCCCGCGGAAACCACAATGAGACATCCGGTGGGAAAGGAATGAGACATACACATTCCACAAAATCAGCCGTTTACTAGCATATTGAAACAAAAGATTGCTTCAAAATGTACAAACGCTACCTATTTTTAATGAATAAACGAAAGAAATAAAAATAAAAGGCAACCCCTATTTTTTTTTGCCTTTCGCTTGCATATCTCATAAACATGCTGCAAATTTGTAAACAAATAATAACTAAAAAAGCTGTTCAAGCGGCTATTATTACAAAAAATTTTTCTAATGACATCAAAAAATACAATGCAGTCACAAGAAAAAAAACAGATATGGTTACTGGACGACCTTACAGACAAGGCCATCCAGCAGAGACTAAGTATGCTGGGCGCCATGCTCAGCGAGTTCAGAGTACGGCTGAGAATCAGCGTACAGCACCTCAGCGAGCTGATGGACGTGCACAAAAGCTGCTTTTCGCCCGATTCACCCCGGCCGGACAGCAAGGTCAGTTCCACCGTCAAGTACCTCTTTGCGATGCTCGAGCTGAACGGCATGCACCTGCACACCGAGTCGCTCCTCGACCTCATCCGGCAGTGCCGCAACGAGCGCAAGGAGCTTATCATCCGCATTGTGGATGCCGACAAGCCCCTGGGCAAGGACGAGTACATGCTGCTTCGCCAGAAGAAGAACTACACCCCGCTGCCCGAGGAACCCGAAAAGCCCAAAAGGAAAAAGAGAGTATAAACCCGAGTTACAAACTTAAAAAACAAAAGAAAATGACGTATTATCCTGATTCAACCGAAGACGAACCCTTCCGCCTGCGCTGCTACCGCAAGTCCGAGCTGGCCATGCTCTATTTCCCCGACTTCACTCCGCACGCAGCCCTGCAGCACCTCCGCCGCTGGATTCTGCGCTGCACCGAGCTGCACGAGGCCCTGAAAAAGACCGGCTACACGGGCACGGGTACCCATTATTTCCTGCGCAAGGAAGTGGAGCTCATCGTCCGCTACCTGGGCGAACCCTAAGCAGGCACAACGCGTACCAACGGGGAGAAGTCCCCGCGGCAGGTGTGGTATCTTTGCAACGTCGAACCAATAAAAGAAAATAGTTATGTTGAAAAAAGCCATCTATTATTCGGTAGTTGCCAAAGTCAACCCGAAAGACCCGCAGGGAGCACGCATCTATTACGCCCAGGTACAGTCGCGCGGCACCGTCACGCTCGACACCATTGCCCGCCGCATCCAGCAGACGTGTACGGTCACCCGTGCCGACATCCTGGGTGCGCTGGCCGCCCTGGAGCAGAACATCTGCGAAAGCCTTGCCAACGGCGAAATCATCCGTCTGGGCGAACTCGGTTCCCTGCAGATGATTATCCGCAGCAAGGGGGCCAAGACCGAGAAGGAGTACAGCACCGACCTCATCTCGCGCGTATATCCGCTGTTCCGTCCCGGCCAGGGCCTTCAGGACATGCTCACCACCCTGACCTACGTGCAGGTAGACCCCAAGACAACCCAGGCAACCGACGACGAGCAGGCATGACGCCTGACTCTCCCGCGCAGACCGGCAGCCGTGTCCGGAGCCGGCCTGCGGGTAACGAGAAACATCCGGACCGAGTAAAACAACCCACAAAAGAAAGGAGAAAAGTAACATGAGTAAAGCAATCACTTATTCAGTAGTAGCCCGTCCGCAGCAACCCGGCATGCCCGAAAGCGAACTGAACTATCATGCGCAGGCACAGGCGCGCGCAGAAACCACTTTAGAGGAGATGGCCACGCAGATTGAAGAACGCTGCACGGTGACCTACCCCGATGCCGTAGCGGTGCTTACCGCCCTGGAAGACCGTGTCATCGAGGCCCTGCGCAACGGCGAGATTGTCCGGCTGGGCAAACTGGGCAACCTGCAGGTGAGCATGGGCAGCACGCCGTGCGACAAGAAAGAAGATTTCAACGAGTCGATGCTGCGCCGCCCGCGCATCGTATTCCGTCCGGGCAAAGCGCTGCGCGACACGGCCAAGAAGGCCCGCTTCGAACGGGTACCCAAGCTGAAAGACCCGACGGCCGATGACGGGGGTGAGGCGGCTATGCTGCAGCCTGAACCGCAAACAGCCGATTCCGGACAGACGGAACAGCAGGGCTAAACATTAGCCGGACTTTTAAAAATATCAAAAATGTCAATGACTTTCTTTTTTTATTGAATGTATTTTTTTTAACTTTGTATCATTATTTTCATTAGTATATAACATTATTACCCTTCGTGAGAAGAGTTATGTTATTAATTGGGAAAGCAGCTCCTCGTGAGAAGGGCTGCTTTTTTTCATAATTAAAGTTTGCCAATATATAAAAAACAAATACCTTTATAACCTATAAAAACAGTCTAACTCTATTTTTCTAAATTACAATTATGGAACTAAGCAATAAAGAAGTCGACCTGCAGCGCAACAAACTATTGCAGACTCCAATCAACCTCAAGAGTGATTATCTGCCCATGCTGCATGCACAAGCAGCAGAACTGCGCAAGGATACGATGTTAGCCAGTAGCAGTCTGTATGAACAATGCCAAAAAGCCTACGAACACAAGGAACAAGAACTCAACGACCATCTGCAGCACATCGAAAACACATCTGGAGTCAATCAAAGACCTCTATACCGTATGCAGCATCTCCCAATACTTCCTGCGTCTGAGCGAAAACATCTTCCGCGACCTGAATCAGTACTACGAGCAAGTTAACACAAAAACCCAAACACTTGACGAACTTCTGGCTCACGCACAAAACTTTCTGGTATATCTGGAAAGTCTGAATATCATCCGGAAATAAAAAACATTCAACCCTTAACAAAACAATAACCATGGAAAAACAAACACACACCGCAGCTCAAGAGCAGGAAATCCTGCAAGCAAACCAAGTTGCCGCACAACTTGATCAGGCCGACATCCCCCACATACTGATGGCGGCGATGAGCGGACAAAACCCTGCAGAACTTTTCCAAAACAATTCGCAGAAAACCCAATCGGAGACCAAAGAAGATAAGAAGCAACCATCAGCACTACGCTAACAGCTACACGCTTGCACGATATCAAGCACGAGAATGCGCCCCCAGAAAGAGGGCACATCCTTTTTTTTGTTAAAAACAACACCCAATGTGTCGAAAAAATGCGATACTTGGTCATTTCAAGCGCATATATTTGTTTTAATGTAAAATAATGCCTAAATTTGCCCCGTATATACAGATGCGGCATGCCTCCTGTCAATCAAAAAAGATGGGACCGGCAGCCGCGAAGCGTACCCTGACGCGAAGAAACACAAGGAAACAACAAAAAAATATATGAAGATCAGAGCACTTTCACTTATTGTATTTATGGCCTGCTCGCCCCTGCTCATGGCGCAGACAGGCATGACCGACCAACAGGTACTGGAGTATGTTAAACAAGGCATGGCCGAGGGAAAAGACCAGCGCCAGATGGCAACCGAGCTGGCCCGCCGTGGCGTAACCCGCGAACAGGCCGAACGCGTAAAAAAACTGTATGAACAGGAACAGGGCATCAAAGCCTCGTCGATGACCGGCACCGAGCAGAACGAAGCCCGCCTTCGCGAAGCAGCCCAGGAAGACAATACCACTATGCTGGAAAACAACCAGCCCGACAGCCGCGAACTGGTACAGGAAAACGAAGTTTTCGGTCGCAACATCTTCAATACCCGCAATCTTACCTTCGAACCCAGCGTAAACATCGCCACTCCCCCCAACTACCGTCTGGGCCCGGGTGATGAAGTGATTATCGACATCTGGGGGACCAGCCAGAACACCATCCGCCGCCAGATTTCTCCGGACGGCACCATCAATATTGAAAAAATAGGCCCTGTCAATCTGAGCGGTATGACCGTAGCCGAAGCCAACGACTATATGAAAAAAGTCATGGGCAAGACCTACAGCGGTCTGGACACCACAGACGGCAATCTGGAAATCTGCCTTACACTGGGCAATATCCGCACCATCCAGATCAATGTGATGGGCGAAGTACGGCAGCCCGGCACCTATGCCCTGTCGTCTTTCTCTACCGTATTCCATGCCCTGTACCGCGCAGGCGGTGTAAGCGAGATTGGTAGCCTCCGCAACGTACAGCTGGTGCGCGGCGGCAAAACCGTAGCCACTGTCGATGTCTACGACTTCATTATGAAAGGCAAGACCCAGGACGACATCCGCCTGCAGGAAGGCGATGTCATCATCATCCCCGCCTACGAAGCTCTGGTAAAAATCAGCGGCTACGTGAAACGCCCCATGAAATTCGAGATGAAGAAAAACGAAACCTTGGCTACCCTTATCAACTATGCCGGCGGTTTTGCATCCGATGCCTACACCCGCTCGCTGCGCGTCGTGCGCCAGAACGGTGAAGAATACGAAATCAACACCGTGAAGGAAATCAACTACAGCACCTATGCCATGCGCAACGGCGACGTGGTAACTGCCGAAGCCATCCTGAACCGCTTTACCAACAAACTGGAGATACGCGGCGCCGTATACCGCCCCGGCATCTACCAGCTGAGCGGTGAACTGAACACCGTGCGTGCACTGGTAAGCGAGGCAAAAGGCCTGCAGGGCGATGCCTTTACCAACCGTGCCGTGCTGCAGCGTGAACGCGAAGACCTGACTACCGAAATCATCAGTGTAGACATCCGCGGCATCATGGCAGGCACCAGTCCCGACATTCCTTTGCAGAAAAACGATATTCTCTACATCCCCAGCATTCACGATCTGGAAGAGCGCGGTGATGTAACCATCTATGGCGAGGTAGCCAAGCCGGACAGCTACACCTTCTCGGACAACATGACGCTGGAAGACCTGATTATCCGTGCCGGCGGTCTGCGCGAAGCCGCCTCTACTGCCCGAGTAGACGTGTCACGCCGTATCAAAGACCCCAAGAGCGAAAACTATACCGACAGCATCGGCCAGACCTTCAGTTTCTCACTGAAAGACGGCTTTGTGATAGACGGTGAGCAGGGTTTTGTGCTCCAGCCTTACGACCAGGTGTTTGTGCGCCGCAGTCCCGGCTATCAGGCCCAACAAAACGTACAGGTAACCGGTGAAGTGCTCTTTGGTGGAACCTATGCCATGACGCAGCGTGAAGAACGCCTGTCGGATGCTATCCGGAAGGCCGGAGGAGCTACGCCCAATGCCTATCTGCGTGGAGCAAAACTAACCCGTGTGGCCAACGATGCCGAAAAGAAACGCATGCGTGATGTCATTGAACTGATGAACCGTCAGTTTGGCGAAGCCATGATGGATTCACTGGGAATTCGCGTGGAAAATACCTTCACGGTAGGTATTGATTTGGAAAAAGCTGTAGCCAACCCCGGCAGCGAATACGACTTGGTGTTGCGTGAAGGCGATGTTATCAGTGTACCCAAGCTGAACAATACCGTGAAAATCAACGGAGCTGTGATGATGCCTAACACTGTGGGCTATCTAAGCGGTAAGAATGTAAACTACTATCTGGACCAAGCCGGAGGCTATGCGCTAAATGCCAAGAAAAGCAAGAAATTTGTGATTTATATGAACGGTCAGGTAGCCCGCATCAAGGGATGCAACAAGGATAAAATCGAGCCTGGATGCGAAATTATTGTACCAAGCAAGAAGAATAAAAATGGAGCTAGAATCGGCGAAATTCTAGGCTATGCTTCTTCATTTGGTTCATTGGCTACTATGTTTGCGACAATTACTAACTTAATTAAGAAATAATTTATTGTTATTTGACAACGTATGACAGAAAACAAACACTATAAAGAGCCGGAATACCGTCCGGCTTTTGAAGAAGAAGACAGTGAAATACAAATCGACTGGATGGGCATACTTCGTCAGATTATTGCTATCCGCAAAAAACTCTATAAAGCGGCTGGTGTAGGATTGGTAATCGGCATTATTATTGCACTGAGTATTCCCAAACAGTATACTGTAAGTGTTACCCTTTCACCAGAAATGGGCAGCAACAAGTCTGGAAGTGGACTGGCAAGTATGGCGGCCTCATTTTTAGGTGGAAGTATTGGCAATGACAGTCCCGATGCACTGAATGCTTCACTGGCACCGGATATTGTGGCTTCTACTCCATTTTTACTGGAACTGATGAATTCACGAGTTGTCACTAAAGACAGAAGTATTGACACTACCCTTACAGTCTATCTGGATGAACAGAAAACTCCTTGGTGGAGTGCTATCATGAAGGCACCAGGCATGGCTGTCAGCAGTATCAAATATTTATTGGGTGGTAAAGAAGAAATAACAAGTGAAAAGACAGCTGAAGGAAGCATTGAACTGAGTAAGGAAGATGCACAAAAATTGGAGAACCTACGTAAACTAATAATAGCAGAAGTAGACAAAAAGACCGCGATTACAACACTAACTGTAACCCTGCAAGATCCGAAAGTAGTAGCAACAGTAGCTGACAGTGTGGTTTCCAAATTACAGCAATACATCACTGCCTACCGCACAACAAAGGCTAAAGAGGACTGCAAATACTTAGAAACATTATACAAAGAGCGCCAGCAGGAATATTATGAAGCCCAGCAACGCTATGCTAATTATGTAGATGCCAACAGTAATGTAGTTTTCCAGAGTACTATGGCCGAACGTGAACGATTACAAAATGAGATGAGTCTGGCATATCAAGTATACAGCCAGGTAGCCCAGCAATTACAGGTAGCCCGTGCCAAGGTGCAGGAAGAAAAGCCGGTATTTGCTGTGGTGGAACCCGCAGTCGTACCTTTAGAGCCTTCGGGCACCAGTAGGAAGACTATCGTGCTTGGCATGATTTTCCTGACCGTCGCAGCGGCCACTGGATGGATAATGCTGGGAAAAGGCTACTGGCAGAAACTTAAAGAAGGAATGCAAAAGAAAGGCTGACTGCTAAGCAGGAAAGCTTACACAGAAAATTACAGAGAAAATATATTTTATGAAGAACAACCTTTTGTTATCGCATACACTTTTTGAGGGAGAAGGAGAAGATTGGACAGATGTACTATCTGTAAAATAAGTTTCCCAAATTGGCATATTGATTAGCATTATCATGCAGCTCAACAAGCTGAAACCTGCCCTCAAGAAGATTACCCTTCAGGACGTTGCCAATCCTCTCCCCTTTTATATGTATCTTGACAGCGAACTTATGGATATAGAGCATCTATGTTGTCTGTCTCATGCAAGAGCTAAGTTCAAGTATGCCTACGACCAGGGAAGCCTGCAGGCAAGAACCTTCTTGGAACTTATGGCTAAATTATACGGCATGGAAGATACTTACCGCAGACGAGATTTACCGCAGAAGGAACAGTAAGGAAACAACGGAAATCATCGATAAGATAAGGACAGAGCTTTATGATCTGCTGGCAAATCCCGATGAGAGCCGAAGCGAACTTATGAGCAAGACCCTTAACTATCTGAAGAACTTCTGGAATCAGATCTTCGCCTACAGAAATGACGGTGAATACTCAATAGACTATATGGCAGCAGAAAGGGCGATAAGACCAATCACTGTCCAAAGAAAGAACAGCCTGTTCTTCG
>CAJKDC010000041.1 GCA_905198575.1 uncultured Bacteroides sp. | reverse complement strand
CTGAAGGTGATTATCGATTATCCGAAGCTGGAAGAAGAAAAGAAAATCATCCGTCAGAATATTACGGGAGAATCTGTAAAGGTAAATCCGATACTGAAAGCTGAAGATATTATGGAAGCACGCAAAGTGGTGCGTCAGGTATATCTGGATGAAAAGATTGAACAGTATATTGCTGACATTGTGTTTGCTACCCGTTATCCGGAAAAATACGATTTGAAAGAATTGAAGGGTCTGATTGGCTTTGGTGGTTCGCCACGCGCGTCTATCAACCTGGCACTGGCTGCACGCAGTTATGCATTCATCAAACGCCGTGGTTATGTGATTCCGGAAGATGTACGTGCTGTAGCTCACGATGTATTGCGTCACCGTATCGGACTGACATACGAAGCTGAAGCTACCAATGTAACTTCGGACGAAATTGTCAGCAAGATTCTGAATAAGGTTGAAGTGCCCTAATTAAGGCCTTGATACAGATTGAGATATAAAAGAAGTCTGGTGCTTCTTTAGGGTAATCTCTTCAGGAAAAAGGAAGATAAATACACGTTGCCCGGACATGTTTTTGCATGGTCCGGGTAAGGTGGTTAAACATCATAGGTGTGCTTTCTCGGACAGAGGAACACATCTGCAAAATAAAGCAGAATGGAAACAAGTGAACTATTGAAACGGGTTCGCCAGATAGAAATAAAAACACGCGGATTGTCCAGCAACATCTTTGCCGGACAGTATCACTCTGCCTTTAAGGGTAGAGGTATGGCTTTTTCGGAAGTGCGTGAGTATCAGTATGGCGATGATGTGCGAGACATTGACTGGAATGTAACTGCCCGCTTTGACAAACCATTCGTAAAGGTATTTGAAGAAGAACGTGAACTGACTGTCATGCTGTTGGTGGACGTATCAAACAGTCTGGACTTCGGTACGGTACAGCAGCTCAAGAAAGATATGGTGACCGAAATTGCGGCTACGCTGGCTTTTTCGGCTATTCAGAACAACGATAAAATCGGGGTGATTTTCTTCTCGGACCGTATCGAGAAATTTATTCCTCCTAAAAAAGGTCGTAAGCATATTCTTTATATTATCCGCGAGTTGCTGGATTTCAAGCCTGAAAGTAAGCGTACGGACATCAGCAGTGCGATAGAATACCTTACCAATGTGATTAAGAAGCGTTGTACGGCGTTTATGCTGAGCGATTTCATCGATGAACGCGACTTCAGAAATGCACTTACCGTAGCTAACCGGAAGCATGATGTGGTAGCAATTCAGGTATACGACCGCCGTCTGGAAGAACTTCCTGATGTGGGACTGATGAAAGTGCGTGATGCGGAAACGGGGTACGAACAGTGGATTGACACTTCATCGAAGGCACTCCGCAATGCTCACCATGAATGGTGGAAGCAGAAACAGCTGATGCTGAATGATACCTTTACAAAAAGTAATGTGGACTCGGTAACAATCCGTACTGACCAGGATTACGTGAAGGCTTTGCTTAACTTATTTGCGAAAAGAAACTAGGAGAATTATGAAATACGACTTTATAGAAAGTGGTGCTGCTTGGTGTAAAAAGGCGTGTGTGGTACTGACGCTTGCATTGGCTGCTGCACTGCCGACGCAGGCGCAGGTTACTGTAGATGCTAGCATCGACTCGCTTCAGTTGCTTATCGGGGAACAGACAAAAATACGTCTGCAGGTGAGCCTGGATGCCGACAAGAAATTGCAGATGCCACTGTTTCAAGATACAATTATAAGGGGTGTAGAAATTGTGGATGTGGCTAAGGCCGATACACAGTACCTGAACGACCGTAAACGTATGCTGGTAACACAGGAGTATACGGTGACTTCGTTCGACTCTGCCCTTTATTACTTGCCTCCGTTTGAGGTGAAAGTCAACAACGAACCTTATCTTTCAAAGTCACTGGCCCTGAAAGTGTACTCAGTGCCGGTTGATACATTGCATCCGGACCAGTTCTTCGGACCGAAATCGATTCAGGAAGTTCCGGTGAAATGGGAAGATATTGCACCTATTGTATGGTTCGGATTGCTGTTCCTGGCTATGGCGGCTGCTTGTGTGTTCCTGGTTATCCGCTATAAGGACAACAAGCCTATCATCAAGATTATCAAGGTAGAACCAAAACTGCCTCCTCATCTGGCTGCCATGAAGAAGATGGATGAAATTAAAGCTGAAAAGAGCTGGCAGAAGGGGGACCCGAAAGTTTATTATACAGAATTGACCGATGTGATTCGTACTTATATTAAAGAACGCTTCGGCTTCAATGCCATGGAAATGACTTCGGGCGAAATCATCGAACGCTTGACGCAGGAACAGGACAAGGCATCGATTGATGAAATGCGTCTGTTGTTCGAGACTGCCGACTTGGTGAAGTTTGCCAAACATGCTCCGCTTATGAATGAGAATGACATGAACTTGCTGAATGCCATTGAGTTCATCAATCATACGAAGATAGAACCTGATCCTAATGCCAAACAGGAACCAACAGAAATCAGAGTGGAAGAGAAGCGCTCTAAACAGGGACGTATCGCGCTGATGTGCTGTATCGGTCTTACCGGTGTAATCGGATTGGGTGCTATTTACATGGTTATCAGGCAGATTATTGCTCTTTGTTTCTAACTTTAAAAGGAGAGTGAAATTATGATTTTTGCAAATATAGAATATCTGTTCTTGTTGCTTTTGCTGCTACCGTACATTGCTTGGTATGTATTGAAACGCAAAAAGACAGAGCCTACCATGCAGGTTTCTACGACCCGCATGTATATGCAGGCACCTAAAAGCTGGAAAATTTATCTGCTACATGCACCGTTTGTTTTACGTATACTGGTTTTCGTCATGATTATTCTGGTGCTGGCCCGTCCGCAAACTACGGATAATTGGCAGAATACAGAGATAGAGGGTATTGACATCATGCTAGCAGTGGACGTTTCTACCAGTATGTTGGCTGAAGACTTGAAGCCGAATCGTCTGGAAGCTGCCAAGCAGGTAGCTGCAGAGTTTATCAACGGCAGACCGAATGACAATATCGGTCTTACGATTTTTGCTGGTGAAGCGTTTACACAGTGTCCGCTGACAGTCGATCATGGCGTGTTGCTGAACCTGTTTCAAGGTATCAAATGCGATATAGCACAGCGTGGACTGATAGAGGACGGTACAGCTATCGGTATGGGTATTGCCAATGCCATCAGCCGTCTGAAAGACAGCAAGGCGAAGTCGAAGGTAATTATCCTGCTTACCGATGGTAGTAACAACCGGGGTGATATTTCACCGCTTACAGCTGCCGAGATAGCCAAACAGTTTGGAATACGTGTATATACCATCGGTGTGGGTACAAACGGTACTGCTCCTTATCCGATGCCGACATATGCTGGAGTACAGTATGTAAATGTGCCGGTAGAGATTGATGAACAGACACTTACGCAGATAGCAGGCACTACCGATGCCAACTATTTCCGTGCTACCAGCAACACGAAACTGAAAGAAGTATATCAGGAAATCGATAAGCTGGAGAAAACCAAGCTGAACGTCAAGGAGTTTAGTAAACGTGAGGAAGAATATCAGATTTACGCACTCGTAGCAATCCTTTGCATCTTGCTGGAAGTGCTGCTGCGTAATACTGTATTAAAGAAAATTCCATAAAAAAAGAATGCTATGTTTCGATTTGGAGATCCTATTTATTTATATCTGCTGATAGTGTTGCCATTTCTGGCTGCATTCTATCTCTATGCAAATTACAGAAGGAGAAAAAGAATCCGTCAATATGGCGACCCGGAATTGCTGGCTCATCTGATGCCTACTGTATCCAAGTACCGTCCGGATGTAAAGTTTTGGCTGGTATGGTCGGCACTGGCGGTAGCTATTTTCATGCTGGCCCGTCCACAGTTCGGTTCAAAGATGGAAACGGTGAAAAGACAGGGCATTGAGACTGTAGTAGCACTCGATATTTCGAACTCCATGCTGGCAGAAGATGTTACTCCCAGTCGTCTGGAAAAATCGAAACGACTGATTTCCAGACTGGTGGAGACTTTTAACAACGACAAGGTAGCAATGATTGTCTTTGCTGGAGAAGCTTTTACCCAGCTGCCTATTACAAGCGACTATATTTCGGCTAAAATGTTTCTGAGCAGTATTTCGCCATCACTTATTTCAACACAGGGTACAGATATTCGAGGTGCCATCGATTTAGCAATGAAAAGCTTTACCCCACAGGAAGAGGTAGGGCGCGCCATTGTGCTTATTACTGACGGTGAAAACCACGAGGGTGGAGCCGTAGAAGCAGCGAAGGAAGCGGCCAAAAAAGGTGTGCGCGTATTTGTCTTGGGAATTGGTTCGCCCGACGGATCGCCTATCCCGACAACTCCGGGCAGCAATGATTTCCGCCGTGACAAGGATGGAAATGTAGTAGTCACCCGTTTGAATGAGCAGATGTGTCAGGAAATTGCGCAGGCCGGCAATGGTATGTATATCCGCGTTGACAATACAAACAATGCCGAAAAAGCCTTGAATGCGGAAATCAATAAGCTGGCGAAAGCTGATGTAGAAACGAAAGTTTTCACCGAATTTGACGAGCAGTTCCAAGTTTTGGCTTGGATTGTACTGTTGCTGCTGGTAGCAGATATTCTGTTGCTGGAACGCAAGAATCCGCTGTTCAAGAATGTCAAACTATTTAAGGAGTAGCAAGCTATGAAAATCCAGAATATACTTTTAACGATGGTACTGTTGTGTTGCACGACAGTCGTATTCGGACAAAAGTCCGAATACGACTATATGCGCAGCGGCAACAAACTTTATAATGACAGCCTGTTTGTGAAGGCAGAGGTGGATTACCGTAAGGCATTGGAGCTGAACCCTAAATCGACTGATGCCATGTATAACTTGGGAAATGCCCTCCTGATGCAAAACAAGGCAAAGGAAGCCATGGAACAGTTTGACGCGGTGACCCGTATCGAAAAGGACAAAGGCAAACTGGCACGCGCCTATCATAATATGGGAGTGATTCTGCAATCGTCCAAGCAATATCCACAGTGTATCGAAGCTTATAAGCAGTCGTTGCGTAATAATCCACATGACGACGAGACACGCTATAACCTGGCTCTGGCTCAGAAAATGCTGAAAGATCAGCAGCAACAGCAAAATCAGGACAAGCAGCAAGAGCAGAAACAGGATCAGAAGCAAGACGACCAGAAAGACCAGAACAAGGACCAGAATGAAGACCAGAAGAAGCAACCGCAGCAAAACCAGCAGCAGAACAAAAACGAAATGTCTAAGGAAAATGCCGAGCAGTTGCTCAATGCTGTCATGCAGGATGAAAAGAATGTGCAGGATAAAGTAAAGAAGCAGATTCAGGTAAGCGGCAAAAAACTGGAAAAAGATTGGTAAAAAGCGCATAGAAATGTGTTGAGAGAATATAGTAAATAAAAAATAAGATGAGAAAAATAGTTTTCTTTATGTTTTTACTATTGGCCGGGTTACAGTCGGTGGCCGGTAACGAAGTAAATTTCGTTGCTGCAGCTCCCGATGTCGTGGTCAGTGGTGATCAGTTCCGGTTGACTTTTACCGTAAACACCCAGAAGGTAAAAGACTTCCGTGCTCCTTCTATAAAGGGATTTGAAGTTTTGATGGGGCCAAGCCGTTCCTCTCAGAACAGTACACAGATTATCAACGGTAAAGTTTCTTCTTCCAGTTCCATCACTTATACCTATATATTGATGGCAGGAAAGGAAGGAACGTATAATATTCCGGCAGCCAGCATTGTAGCCGATGGTGAAACCAAAATCTCCAATTCACTGCAGATTAAAGTATTGCCGGCAGATGATGCATCGGCCAGCAGTGCACAAGGTGGTTCTGCATCCTCTTCACGGAGTCAGGCTGTGGGAAGTAAAATTACAGATAAAGACTTGTTTATTACGGCTTCTGCCAGCAAGACAAAGGTATACGAGCAGGAAGCTATCCTTCTGACCTACAAAGTATATACGGTAGTAGACTTGCGTCAGTTGTACGGTGATATGCCCGATTTAAAAGGCTTCCACACACAGGAGGTTGAACTCCCGGCGCAAAAGACTTTCAGCTTGGAGCACTACAACGGCCGCAATTATAATACAACCGTATGGAGACAGTATGTATTGTTCCCACAGCAAAGCGGAACGATGGAAATTCCTTCCATCACATTCGATGGTGTTGTAGCTCAACGTATCAACAGTGGAGACCCCTTTGATGCTTTCTTCAACGGAGGTACCAACTACGTAGAGATTAAAAAGAAAATAGTAACTCCGAAACTGAAAATCAACGTAGCTGCATTGCCTTCAAAACCGGCAGATTTCTCGGGTGCGGTAGGAACCTTTACAATGGCTTCGAGCATCAATTCCAAGTCTGTCAAGACAAACGATGCAGTTACTATCAAACTGACAGTTACCGGTACAGGTAACATGAAGCTGATTGGCACTCCGGAAGTAAAATTCCCGCAGGATTTTGAAGTCTACGACCCGAAAATCGATAATCAGTTCAACCTGACACGCGAAGGGTTGAGCGGTTCGAAGACTTACGAATACCTGGCTATTCCGCGCCATGCAGGCAAGTTCACCATTCCGGCCGTTTCGTTTACTTATTTCGACCTGAAGACAAAGACCTATAAGACCCTGAAATCTGAAGAATACGTTATCAACGTAGAAAAAGGTCAGGGCAATGCCGACCAGGTAATTGCCGACTTCACTAACAAGGAAAGCGTGAAGATGCTGGGCAACGACGTTCGTTACATCAAGCGTGGCGCTACCCAGTTTGCACAGCGTGGAGATTATTTCTACGGCACTACAGCATACTGGATGTGGTACATCATTCCGTTTGTACTCTTTGTCGGCGTAATCCTGATGTATCGCAAACAAGCTATGGACAATGCCAACACTGCCAAGATGAAAACGAAAAAGGCGAATAAAGTAGCCGTAAAACGTATGAAACTGGCCGGTAAACTGTTGTCAGAGAACAAGAAAAACGAGTTCTACGACGAAGTACTGAAAGCTTTGTGGGGTTACATCAGCGACAAGCTGAGCATTCCGGTATCACAGCTTTCTAAAGACAACATCGAGCAGGAACTCTCTCGTTACGGTGTCAACGAAGAACTGGTGAAAGCCTTTATCAACGTTTTGAATGACTGCGAGTTTGCCCGTTATGCACCGGGTGACGAGAACGAGGCTATGGATAAAGTATATACCGCATCCATAGAGATTATCAGCAAAATGGAAAACAGTATCAAACATTAAAAATAGGAGCGCATAATATGAAAAAAATATATTTCCTGCTATGTGTTTTTGCTATGCTGGTTCAGACAGTCGGAGCCGTAACCAAAGAAGAAGCGGACCAGGCTTACGAACAGAATAAATTTCCGGAAGCCATCCAGCTTTATGAAGCACTTCTTTCGGAACAGGGAGAATCGGCCGATGTGTATTACAATTTGGGAAATGCATATTTCAAGGACAAGAATACCGCAAAGGCCGTACTGAACTACGAACGCGCATTGCTTCTCAACCCGGGTGACGCAGACACCCGCTACAATCTCGAAGTAGCCCGCAGTAAATCGGTCGACCAGATTACACCGGCCAGCGAAGTCTTTTTCGTGACCTGGTACCGTTCGGTTGCCGAAACAATGAGCGAAAAACAGTGGAGCTCGGTAGCTATTTCTTCTTTTGTCCTTCTTTTGATTTGCCTCGGACTCTATTTCCTGGGCAAGCAGATGCTGGTGCGTAAAATTGGCTTCATTGCAGCAGTCGTATTGCTGTTGGTTACACTGATTGTCAACAGCTTTGCATCTACACAGCGCGAGAAGCTCATCAACCGTAATGGCGCTATCGTGATGGCCCCTTCGGTAACTGTCAAGAGTACGCCAAGTGAAAGCGGGACAGACCTGTTCGTGCTGCACGAAGGCACCAAAGTATTTGTAGAAGACGACAGTATGAAAGAATGGAAGGAAATCCGTCTGGAAGATGGAAACAAAGGATGGATTTCGACCGACGCAATTGAAAATATCTAATAAACAGAAATAGAAACGGATGGACATACAGCAACTTATATCAGCAGATCAGGACCTGTTATTACGATTGAATGACGGTCATACACTATTCTGGGACGGATTCATGTGGGTCTGTACCAGTACGGTGATATGGATTCCCGTAGCTGCCATGCTGCTGTATGTCCTTTTTAAAAACAACAAGCCGTGGGAGGCTATCACGCTGGTGCTGATGGTAGGACTTGTCATTACCGCTGCCGACCAGTTTGCTTCCTCCTTCTGCAAGCCCTATTTCATGCGCTTCAGACCGGCACAAGATCCCCAGCTTATGTATCTGGTAGAGATTGTAAACGGCTATCGTGGAGGGCGTTACGGCTTTGTATCCAGTCATGCGGCCAACACTTTCGCCATTGCAGCTTTTGTTTCGCTTCTTATACGCAACTGGCGGCTGTCGCTGATGCTTTTCTTTTGGGCATTTCTCAATTCCTATTCACGCATTTATCTGGGTGTACACTATCCGGGCGATATTCTTTTCGGGGCCCTGGAAGGCATGTTTTTCGCCGTATTGATTTATGCCGGCTACTACCTGCTTCAGAAAAAAGTATTCAAGAAACCCCAGTACATATCCAGTCAATACACCAGCACCGGCTATGTAATATCGGATGTAGACATGTTGCTGACAACCTTCCTGGCCACATTCTTTGTGATTCTGATAGGCGGATTTTTAGTAGCCGAATATCTTTATTTTTGAGAGCCATTGAAAAAAAATGGCCAATAAGTTGTGTCCGTATATTTTTTTTTGTAAGTTTATATCGTGATTTGAGAGCAATAATAAATTTGTACAACCTTTAAAATTTAAAACACTATGAACAGAACAATCACATTTAATGAACTCCGCAAGATAAAAGACGCACTGCCCAGTGGAAGTATGCACAGAATAGCAGATGAACTAGATATGAGTGTGGAAACCGTACGTAATTTCTTTGGTGGACAAAACTTTAAAGACGGTAAAAGCGTAGGTATTCACCTCGAACCGGGTCCTGATGGCGGTCTGGTTATGTTGGATGATACAACAGTATTGGACAAGGCACTCGAAATTCTAAAAGAAAACGACAGTAAAGCTGTTGCAGGAGAATAAGTTAACAGGAATCCCGGTTAGCAAGGTAGCTGACTGGGATTTTTTGTATATATATCACACTAAAAACCGATCATTATGGAAGAAAAACTTGTTACACTGGTTATTTTAACCTATTCGAAGGCTGAAATTCTGAAAGGTATACTGGAAAGCGAAGGGATAGAGGCCTATATTCATAATGTGAACCTTATACAGCCCGTCATTTCGGCTGGAGTACGTGTGCGCATCAAGGAAAGCGACTTGCCTCATGCCCTTAAAATTGTGGAAAACTCCAAGTGGCTGGAAGAAGTAGTAGAAGACCAGGAGGATGAAGAAGAAGTAAAAAAAATGCATAAAGTGCTCATTCCCATTGACTTCTCTGAATATTCGATGAAAGCCTGCGAGTTTGGTTTCGACTTTGCCGCACAGATGAAGACCGACGTCGTACTGCTTCACACTTATTTCAGTCCCATTTACGTACCTGCCATCCAGTACGACGGAGTGGGAGTGGACGTCCCCATGGAGCAGCATGTCAACATCAAGAGCATGATTGAATCGGTGAACGAGGAGCTGAATAAGTTTGTAGAAACGCTGAAGAGCAAAATTTCGGCAGGGGAGTTGCCCGATGTGAAATTCAGCTGTATCCTGCGCGACGGAATCCCCGAAGAAGAGATTTTAAGCTATTCTAAGGACTATAAACCCATCCTGATAGTCATGGGTACCCGAGGCAAGGGAAAGAAGGAATTAGACCTTATAGGAAGCGTTACAGCCGAGGTTATCGAGCGCAGTCGCTCGTTTGTATATGCCATTCCGGAAGATACACCGCTCAAATCCTTCAAACAGATTAAGCGTGTGGCATTTGCAACCAGCTTCGACCAGCGCGACCTGATAGCTTTCGATTCGCTGATTACTACCTTTAACTCGTATAATTTCGCCATTTCGTTCATTCATCTGGGTGCGCACGAAGAAAAGAAAGCTTGGAGCGAAATCAAGCTGGCAGGCATCAAGGAATATTTCCAGAAACAGTATCCACAGCTGGATATTTCTTACGAAGTGGTGCCCGAAGATCATTTGCTGACACAGCTGGATGAGTATATGAAGAAAGAAAATATTGATGTATTGTGTATTACCAATTACAAGCGGAATGTATTTGCCCGGCTGTTTAATCCAAGCATTGCCAGACGTATGCTGTTCCATGCAACTACACCGATATTGATTATCAAATAACCTGTCCAAGAATCATAGATAGGATAGAAAGGGAATATACCGGCAAACAGAACGGATATTCCCTTTTTTGTTTTTGCACAATACATGAAATATATTATATCCGATTGCAAGCATTGAATCTAGGAACAAACGGCATCATTAAGATAAAATATGCTCCGTATAAGGTATTATCTTTAGTCCTGATATAATCCTACCTTGGTGACAGAAAGTGGCTAAAAAAGGCGCAAATGTATATGCAGCGGCATTTATTTGCAAACACATAAGATACTTATAATAAACCGAGTGCTAAATCCAGATTTTAAATAGCGTTTTCAATTTTTGGATTTTCTGTATTCCCGTAAAAATAACCCTAAAATAACGCAAGGAAATAAATCATATAATCAGTATTATGTTTAATTAGATTTTGGAGAATTATCTCTCCTTTTTCTCACACATGCTTTTATGAATTTTGTTTCTTTTCAATGCTATCCAGTTTATTTTATTGATTACCCTCTAAGTCTTGATAAACTAAAAAATCTTTTAAGGAAAAGCTATCGACTATTCTCAAGACCTGCTTTCTTTGTATCAGTACTTTTTTAATGCATCATTACTATGACAAATCTGCGCCATAGAAATAACAAACCTTCATCATAACAATGAGCAACATTTTTCTCTTCAATGATTTAGTAAAACATGAATGATATTTTGGTGTAAAAGCATAAAAAAATCCGCAAGGCATAAAACCCTGCGGATTTTTTTATTTGAGTATTGAATTACATACCCAATTCTTTAGTCAAATTATCATAGTCAGCTTTATTCAGCTTCCAGTAGATATTCAACAGGAAGTTACCCCACAAAGTCTTTTTGTCTGGAGCTACTTCTTTAGCTTTCTTGTAGTAAGGTTCAGCTTTAGTATACAAATCTTTGATTTTGTTTTCGTTTTCTGCATACTTAGGATCTTCCATAGCCAATGTAGCGTTCTGTTCTACCAATTCCTGAGCTGGGAAGAAGTAGCAGTCACCCATTTTAGCGTAAGCTTCTGCAGTCAGATCACCACCTTTAGCAACTACTTTTTCCAAAGTAGTGATAGCGTTTTCGTAATCTTTGTTTTCGTACTGCAGTACACCTTTTACATACAAGTAATATTCAGTTTCGTTTTTAGCCAACAGACCGTCGATTGTAGACAAAGCTTCTGCTACTCTACCTTTCTGAATGTAATAATCCATCAGGTTACCTACGAAATAATCCTGTGAAGGGAATCTTTCGCAACCTTCCTGGATAGCAGCCAACCACTGAGTTGAGTCAGCGTTTTCGCCTTTACCAGCAACTTCTGCAATACACATCAAGGCTCTGTAACCTTCTTCCTTGTGAGTTTTACCGATTGTAGCATATTTCATCACAGCATCTTTGTCTTCCAAAGAGTTAGCAGCCAAAGCAGCGTAGCAAGCAATCAGCGGAGTCAGTGTGTCGTTCTTAACAGCTTCTTCTCCTTCGAAGATTGGGTTGTTAGCAACGTCAACATACAAACCGAAGTATTTCAATGCATTAGCATAGTTACCTGCATTGAAGGCATCAGAACCACCGTTAGTCAACTGAGGACGCAGTGTTACCAATGTATTAACCATTTTCTTTCTCAGTTTTGGCTTTTTCAGCTCACCGCTTTTTACTTTAGCCTGTTCCAGTTCGTCAGCTTTCAGATAATATTCGTAAAGCTTAGCCAAGCTGTTGTACAATTTAGCAGTATCAGCAGTAGCACCACCACCCGGCAAATAAAGCTTCATATTTTCTTCATCGTACATAGCCTTCTGGAGGTCACCTGCCAACATCCAAGTGTTTGGATCGTTTGCTGTTTCAGCGTTAGTCAAAGCAGGTTCTAGAGTAGCTGCTGCCTTCGCCGGGTCGCTTTTCTGTGATTTGGCTTCTTTTACTACACTTACCTGAGCTGATACGTAGCAAGCAGAAAGCAGTAAAGCCACTGTAAATAAAACTTTTCTCATAACTGTGTAATTTTAAGTAATACAAATTATATTATTTATAACTCTATTTTATTCGTTTTCAGGCTGTTCTACGGTTTCGGCCTCTTCTCCACCGTTGTCTGCATCAGTCAGCTCTTCGTCTGCCGGCAGGCCCGGTCCGGGAGGAATGACGCCTTCTGTATCCACATCCGAATCGGTAGATTCAGGGTCTGAATTTACCTTGCAGACTGAACCAATCTGGTCGTTGCGTTTCTCAAGGTCAATCAGACGTACACCCTGAGTAGCACGGCCCATCACGCGAACGTCAACCATCTTAAGACGGATGGTGATACCTGATTTGTTGATAATCATCAGGTCGTTCTCGTCGGTAACAGACTTGATAGCAACCAGCTTACCTGTCTTTTCAGTGATATTCAGCGTTTTGACACCCTTACCACCACGGTTTGTACAACGGTAGTCTTCGATGTCGGAACGCTTGCCATATCCGTTTTCAGAAACAACCATGATGGTTTCTTTCTGCGGATCCTTGATGCAAATCATACCGATTACCTCGTCGCTGCCATCTTCGTCCAGCGTGATACCACGTACACCGGTTGCCGTACGTCCCATTACGCGCACTGCGCTTTCGTGGAAGCGGATGGCACGACCGTTACGGTTAGCAATCACGATTTCGTTGTTACCATTGGTCATACGTACTTCGATTACTTTGTCGTCTTCGCGGATGGTAATTGCATTCACACCGTTCTGGCGCGGACGAGAATACTGTTCCAATACAGTCTTCTTGATAACACCGTTCTTGGTGCAGAACAATACGTAGTGGCTGTTGATGAATTCCTGGTCGTTCAGGTTCTTCACACGCAGGTATGCAGTTACAGAATCGTCCGACTCGATGTTGAGCAGGTTCTGGATGGCACGTCCCTTTGATGTCTTGTTACCTTCCGGAATTTCGTACACCTTCAGCCAGTAGCACTTACCTTTCTGGGTAAAGAACAGCATGGTGTTGTGCATTGTAGCCGGATAGATGTGCTCGATGAAGTCCTCATCGCGTGTTTCACTACCCTTCGAGCCTACTCCACCACGGTTCTGTGCGCGGAAATCGGCCAGCGGCGTACGTTTGATGTAGCCCAGATGTGAAATGGTGATAACCATCTCATCGTCAGCATAGAAGTCTTCCGGATTGAAGTCTTCCGAAGCATATACGATTTCAGAACGGCGCTTGTCACCGTACTTCTCTTTCACCTCGAGCAATTCATCCTTGATAACTTTCTTGCAAAGCTCGTCGTTCACCAGAATTTCCTCGAAGTAAGCAATCTGCTTCATCAGTTCCTGATATTCGTCGTGCAGCTGGTCCTGCATCAGTCCGGTAAGCTGTCTCAGACGCATTTCAACGATAGCTCTTGCCTGAATTTCAGTCAGTTCGAAGCGAGCCATCAAGTTGTTTACCGCCTCGTTCGGAGTCTTGGCAGCACGGATGATACGGATAACTTCGTCGATATTGTCTGAAGCGATGATAAGTCCCTCCAGGATATGTGCGCGTTCTTTTGCCTTGCGCAAATCGAACTTCGTTCTGCGGATAACCACTTCGTGACGGTGCTCAACGAACAGACTGATTAAGTCCTTCAGATTCAGCAGTCTGGGGCGACCGTGAACCAGCGCGATGTTGTTCACACCGAAAGAAGTCTGCAATGCCGTCATCTTGAACAGCTTGTTCAGCACGACACTGGCATTGGCATCACGTTTCACGTCAATCACGATACGCATACCTTCGCGGTCCGATTCGTCGTTTACGTACGAAATGCCGTCAATCTTCTTCTCGTTAACCAGCGATGCGATGCTTTCGATAAGCTCTTTCTTATTGACATTATACGGAATCTCGTTCACCACAATCTTGTCGTGAGTAGGATGCGATTCGATTTCGGCTTTGGCACGCATTACTACCCTTCCGCGTCCGGTTTCGTAAGCGTCGCGAACTCCGTTTATACCATATATATATCCGCCTGTAGGGAAATCGGGAGCCTTTACATACTGCATCAGTCCCTCGATGTCGATGTCATTGTTGTCGATATATGCGATACATGCATCCACTACTTCGGACAAGTTATGCGTAGGCATATTGGTAGCCATACCAACGGCAATACCCGATGCACCGTTCACCAGCAGGTTCGGTATTCGTGTAGGCATTACGGTAGGTTCCTGCAGCGTGTCGTCGAAGTTGTTCTGGAAGTCGACAGTTTCCTTGTAAAGGTCCTGCATCATATCTTCACCAATCTTTTTCAAGCGGGCTTCTGTATAACGCATTGCAGCCGGACTGTCACCGTCAACCGAACCAAAGTTACCTTGTCCGTCTACCAGCGGATAGCGCATAGCCCAGTCCTGAGCCATACGGACCAGTGCTCCGTATACAGACGAGTCACCGTGAGGGTGATATTTACCTAATACTTCACCTACAATTCTAGCTGATTTTTTATAAGGTTTGTCGGCAGTATTGCCCAGCTCCATCATACCGTAAAGGATACGTCTGTGTACCGGTTTGAATCCGTCTCTCACATCCGGGAGCGCACGGGCCACGATAACAGACATTGAGTAGTCAATATACGACGACTTCATCTCCTCACCGATATTGATTTTTATAATTCTGTCTTGTTCTTGCATGTAAACAAATATTGGTTATATAATCTTAGGCTTATTGAAAAACCATGCTAAATTACGATATTTGGCCGATATACGAAACAATTCGGTTAAAAAAGTGCTCTTTGTTAAGGGTTTTTAAAAAACAACTTTCACGGGTTGCAGGATGTCTGCTCTGGTATGCATTTTGTACACTATACTTTATAAAAAACTGAAAAGGAGAAGCAACTTTTCATTCAGTATAATAAATAATGATTATCTTTGTTCGAAATTTTAATGAAACACCGAAGGAGAGAAATAAGAATGATTAACAATCTGTTTACACAACACCTGACTGATGTTTTGCAGTATAGCAAAGAAGAAGCAGAACGGTTGTGCAATGCTGCAATCAGTCCGGAACATCTGTTATTGGGACTAATCCGAGACAATGACAACTTGGCAGTAACGATTTTAAAAGAAAATAATGTAAGCGTTTTTAGTTTGAAAGAAAGCCTGGACGATCTTTTGCGCAAGGAAAGTATCCAGCAGAAGATGCCGGATTCTCCATCTGATATTACTTTTGACGATAAGGCGCAGCGCATCCTTAAATTCTGCTCTTTGGAAGCACGGATGCTGCATAAGGAACAGGCTGAAGCCGAACATTTGTTGCTGGCTATCTTGAAAGAAAATACCAGCGAGGCTTCTAAATTACTGAAATCCAAAGATTTGACATACAAGAGTGTAAAGGATGATATTATGACCGAACAAAATACACCAAACGAAACTGACGAGATGGAAGAAGAACTGGAAGACGTGTCGATGGGCCTGAATTTTGCCGACGACGAAGATGAAGAAGAGGCAGATGACCCGTTCGCACGCAAACAGGAGTCGCAGGGTGGCGAAAGCAAGCGTAAGACTGCGACTGCCGAAAAGTCAGGATTTGGCAATACGCCTGTACTGGACAAATTCGGCGATGACATTACGGCAAATGCCGCTGAAGGCCGACTGGACCCTGTGGTAGGACGCGAAAAGGAAATTGAACGTCTGGCTCAGATTCTGAGTCGCCGCAAGAAAAATAATCCGGTCCTTATCGGTGAACCGGGCGTTGGTAAGACTGCCCTAGTTGAGGGACTGGCTCAACGCATTGTGTCACAGAAAGTTTCACGCGTACTGTTCGGCAAGCGAATCATCTCGCTCGACCTGAACGGAATGGTGGCCGGAACAAAATACCGCGGACAGTTTGAAGAACGTATTCAGGCAGTTATCAATGAACTGAAGAAGAATCCGAATATCATTCTGTTTATCGATGAAATCCATACGCTGGTAGGCGCAGGTTCTACTCCGGGCAGCATGGATGCAGCCAATATCCTGAAACCGGCCCTGTCATCGGGAAGCTTGCAGTGCATCGGTGCCACTACACTGGACGAGTACCGCAAGAGTATCGAAAAAGACGGTGCATTGGACCGCCGTTTCCAGAAGGTTCTGCTGGAAGCTACCACCATGGACGAAACGCTGCAGATTCTGAAAAATATCAAGGATAAATACGAAGAACATCACCTGGTGAGCTATACCGATGAAGCGCTGGAAGCTTGCGTGAAACTGGCCGACCGCTATATTACCGACCGCAGTTTCCCCGACAAGGCTATCGACGTAATGGATGAAGCCGGAGCGCGCTCGCATCTGGTAAATATCTCTGTACCAGCCGAAATCGAAAAGCAGGAAGAAGAGATTCATCAGTTGCAGGAGAAAAAGGTTCAGGCTGTACGTCAGCAGAATTATGAGCTGGCTGCCAACTTCCGTGACCAGGAAAGACAGGCCGAGGAACGGCTCCAAGTAATGAAAGATGAATGGCAGGAAAAACAGAAGGAAACCCGTCAGCCGGTAGATGTGGCAGAAATTGAAACCGTGGTTTCGATGATAAGCGGTGTGCCTGTACAGCGTATGGCCGAAGCAGAGCATATCCGTCTGCGCCGCATGAAAGACGACCTGACCAGCGCTGTTGTGGGCCAGGACAAGGCGATAGAAACACTGGTGAAGGCTATCCGCCGCAGCCGTGTGGGACTGAAAGACCCGAACAAGCCTATCGGTACCTTCTTGTTCCTGGGACCTACCGGTGTGGGTAAAACGCATCTGGCCAAGGAACTGTGCAAGCTGATGTTTGGCAGCACCGATGCACTTATCCGTATAGATATGAGTGAGTATATGGAGAAATTCACCGTTTCAAGACTGGTGGGAGCTCCTCCCGGATATGTAGGTTACGAAGAAGGCGGACAGCTGACCGAACGTGTGCGCCGTCGCCCCTACTCAATAGTGCTGCTGGATGAAATTGAAAAAGCGCATACGGATGTATTCAACCTCCTGTTGCAGGTGATGGACGAAGGTCGTCTGACTGACAGCTACGGTCGTACGGTAGACTTTAAGAATACGGTGATTATCATGACCTCCAACATCGGTACCCGCCAGCTCAAGGAGTTTGGCAAGGGCGTAGGTTTTGCGGCACAATTGCGTACAGACGACAGCGAATACTCGAAGAGCGTCATCAACAAGGCGCTGAACAAGTCGTTCGCTCCTGAGTTTATCAACCGTCTGGACGAAATCATCACCTTCGACCAGCTGGACGAAAATGCTTTGCAGAAGATTATCGATATCGAGCTGAAAGGATTGTACAGCCGCATTGAAGCTATGGGCTACAAGCTGGAAATTGATACCGAAGCCAAGGCATTTGTGGCAACCAAAGGATACGACCTGCAGTTCGGTGCCCGTCCGCTGAAGCGTGCTATTCAGAATCATTTGGAAGACGGCTTGTCGGAGCTTCTTCTGAATGAAACTCCACAGCCGGGTGCTACCCTGCATGTAAGCCTCAATGCTGACAAGAATGACATAGAAATGACAGTAGAAGCATAACTAGAGTTTTATATCAGACAAAATGTCAGACGGAAACGTCTGGCATTTTTTTTGTTTCTGTATGAGCGTATTTAAAACTGAAAAACAATAAAAACTATGGATATGCAAAAAGGAAACATTGGGGTTACCACAGAAAACATATTCCCCATCATCAAGAAATTCTTATATAGTGATCACGAAATATTCCTCCGTGAGTTGGTGTCTAACGCTGTAGATGCTACACAGAAACTGAAAACACTGGCTTCGAAAGGTGATTTCAAAGGTGAACTGGGTGATTTGACCGTACATGTTAAGGTAGAAGGCGACACCATCGTTATCTCCGACCGCGGTATTGGTCTTACAGCCGAAGAAATCGATAAATACATCAACCAGATTGCATTCTCTGGAGCCAACGACTTCCTTGAAAAGTATAAAGACGATGCAAATGCCATCATCGGTCACTTCGGTTTGGGATTCTACTCGGCTTTCATGGTTGCCAAGAAGGTAGAAATCGTAACCAAATCTTATCAGGAAGGTGCTCAGGCTGTGAAATGGAGCTGCGACGGAAGTCCGATGTTCACCATCGAAGATGCCGACAAGCAGGAACGTGGTACAGATATTATTCTGTATGTAGACGATGACTGCAAGGAATTCCTCGAACCCTCACGCATCCAGTCACTGTTGTCTAAATACTGCCGCTTCCTGGCTGTGCCTGTAGCTTTCGGCAAGAAAAAAGAATGGAAAGACGGCAAGCAGGTTGATACAGAAGAAGATAATGTTATCAACGATACCTGTCCTATCTGGACCAAGAAGCCTAGCGAGCTGAAAGACGAGGACTACAAGAAGTTCTATCGCGACCTGTATCC
This sequence comes from uncultured Bacteroides sp., assembly GCA_905198575.1. GTDB lineage: Bacteria > Bacteroidota > Bacteroidia > Bacteroidales > Bacteroidaceae > Phocaeicola. The sequence continues at coordinate 3,914 of CAJKDC010000041.1, read as the reverse complement.
GATGTCGGACGAACCGCTGTTCTGGATTCACCTGAACGTAGACTATCCGTTCAACCTGACCGGTGTGCTGTATTTCCCGAAAATCAAGAGCAATCTGGACTTGCAGAAAAACAAGATTCAGCTGTATTGCAACCAGGTATATGTAACCGACTCGGTAGAAGGTATCGTGCCTGACTTCCTGACACTGTTGCACGGTGTAATCGACTCACCGGATATTCCGTTGAACGTATCTCGTTCCTACTTGCAGAGCGACTCTAACGTGAAGAAGATTTCTACCTATATCACCAAGAAAGTGGCTGACCGTCTGCAGTCTATCTTCAAGAACGACCGTGCCGACTTCGAAGCAAAATGGGATGACCTGAAAATCTTCATCTACTACGGTATGCTGACTCAGGAAGACTTCTATAGCAAAGTAGAAAAATTTGCCTTGCTGAAGGATACTGATAATAAGCACTATACACATGAAGAGTATGCTACGCTTATCAAGGATAACCAGACAGACAAAGACGGTAACCTGATTTACCTCTATGCCAACAACCGTGACGAGCAGTATGCTTATATCGATGCAGCCAAGAACAAGGGCTACAGTGTGCTCCTTATGGACGGACAGCTGGATGTGCCGTTCATCAACATGCTGGAACAGAAACTGGAAAAGAGCCGCTTTACCCGTGTGGACAGCGATGTAGTAGACCGTCTTATCGCTAAAGAAGATGCCAGCAAGTCGGAGCTGGAAGGCAGCAAGAAATCAGTTCTTTCGAGCGTATTCCGCAGCCAGTTGCCTAAACTGGAGAAAGTGGAATTCAACGTAGAAGCACAGGCTATGGGTGAAACTGTATCTCCTATCATCATCACACAGGCCGAATACATGCGCCGTATGAAGGAAATGGCATCTATCCAGCCGGGAATGAGCTTCTATGGCGAAATGCCTGCCATGTACAACGTGGTATTGAACTCTGACCATAAGCTGGTGAAACAGATTTTGAACCAGACAGAAGAGGCTTGCAATGCCAACCTGCAGCCGGTAGAAGCTGAAATTGCTACACTGGAAAGCCGTGAAAGCGAACTCCACAAAGCTCAGGAAAACAAGAAAGCTGACGAAATTACTACAGCTGAAAAAGATGAGTTGAGTGATGTAGAAAGCAAGTTGACTGCCCAGAAAGAACAGAAAGAAAAGATTCTGGCCGACTATGCTGCCGGTAACAAAGTGGTACATCAGCTTATCGACTTGGCATTGCTGCAGAACAATATGCTGAAGGGTGAAGCGCTGACTAACTTTGTGAAGAGAAGCATCGAACTGATTTAAGTTCCGATGAAAACGTAGACAATTGCTCATTTGTCATAATAATTGCGCAAGGGAAAGTTATTTTTATACTTTTCCTTGCGCTTTTTTTATATATGAAAAAAAATAATGTATATTTGAAAAAATCACTTTTCAATGTATAATCTTTAACTGATAATAAGCATGAAACGATATACGATGGTCCTGCTTGCCATATTGTGCGGGTGTATGCCTCTTATGGCGCAGAAAGTAGGACTGGTACTGAGCGGAGGTGGCGCAAAAGGACTTACGCATATTGGAGTGATCCGCGCGCTTGAAGAGAACAATATTCCGATAGACTATGTGGCAGGAACTTCGATGGGAGCCATCATCGGTTCACTTTATGCCATGGGGTATTCTCCCGATGATATGGAAGCGATGATTAAATCGGACGACTTTAAGCGCTGGTATTCAGGGGGTATAGAGGAAGGTTACATGTATTACTTCAAGATGAATCCGCCGACTCCCGAATTTATCAATATTCGCGTGTCGCTGAAGAAAGGCGCCAAGCAGGGGGCTAAAAAAGCGTTCCGCCCCATGTTTTTACCTTCCAGCGTGGTGGACCCTATCCAGATGAATATCGTCTTTCTGAATTTGTATGCACAGGCTACGGCTGCCTGCCGGACAGACTTCGACAGTTTGTTTATCCCTTTTCGTTGTGTAGCTTCGGATATCTATAACAAGCGTCCCTTGATTATGAAAAGCGGAGACTTGGGTGATGCTGTGCGTGCGTCCATGAGCTTTCCGATGATGTTTAAACCTATCGAAATAGACTCTATCCTGGCTTACGATGGCGGCATCTACGATAATTTTCCTGTCAATGTAATGCGTAAGGATTTTAATCCTGACATTATCATCGGAAGTGTGGTTTCCAGCAATCCCGGAAAACCGAAGGAAGGTGATGTGATGAGCCAACTGGAAAATATGGTGATGCAGAAGACGGATTATTCTATTCCCGATTCGCTGGGTATTCTTCTGAGTTTCAAATACGAAGATGTCAATTTGATGGACTTCCAGAAGTACGACAGGTTGCACGATATCGGTTACAAGCGTACTATGGCTCTGATGGATTCCATTAAAGGCCGTATTCCCCGGCGTATGGACCAGAAGTTGCTGCGTGTCTATCGTGAACGGTATAAAAAGGAAATGCCGCAGTTCCGCTTCCGGAATATCGAGATAACGGGAGCCAATAATCAGCAGAGCCGCTACATCCGCAAGGAATTTCATGAGAACAGCGATAAGATCTTTACCATGGAAGATGTGAAGCGCGCATATTTCCGCTTGCTTTCGGATAATTCAATCTCAGAAATCATTCCACATGCCGTATATAATCCTGCCGACAGTACATTCGACTTAAAACTGAATGTCACCATGACGCCGAACCTGTCGCTGCGTATCGGAGGAAACCTGGGGACAAACAAGTCGAATCAGGTTTATTTTGGTGCCACATACCAGGACTTGAATTACTATTCTAAGGAATTCTCTATTGACGGTCAGGCTGGTAGAGCTTACAACAGTCTGCAGTTGGGAGCCCGTATTGATTTTGCAACGAAATTGCCTACGTCCTATCGTATGATAGCTTCTATTTCTACTTTCGACTATTATAAAGATGGCAGGCTTTTCAGCGACAACGATAATCCGGCCTTTAATAAAAAGAAAGAAGAGTTTGTGCGACTGACTGCATCTCTGCCTTTTCTGAGTAATAAAAAGGCAGAATTTGGCTTTTCGCTGGGACATTTGGAGGATAAGTATTTCCAGACCAGTATTATTGATCTGAAAAAAGACCGGCACGACCGGAGCTCGTATCTGTTGCTGGGCGGTAGTGTCGCACTTGAAGGAAGTACGTTGGACAGCCGGCAGTATCCTACTTCAGGTAGCAAGGAACGGTTGACTGCCCAAATCTACACAGGAAGCGAAAAATTCAAGCCAGGAACTTTGGATGAAGCAAACAGTGTGGAGTATGAGACATCCAAACAATCGTGGATACAATTTTCGTACGAACTGGAGAAATATCTGAAGCTAAGAAATAAATTTAACTTAGGTACGTATGTGAAACTTTATTATTCGTCGCGTAATTTCTCAGAAAATTACACGGCTACCTTGATGCAGGCTGGCGAATTTTCGCCTACTCCGCACAGTAAAATTACCTACAATGAAGCTTTCAGAGCGAATCAATATGTAGCATTAGGCGCAATTCCAATTTATGAGTTGAATAATACCTTCCATCTTCGAGGAGAAGTTTACGCATTTGCGCCCCTCTTCCCTATTAAAAGAGGTATAGACAATAAGGCCTTTTACGGAAAAGTCTTCAGCAAATACGAATTTATGGGAGAATTATCACTGGTCTGCAAACTTTCTTTCGGATCGATTTGTGCATACGTAAATCATTATAGTTCATCGGCTAACGATTGGAATGTGGGCCTTTCTATAGGCTGGCAACTGTTCAACTCCCGATTTTTTGAGTAATTTTTTGAAGAAAAATGTTCAAAATATTTGGAGGTTTCAAAAAGAATTCATACCTTTGCACCCGTTAACGAAAGAGACATGGCCGCGTAGCTCAACTGAATAGAGTAGCTGACTACGGATCAGCCGGTTA
>CAJKDC010000040.1 GCA_905198575.1 uncultured Bacteroides sp. | reverse complement strand
TATAGCGGTACCGATTCATGCGCTATGATGGTACCGTTTCGCCGATACTATCATCACTCATCTTATAATGGGTGAAATGGGATGTCTTTTTTATCGTATTGGACAAAAAGATACAGCTAAAATGATGCTATTACAAGCTAATAGTAAAAGAATGTTCTCCAATGTGATCTTGCATTTGGGACTGGTTTATCGTGATGAAGGCAAATTAGACTCTGCTCGATACTACTTCCATGAGGCTATAAAAATTGGCAATATTTACAAACATAGTTCAGCTTTAAGGTTTCTTTCAGAATTGGAAGCTGATAAGAAGAATTATCATCAAGCCTATAATTATTTGAAAAAAACGCATGAACTATATGATTCCATAGACCACACTACATTAACGGAGGCAACCAAGCGGGTTCAGTCCTTGTATAATTATCAGCACACAGAATCTCGAAATCGTGAGTTGGCGGTGAAGAATGCTAACTACCGTCAGTTATTATTCCTGTCAGTTCTACTTGTAGTCATAGTTTTGTTTATCGCTTTGTATATTATATATAGAATAAGGGAAAAACGACAAAAGGCTATTGAACGGGAAAGACAGTTGCGTTTCATAAAAGAAGAACAATATATTCGCAGTCTTTCCTATATAGAGGAGAATAATCAAAAGCTGGCTATGTTGACACAAAAATTACAGGAGACAGAGATTAATAATGATATTCTTAACAAACAACTTCTACTTTCACAAAAAGCAGCGTTGGAACAGGCTAACCGTCAAAATATAGCTACGCGTAGTAGGCGTGAATTGTTGGAAGCTACTTTTCATCAGTCGGATGTATATATACGTTTTCATAAACCGGATGTAAAAATATCAGATGAAGACTGGAAAGAATTACAGGAAGCCATAGATGCGACTTATCCTTTTTTCACTATTAAACTTTACAACTTGTATCCAAGGCTTTCACAGCAAGAATTGCGCATTTGTTACTTGATAAGAATTTCACTTCCAAATAAGGATATAGCAACTTTGTTAAACCGTACTCCTTCTGCTATTACCAAAGCACGTGTACGCCTTTATGCCAAGATATATGGTAAAGATGCAAAGGAAGGAGATATTAGTCAAATAGTCCTTGATTTATAAGCTATTAGGGAAAGTCAATTTTTTGTCAATTCATTTTTAGGGACTGCTTGATTGTGTCTTCATATATTTGCGGCAAAAAAAATAAACTATGAAAAAAAATTTTTGCTTATTTTTATTGCTTGTGGCTGTAAATCTGATGGCGCATGCTCAGAAACTAACCGGAAATGTATGGGATGCAGAGCATAGGGGGGTGCCGTATGCCACAGTCCGCTTATTGACAAACGATTCTGTTTTTGTACAAGGAACAACCACTGACAGTTTGGGAGTATTTCAGATAGAGTCTTCTCCTAAAGCCAAAATATTGTATGTCAGCTCTGTGGGATATCATCCTTATTGTATGAATATTGGGGAACAAAATACCTCTTTTAATATTGTATTGGAAACGGATAATGTTTTTTTGGGTGAAGTAGAAGTAAAAGGGAGAGCATTCATCCGCCAGCAGGACAAGGTACTCATTATTCCGGACAAGCAGCAGGTAAAGCATGCCGGTACGGGTTATGACTTGCTTTACAATTTGATGATACCGGGGATTGAAGTTGACCGTATGGGAGGAAAAGTAAAAACCTTCGGTGGGGAGGTTACGCTTTACATTGATGGGCGGAAAGTGGATTATCGTGAAGTACAGAATCTTCGTCCCAGGGATATAGAAAAAGTGGAATATTTTGATTCGCCGACAGGAAAATATGCAGATGATGTAGCGGCAATCAACTATATAACCAGAAAACGCAGGGCGGGTGGCTATGTGGCATTGGATGCCAAGCAAACCATCGGTTATCTGGACGGTGACTATAATGTGGTAGCCAAATTATCTCACAAGAATACCAGTTATACACTGTTTGCAGGTCATACGATGCAGGAATATAGTGGTCTGAGAGATGACACCCATGAGCGTTTTGCCTTGGCTAGTGAAATGGTAGACCGTACGGCATTCACTTTGGAAGGTAAGGTAAAGAAGAATAGCCAATATGCACAGCTAAACATTGTGAATAGTAATGATAAACGCACTTTACAAGGCAAGATATCTTTGGTTCGGAGTGATGCTCCGGATAATTTCAGCCGCAATGAGGTAGTGTATAGCAAGGGCAATCTGAGACAGACGGCCGATAAACTCACATCTCAGCTTGGAATAATGCCGAGTATTGATTTTTATGGACATTTCCAATTGAATGATAAGCAATATCTGGAATCTTATCTGACCGGAAGTTATGCAGACAATGACTATGATTACCGATATCAGGAAGAGGACTATCTTGCCCAAACCCAAACAAAGGAGGGGTTGTATAGTTTTATGGCAAACATAAATTATGGAATAAATTTCAGCAAGAAGGATGCATTGACCGTAAAGCTGTACCATTATCACGATATCAGTTCTTCCACCTATTCAGGAAGTACCAATTCATGGCAGCATTTGTGGAAAGGTGAGTCACAGCTTTATATGGAGTACAGCCGACAGTTGGGAAAGAACCATTCATTGAGGGTAGCACCGGGCATTTCATCCTTGCAGTACAAATTACACGGCAATAAACACATCAGTCGTTTTTCACCCCGTCTGCGTTTACGTCTTGTAAGTCGGTTATCTCAAACCCAACAACTTCAAATTATGGCAAACATTGGGAATAATTGTCCCAGCATCAGTCATTTGAACAATGCAGAACAAAAAATCGATTCGTTTCAGATTAGAAGGGGAAATCCCGATTTGAAAACATCAAAATTGTATATGCTTTCGGCAATGTATGGTGCACAAATCAAGAAAATCAATCTGCAAGGAGGAGTAGCCTATAATTTTGCTCAAAACACAACTACCCAAGGCTATTATGTGGAAGGGGATAAGTTGGTTAAAACATTTATTAGCGATCCTAATGTTCATATGGTTATGGCAATGTTGTCGGCTTCGTGGAAAGCTACAGATAATTTGCGATTGAAACTGGATGGCAATTGGATGTATTTGGATGTCTATGATGGAGCGTCCGAACGCATAAACAGTATTTCAGGGAAAGCTCAAGTGGACTATTATTGGAAGGACTTTTCATTCAGCTTGTTTGGAGCTACAGAAAAGCAGAATATGGATGCCGAACTCATTCATATTTACGAACCTGCCAAATATGGCTTGACGGCAAGTTGGAACCGTAATGGCTGGCGCATCGAAGGAGGAGTGGAAAATCCTTTCACAAAGCAAAGTAAGTATAAGTATATAACAAGTCAGGATATTTACACATATAAAAATGTTGTGACCAGTAAGACATTCCAGCAAACGGGCTACGTGAAAGTTTCCTATACGTTTGATTTCGGAAAGAAGACTTCACGCGACTGGAAGAATGTGAATATGAATATTAACAGTGCTATCTTGAAAGCTGAATAGGACTATTTCTGATAAATGTATTGAGCTTAAGATAAGAAACATAACACTTTTAATACTTTTAACTGGCAAATATGCAGTGAACTTTGTATCTTGCTACTTTACAGAATATAATCAAACGCTCTGGATATGAAAAAGATGATTGTAAAGTATTGGGTGTGGTTCATTGTTATGTTTATGGTTGCGCCTGTACATGCGCAGCAGTACGATGACTTGTGGAAAGAAGCCGAAGAGTTGCAAAAAAAAGATTTGCCACAGTCGGTAATAGCGGTTGCAAACAGGCTGGTGGAAAAAGCAACGGCCGAAAAGAATACGCCCCAGCTGATGAAGGCTTTTCTGTTTCGTGCCGAGTGGAAGACGGCTTTGTCGCCGGACAGTGCGGAAATTGAAATAAGCCGGCTCAGGGAATGGGAGAAAAACGAAACAAACGCAGTTGACAAGGCTGTACTGGCCAGCTTGTGCGGCAGCTATGCCCTGCAAAAATCTCCGGCTGATGTAACGGTGGCCTTGCAATATTTTAAGGCATCTCTGAAAGAACGGGAGTCGCTTCTGAAAGTGAGTTCCGAAGCGTACAAGCCGATGACGGAAAGTGGGAAATGGAGCCAGCGTTATGGCAAAGACAACTTGTATGACTTGCTGGTACATCAGGCTATCCGTTCGCTGCTGGCTGATGTGAATATGCGTAGAAATGCGGAGGTCAGACAAGAGGTGTTGGCTATGTATACCGGTCTGATTTCGGCATATGCTGCGGACAATCCGTCGGCGGCCTTGTTTACTCGTCTTGAAATGTTGCCTTACCGACTGAATGCATATGCATTGTCTTCTTATTATCCCGAACAGCAGGATTCTGCTATTGTCTGTTTGAATGCATGGATTAAGGAGTACGAAGGTACTGAGGTTTGTGCGGAAGCTTACAGGCAACTGGCTATGTGCTATGAGAATACAGACCGTGTGAAACAGCTTGCACTGGCCCAAGAGGGATTGCAGCACTATCCGGATACTCCGTTTTCGGACGGACTGAAGAGTGTGATAGCACAGATTAAAGCGCCCGAGTTGTCTGTGAATTTTGTTTATAACTATCCTGGTGATGAGGCTACCGCGCATGTAGTGCATCGGAATGTCAAGGGATTTACCTGTACGATATACAGGTTGAAGGGAGAGCCTTCTGATTTCTGGCATACCTATAAACCGGAAAAAGAGCTTTTGAAAAATAAGGGTAAGCAGCTTTATCAACAGCATTTCGGCTTGCAGGTTCCAACGGACTATCAGCCCAAGGATACAACGGTGTGTGTGCAGCTTCCGCAGGCTGGAACGTATCTGGTAGAATTGTTGCCGGATGGTTATCGTGCGGCTGCTTCTTATAAGGTCATGCATCTGTCGGCACTGATGGGACTGGCTGTTACGCAGGCTGCCAGTGATTTTATCATTACGGACAGTAAGTCGGGACATCCGGTTCCCAATGGCTGGATGGAGTTGTACAGCAGGGATGCATCCGGATTCCGCTTGTACAAAACCTTGAAGGCCGACGAGAACGGACAGTTGCAGGTAAAGCGGGAAGAGTTGAAGGGGTATTTCGTGCGTTTCTGTACGGATACAGACAAGGGAATGGAGCCTCTGACGGCTTATACACCCTGGTGGACTCCTCGGAGTGGTGAAAATGCAGAGCAGTTGCGTACGGTGCTTTTTACCGACCGTGGATTGTATCGGCCCGGTCAGATGGTCCGGCTTACCGGACGTGTGTACAGGCAATATGGAGATAAAACACAGGTGGCCGAAAATGTGGAAAGAGAATTGGAGCTGAGGGATGCCAACGGTCGCTCGTTACAGAAAAAGCAAGTAAGGACGGACGACTTCGGAGCGTTTAGCGTGGACTTTGTTTTACCGGAGTCAGTGTTGCCGGGAAGATTCGGTATTTCCACGAAGGATGGAAGTTGTTCTTTCCAAGTGGAAGCGTATAAACTGCCTACGTTCCGGGTCGATTTCCTACCCTATACGCGCAGTTATCTGCCAGGCGATACAGTTACTGTGGAGGCTGAAGCAATCAATTTCACGGGTGTTCCTTTACGCCTGTGTCGGGTGAATTACCGGGTATTGCGTTCGCTGAACTTTTGGGTGCGGAATAGCGAGGAAGGAGAAGTCTTGGCTTCGGGCACTACGCAGACCGATGCCGACGGGCATTTCCGTATAGAAGCGCCTCTGACAGCATTTCCGGATAATGGCGATGTATGGAGGAATTATTATTTATATAAGGTCGTAGCCGAAGTAATGGGAGAGAATGGAGAAACACAAACCGGTTTTCTGAACTTACCGGTGGGAGAAAGCTCGCTCATTATCCGGATAAATGGCTTGACGGCCCGGGTTGTAAAAGAAAAGCAGGAGAAGATTCAGTTTCTTGTCATGAATCTCAATGAAGAGCAAGTTGAGGCTTCTGTCCGTTATAAGGTGTTTGAGCTGGATGAAAAGGGAAATGTTGGTCGGGAGGTCTTGTCGGCTGCTACGACTCAGTCGGAAGCGTTTGTTCCGGTTGACTTGCTTCGGATGCCTTCGGGCTGGTACCGCTTGGTAGCTACTGTTACCGATGAGCAGGGCAGAGAGAGCAAGGCGGAAGAAGACTTTATACTTTTCTCGCTGCAAGACCGTGTTCCACCGGTTAAGGAATCCGAATGGTTTTATCAGGACGGAATGGAGTGGAAGAAAAATGTCGTGCCTGCTCTTTATATAGGAAGCAGTGAGCAGGATGTGTATTGCTATTATCGGGTATATAGCGGTGAAAAGCTGCTCGAAAAAAAGGTGATGCATTTGAGTAATGAAATTCGGAAAATTGCTTTTCCTTATAAGGAAGCTTACGGGAAAGGTATTTTTGTAGTCTATGCGTTTGTCAAGAACGGTGTAACGTATGGACGTACGGCTACGATCGTATGTCCCCAGCCGGATAAGCGTCTGGTCTTGAAATGGGAAAGTTTCCGTGATGAGCTGACACCGGGCAGCAAGGAGGAGTGGAAGCTGCGCGTGTCTTCTCCGGACGGAGCAAAAGCGGATGCTTCACTGCTGGCTACCCTGTACGATGCTTCACTAGACCAACTGTATCCTTATCAGTGGCAGTTCAGACTCTATTTTAGCCGTCAGTTGCCTTGGATTTCTTATAATTCTTATTTCGGAAACAGTTATACTTCGCTGTATGTACAGTTCCCGTCGTTGCCTTCGTATCAGGGAGTGAATGCGTGGAGCGAGATGCAGGACAGACTGTATGTTCCGGCATTACTTGGCAGACGAGGCTGGTATGGAGGAGGCATTATGGCGCGTGCCAACACGATGATGAAATCGGCCGTGGCCAGTGCTCCTTTGGCCGAATCGAAGGTTTTGGATTCGGTGGAAGAAAGCGGAGCTGTTACCGACGTTATTTTTGAAGAGGAGGTGGTGTCCGATTTGGCCGGAAATCCGGAAAATGCTTTGCCGGCATCCGGCAGCCCGTCGCTTCGGAGTAATTTTGCTGAGACGGCTTTCTTCTATCCGACTTTGCGGACAGACAGTAATGGTGTAGCTGTTTTGTCGTTTACAGTCCCTGAGCGTCTGACCGAATGGAAACTGATGGCAATGGCGCATACGAAGGATATGAATTACGGATTACTGACGGACAAGACTGTAACCCGCAAGGAACTGATGATTCGTCCTAATTTGCCACGCTTTATCCGTAAGGGGGATAAAGTCAGCATTCCGGCTGTGATTCAGAATCTTTCTATGAATGTATTGAAAGGAAAGGCAACGCTGGAACTGACAGATGCAGTGAGTGGTAAGTCGGTATGCCGGAAATCGGTTTCGTTTACGGTGGATGACGGAGCAAATCAGGCTGTGAACTTCTCGTTTGTCGTGCCCGATGCATACGATTTGCTGGTCTGCAAAGTGATGGCCGTTACCGATGTGCTGAGTGATGGTGAGCAGCATTATTTGCCGGTGTTGTCGGATAGGGAATGGGTGACTGAGACGGTACCGGTACAGGTAGAGCCCAACCGGACGCAGCAAGTGGACATGCGTACTTTGTTTAACGGGCAGAGCAACAGTGCCGACCATAAGCGGGTGACGGTTGAGCTGACGGCGAATCCGGAGTGGTACGTATTGCAGGCATTGCCTGTACTGGGAGAGCCCTTGCAGGAGGATGCGCTTTCGTGGGGAACGGCACTTTATGCCAATGCACTGGCCGTGAAGATTGTGCAGGACAATCCGCAGCTGAAGCAGGTATTGGACAGTTGGTTGCAGCATCCGGATGAGCTGAAGAGTCCGCTGGAAAAGAATGAGGAGCTGAAGACTTTACTGTTGCAGGAAACTCCCTGGCTGATGGAGGGACAGCATGAATCGGAACGCAGAAAACAGCTTGCTATGCTGGCAGATGTCAATACCATGCAATACAGGTTGCAACTGGCTTTGCGGAAGTTGCGTGAACAGCAGCTTGCTGACGGTTCCTGGGGCTGGTACAAAGGAATGATGGGCAGCAGGTATATCACAACGCAGTTGGCTGTAGGAATGGCACGCTTGAAGGCAATGGGTGTTTCATTGGTTTCACTGGAAATAGAACCGCTGTATCAGCAGGCTTTGCGGTATTTAAGTAAGGAAGTACATCAGGATTACGAACGCTTGCTGGAGCAGCGGGCAAAAGGACAGCATGACCTGAAACTATGGAATGAGCAGATTCTGAATTATCTTTATATCGGCTCGCTGGATAAAGCTGCCATGCAATTATTGGACAAGTCGGTGCAGAATGAACTGGTGAAAGCCTTGTTGGAGCATCCTGCTGCTTGCTCAATTGCAGAGAAGGCGGTGATAGCTCAAATACTGCATGCCTGTGGACAGCAGGTTGAGGCCGCCGTTTGGTTGCAGTCGGTTAAAGAGTATCTGGTCTCTACTCCGGTAATGGGAAGCTATTTTGATACACCGAAAGCTGCCTATACCTGGAGAAGTTACCGTATCCCGACCCATGTGGCTGCAATGGAAGCTATCCGGATTATTCAGCCGGATGAACAGCTCCTGAATGCGATGAAGCGCTGGCTCTTGAAGCAGAAACAGGTGCAATGTTGGGAAAGTCCGATTGCTTCGGCCGATGCAGTCTTTGCCTTTATCAGTACAGGTACAGCTTTTACCGATACGGCTGCCCGGCTTGATATGACGTGGGGAAATGAAAAGCTGAAGGTGTCGTCGGCTACTACGGGTACTTATTCGGGTTATGTGAAACGGAGTTATCCGGTGAAAGGGACATCGGCTGCTATGCTGGCTATAAAAAATAGCGGTGAAAAGATGGGCTGGGGCGCTGTGTATGTACAGTACAGTGAGAAGCCGGAAAAATTTGCCGCACGGGATACGGAAGGTTTGTCTGTTGTGCGCGAACTGGTGTCGGATAACCGGGTGGTTGACGGGACTTCGCTGCATGTCGGGGACAAAATAACCGTACGCCTTACGATACGTGCCGACAGGGATATGGATTTTGTGCAGGTGACTGACCGCAGGGCATCGTGCATGGAACCGGGAGGAACCTTGTCCGGATATGTCAGCCGGAAGGGAACGGGTTATTATCAGGTTCATAAGGATGCTTCTTCCGAATTCTTTATCGACAAGCTGACCAAGGGGGTACATGTGATTGAATATGCGGTTTACATTGACCGGAAAGGTACGTACCAGCAGGGAACAGCATCGGTACAGTCGGCCTATGCACCCGAATGGATTGCACGGTCCAACGGGGAAACGCTGATAGTAGAATAAAGGAACTTGAGCGTAAAGAAAATCAGGAATATGAACAGGAGAGGAGTGTTTAGCTTTCATAAAAAAGCGGCACTCCTTTTGTGGCAAAAGATTTTCTCTCTATCTTTGTTTGCATTATAGAATGAAAAACTGATAAGATGAGAAATTTATTACTGTTGGCTGTCCTGCTGTGTTTTTGTGTGGGTACAGCTCAAGCACAACCTAAGATAGAATTTGATAAAACCAATTATGAATTCGGCTATGTGCTGTGGCGCAATCCGGTGAAGATTACCTATAAGGTGACCAATACGGGAGACAAGCCTCTGGTCATTTCGAACGTGACAACATCCTGTGGATGTATGGAGCCGGACTGGACCAAGCAGCCTATCCTGCCGGGAAAGACGGGAGAGGTGAGCTCTACATTTGATGCTGAGGCTATCGGTCATTTTCATAAAATGATTGGGGTTTACTGCAACGCTTCCACCAAGCCGATTTATGTATCGTTTACGGGGGAGGTAACAGCCGACTCGAAGAATTTCTCGTTTACGCATCCATATGCCATCGGTCCTATCCGCCTGAACAAGGAGGAAATCGAGTTTGATGATGTGAATGCGGGCGACAAACCTGTATTTGAGTTGCTCGTTGCCAATGGCTCGAACAAGTCTTATTCGCCGGTGCTGATGCATTTGCCTCCTTATCTGAGTGCCAAAGCGGTTCCGGAAAAGCTGGCAAAAGGAAAGACCGGAAAGATTCTGATAGAACTGAATACAGAAAAACTGCCTAAGCTGGGTATTACGACTTCTTCGGTTTATCTGTCTCGTTTTATGGGGGATAAGGTGAGCGCGGAAAATGAAATACCGGTATCGGTGGTATTGCTGCCCGACTTTTCGAATCTGAACGACTGGCAGCGCAAGAATCCGCCGGTGGTATCTTTGTCATCTACGGAAATTGTATTCCCGGCGCTGAAACCCGGTCAGAAGAAATCGATGAATGTGGTGCTGACCAATAAGGGTAAATCTGACTTGGATATTCGGGATATGCAGATTTTCAATACGGCAGTTGCCGTAAATCTGAAAAAACGTGTGCTCAAGCCCGGGCAGTCTACGAAGATGAAAATTACGGTATATGCTGATAACTTGAAGCGGGTGAAGGGAACTTCGCGTATCTTGATGATCACCAACGACCCGGCACACCCCAAAATCAGTATCCGTGTAAAGGCGACTTTGTTGAACAACTAAAAATACTAAAACTATGGAACACCCTGAAAACAGTAAAGAGTATAAGGGGTTAGCAGTGAACGAGGGCGTGGAACAGCCTTCGGTGGTTAATCCGTATCTGCACTTGCGCAAACGGCCCAAACGCCGGCAGTTTACTGCTGCCGAATATGTAGAAGGCATTGTGAAAGGGGACATTACAGTCCTGAGCCAGGCGGTAACGCTGGTGGAAAGTGTATTACCCGAACATCAGGCTTTGGCCCAGGAGGTCATAGAGAAATGTCTGCCGTATTCGGGAAACTCCATTCGTGTGGGTATCAGTGGTGTTCCCGGAGCCGGAAAAAGTACTTCAATAGATGTGTTTGGCTTGCATGTGCTCGAGCAGGGTGGCAAGCTTGCCGTTCTGGCTATCGACCCGAGCAGTGAACGCTCGAAAGGAAGTATCTTGGGTGACAAAACCCGAATGGAAAAACTTTCTGTACATCCTAATTCCTTTATACGCCCTAGTCCTACGGCAGGTTCTCTGGGAGGAGTCGCACGCAAAACCCGTGAAACGATTATTCTTTGTGAAGCTGCCGGTTTCGACAAGATATTTGTGGAGACGGTTGGGGTAGGGCAGAGTGAAACTGCCGTTCATTCGATGGTAGATTTCTTTTTGCTCATCCAGTTGGCTGGTACCGGTGATGAGTTGCAAGGTATAAAGCGCGGTATTATGGAGATGGCCGACGGAATTGTGATAAACAAGGCAGATGGCAATAATGTAGAAAAGGCTAAGTTGGCTGCAGCTCATTTCCGCAATGCATTGCATTTGTTCCCGGCTGCTGAATCAGGCTGGACACCGCAGGTGCTTACTTACTCTGGTTTTTATGGGTTGGGTATCAAGGAAATATGGGATATGATTTTCAAGTACTTCGACTTTGTCAAGAAGAACGGGTATTTTGAATACCGAAGAAACGAACAGGCAAAATACTGGATGTATGAAACGATAAACGAACATTTACGGGATCATTTTTACAATAATCCGCAAATTGCAGCCATGCTGGCAGCTAAGGAAAAAGAAGTACTAAGTGGGCAGGCTACATCGTTTACTGCGGCAAAGAAATTGCTGGATACGTATTTCGATGCTTTAAAAGAGCGTTAATCTGAAAATAGAGGAAAAAAGAAAAGTCTTGCAAGCGTACCTTCGAGGGTAGTTGCAAGACTTTTTTTATGTGGTCAGTGTTTCTTTAGATAGAAAGCTCGTTCAAAACGTTGACAAGTTCTTTGTTGATAGGCTTGTCGTTCTTGATAGCTTTGTTGAACGGAACGTAAACAATTTCATCGTGGTCGATACCGATCATGATATTGCGCTGTCCTTCCAGCAAAGCCTGAATGCTGGCAACACCCATACGGCTGGCAATGATACGGTCGTGTGCTGTAGGACGTCCGCCACGCTGCAAGTGGCCGAGGATGGTTACACGTACATCGTATTGCGGATATTCGTTCTTAACGCGTTCTGCATAATGCATGGCACCGCCTGTGATTTCACTTTCGGCAACCAATACGATTGAACTGCTCTTTGACTTGCGGAATCCGTTCTTTATGAATTCTTCCAACTGGTCGACTTCGGTATTGAATTCCGGGATAATGGCTGCTTCTGCACCTGCTGCAATTGCACCGTTCAATGCCAGAAATCCGGCATCACGTCCCATTACTTCGACGAAGAACAGACGTTCGTGAGATGTAGCTGTATCACGAATCTTGTCGACTGCGTCCAGAATGGTGTTCAAAGCCGTGTCATAACCGATGGTTGTGTCTGTTCCGTAAAGGTCGTTGTCGATAGTACCCGGCAAGCCGATACATGGAACATCATACTCTTGTGCCAGCAGGCGGGCTCCAGTCAGAGAACCGTCACCACCGATTACAACCAGAGCATCAATACCTTCTCTTTTCATGGTTTCGTATGCAATGGCGCGTCCTTCAGGAGTTTTGAACTCTTTACATCTTGCAGTTTTCAGAATCGTACCTCCCTGCTGGATAATGTTACTTACGTTTTGTGTCTGGAATTCCTGAATTTCTCCAGTAATCAGTCCTTTATATCCTCTGTAAATACCTTTAACCTTCAAGCCGTTGAATATGGCAGAACGAGTGACGGCACGGATTGCTGCGTTCATACCGGGAGCGTCACCTCCTGAGGTCAGAATACCAACACATTTAATACTTCCCATAATTATATATTGTCTAAAGTTGTTATTGATTGATACAAAGTTACTAAATAAAAATAAACGATATACAGTTTCGTTTTATTTTGTATTTTATTTATTCAAAATGACTTTTTTACAGGCTTCCATTAACCATT
Source organism: uncultured Bacteroides sp. (assembly GCA_905198575.1). GTDB lineage: Bacteria > Bacteroidota > Bacteroidia > Bacteroidales > Bacteroidaceae > Phocaeicola. The sequence continues at coordinate 10,185 of CAJKDC010000040.1, read as the reverse complement.
TAGGTGTAGATGTTGCTCCGCAAATACCAATAGACTGAGCTTCGCCCAGTAAACTTTTGTCTATTTCTTCAGGTTGGTCTATCAGATATGAGTTAGGATTTACCTTTTTGCATTCCTGATAGAGGATTTTTCCGTTCGAGCTTTTCTTGCCGCAGACAAAGAATATCAGATCGTGTGCTCCTGCAAACTTCCGGATATTGGGCATTCTGTTGGCAACCTGACGGCATATGGTGTCGTAAAATTCAAAGCTGGCATCGGCCGAAATATGCTCTTTGATGTATTCTACTATTTGCCAGAATTCTTCGAGCGACTTGGTGGTCTGTGAATACAGGCGGATGTCTTTGGTGAAATCCAGTTGCTTGGCTTCTTTCAGACTTTCGATGACGATGGCTTTGCCTTCTGTCTGTCCTACCAGTCCTAATACTTCGGCGTGTCCGTTTTTACCGTAAATGACGATTTGCTTTTCCTTGTCGGATGCAGTATCGTATTCTTGTTTGATACGTTTCTGAAGACGCAAGACTACCGGGCAGGTTGCATCGATGATTTCAATATTGTTTTCTTTGGCTGTCTTGTATGTTTGCGGTGGCTCGCCGTGAGCTCGTAACAAAACTTTGGCATTTTTTAATTTGCCAAACTCCTCGTGATTGATAGTAATCAGTCCCATTTGCTTGAGGCGTTCGCATTCCTGACCGTTGTGAACAATGTCTCCCAGGCAATATAATGTAGTACCTTTGGATAATTCTTCTTCGGCTTTCTGGATAGCAGTTGTTACCCCAAAGCAAAATCCGGACCCTTCGTCTATTTCTACCTTATACATGAGCTACCTTTTGATATTGTTCCAAAAGCCATTGTTTCTGTTCTTCGATGGTGAGGTGGCTGTTGTCGAGCAGCAGTGCATCATCGGCTTTGCGCAACGGACTTACTTCTCTTGTTTCGTCTATGTGGTCACGTTCTTTTACGTTGGCCAGAATTTCTTCGAAAGAGGCTTTTTCACCTTTGGCGGTTAATTCGTCGTAACGGCGCTGGGCACGTACTTCGGCAGATGCCGTAACGAAGATTTTCAGTTCGGCATCGGGGAAAACTGTGGTACCGATATCCCGTCCGTCCATGACAATGCCTTTGGCTTTACCCATTTCCTGCTGTTGTCTGACCAGGGCCTCACGCACAAAGCCCAATGCAGCAACCGGACTTACGCGGGATGAAACTTCCATGGTACGGATTTCTTTTTCTACATTTTCTCCGTTGAGGTAAGTCTGCGGACGTTGGGTTTGTGGATCCAATTGGAATGATATCTTGATCTTGTCAATGTCATTTTGTAGTTGCTGGACATTGATCTGATTGTCTGCACCAAAAAGTTTCTGCTGGATACAGTATAAAGTCACGGCACGGTACATGGCTCCGCTGTCAATGTAGATATATCCGATTTTGCGGGCAAGATCCTTTGCCATAGTGCTTTTACCGCAAGATGAGTATCCGTCTATAGCTATGGTTATTTTATTCATTGTTGTAATATTATATATTAATAGGTATATTATTTGGTCCAAAGATAGGGAAAAGTTTAATGCGGCCTTATGGGGAAAGAGAAAATTAGTTCTAAATTTTCATTTTTAATACTGAATTTGTTGTTGTTTGCAAGAAATATATTACATTTGCACGCATAGAACAGTATTAACCAATTATTTTTTTTATGGAAATTAAAAAATCCCCAAAAGCGGACCTCGAAGGTAAAAAATCTACGTGGTTGCTGATTGGTTACGTGCTGATATTGGCCGTATTGTTCGTTTCTTTCGAATGGACAGAAAGAGATAAGCAGGTTACGACCGATACTGGTATCGTAGAACCAATTTTCGAAGAAGAAATGGTGCCCATTACTGAACAGGAAGAAGTGAAACAGGCTCCTCCTCCCCCAGAAGCTCCGAAAGTAGAAGAAGTCTTGAAAATCGTTGAAAACGATGCTCAGGTTGAAGAATCTACCATCCAGTCTTCTGAAGAAACAGGACAGGCTGTTGACGTAAAATACGTTCCTGTTGATGTAGAAGAAGAACCGGTTGAAGAAGAACAGATCTTCCAGGTTGTAGAAGAGATGCCTGAATTCCCAGGTGGTATGGCTGAATGTTTGAAATTCTTGGCTAAGAATATCAAATATCCTACTATCGCTCAGGAAAACGGTGTACAGGGTCGTGTTATCGTTCAGTTCGTTGTAAACTCTGACGGTACTATCGTTGACCCGGTTGTTATGCGTAGTGTTGACCCATACTTGGATAAGGAAGCTTTGCGCGTAATCAGGATGATGCCTAAGTGGAAACCAGGTAAGCAGCGTGGTAAAGCTGTACGTGTAAAATATACCGTACCTGTAACATTTAAACTGCAATAAGTTTTTTTACACATAGAAGGGGCTGCATGTGTTGCAGTCCCTTTTTTTATTTCCTTTAAATTAATATTGTTATGATTCAGCAGAGCGGTGAAGAGCTATTGAAGCAAATACATACATACATTGAAAAGTTGGCTTACTCACGTGAACCGAAGGGATTGTATGATCCGATAGAATATGTATTGGGGTTCGGTGGAAAACGTTTACGTCCGGTACTGATGTTGCTGGCCTACAATCTGTATAAAGAGGATGTGTCGGCAATTTTTTCTCAGGCGGCAGGACTGGAGACTTATCACAATTTCACGTTGTTGCACGATGACTTGATGGATAAGTCGGAAATGCGCAGAGGGAAACCTACGGTACATAAAAAATGGAATGACAATACGGCTATCTTGTCGGGGGATGCAATGCTGATACTGGCTTATCAGTTTATGGGAAAGAATTGTCCGGAGGGAAAGCTGGAAGAAGTGATGGCTGTCTTTGGACAGGCTGCACTCGAGGTTTGCGAAGGACAACAGTGGGATGTAGAGTTTGAGGACAGAATGGATGTGACAGTCGAAGAGTATATTGAGATGATTCGTCTGAAGACTTCTGTGCTGCTGGCTGCTGCTCTGAAGATAGGAGCAATATTGGGCGGCGCTGCACCAAAGGATGCCGAGTTACTTTATCGGTTGGGTATACGCATGGGATTGGCGTTCCAGCTTCAGGATGATTTGCTGGATGTCTATGGTGATCCGGCTGTATTTGGCAAAAAAATCGGAGGGGATATTCTTTGCAATAAAAAAACGTTCATGTTGATTACAGCTTTGGAGCGGGCAAATGCAGAACAGAAAGCAGAGCTGGTTGACTGGATTGGAAAATCTGAGTTTGTACCCGAAGAAAAAATTAAGGCGGTTACAGCTATTTATGATGAAATAGGTATTGCTTCGGTATGCACAGCAAAAATTGAAGAACTGTATGCCGAAGGAATGGCTTTACTGGAGCAAGTAGAGCTTCCGGATGAAAGAAAGAATAACTTGAGGGAGTTTGCATATCGCTTGATGGGACGTAAACTCTAATGTATATATAAGGTAGATTTTTGAATTATGTTGATTGATACTCATACACATCTTTTTGTGGAAGAATTTGACTCGGACTGGCAGGAAGCGATAAAACGGGCTCATGCAGCTGGTGTCGAGAAATTATTGATGCCTAATGTAGATGATACGACGGTGGAACGTATGCTGCAGGTCTGTGCAACTGATTCGAACTGCTATCCGATGATAGGGCTGCATCCGACTTCTGTAGATGAAAACTGGGAAGTGCGCTTACAGCACATTCGTAAATGGCTTGAAAAAGAAACTTCGTTTGTCGCAATTGGTGAAGTTGGTATGGATTTATATTGGGATACTACCTATTGTGAAGCACAAAAAGAGGTCTTCAGAACACAAATAGAGTGGGCGTTGGAGTATCAGTTGCCGTTAGTGATACATTGTAGGAATGCGTACGATGAAATGCTGGAGGTTATGGAACCTTATAAATGCCAAGATTTGAAAGGTATTTTCCATAGTTTTACAGGAACATTGGATGAAGCTCTCCGGCTGTTGGAGTATGAAGGCTTTATGTTGGGGATTAACGGTGTGTTGACATTTAAGAAGTCTACTTTGCCCGAAGTTTTAAAACATATTCCGCTGGAAAGACTGGTGCTGGAAACAGATTCGCCTTATCTGGCGCCGGTTCCTTTTCGGGGAAAAAGGAATGAAAGTGCTTATCTGACTCGTATTGCAGAGGTGCTTTCTGGAATTTATTCGGTGAAAATTGAGGAAATTGAAGAAAAAACAGCAAAAAATGCACTAAAAGTGTTCCAAATCATTAGGTAGGTTTATAAAGTTTATTAAATTTGCATTGTAAAAGCAACTTTTGAGGGAGTTCTGCTTTATAAGACGAAAAAAAAGAATACATTTGTGGCATAAATCGCTTGCAGTTCGATATTTTATTTGTAATTTGCGCTCAAATTTAAAAGAAGCGGTTTTCCCCATAAAGAGGAGAGGTGCTCGAGTGGTTGAAGAGGCACGCCTGGAAAGCGTGTATACGCCAAAAGCGTATCACGGGTTCGAATCCCGTTCTCTCCGCTACATTGTAGTTGAAGAAAAATAAAACAATTTATAACTATTAATTAATTAATCTTAAAAAATTAGACACACAATGAAAAAGTTATTTGCAATTCTTGCAGTGATGGGAGTTCTCTCATTTGGAATGACTCAGACAGCTACAGCTCAGGATTCAACAGCTCCTGCTCAGACCGAAGAAGTAGCAACAGCAGCAGTTGAAGAAGGTGGTCTTCACAAAGAGTTAAAAACTAAGTTTATCGAAGGTGACGCTAGCTTCATGTCATTGGTAGCTATCGCATTGGTACTTGGTTTGGCTTTCTGTATCGAACGTATCATTTATTTGAGTCTTGCTGAAGTTAACACTAAAAAGTTGATGGCATCTGTTGAAGCTGCTTTGGAAAAAGGTGATGTAGAAGGTGCTAAAGACATTTGTCGTAACACTCGTGGTCCTGTTGCTTCTATCTGCTACCAGGGTCTTATGAGAATTGACGAAGGTTTGGATGTTGTTGAACGTTCTGTAGTATCTTACGGTGGTGTTCAGGCTGGTTACCTTGAAAAAGGATGTTCTTGGATTACACTGTTCATCGCAATGGCTCCGTCTTTGGGATTCTTGGGTACTGTAATCGGTATGGTTATGGCGTTCGATAAAATCCAACAGGCAGGTGATATTTCTCCGACAGTTGTAGCAGGCGGTATGAAAGTGGCTTTGATTACTACTATCTTCGGTTTGGTTGTAGCATTGATTCTTCAGGTATTCTATAACTACATCCTTTCTAAGATTGAAGCTATTACTAGCCAGATGGAAGATTCTTCTATCACTTTGCTGGATATGATCATGAAATACAACTTGAAATACAAAAAATAATTTGAACAATGGCTAAATTATCATATAAAGTATCTTACTACGCTTTGTATGTATGCTTTGCACTGATCTTGGTTGTGCTGGGCTTGTTCTACGGCGTAGGATACACTAATCCTGTAGGTGAGTACAATGCACCTGAACATACTGAAACATTGATTTACTTGATGTATGCAATGTTCGGTATCACAGTTGCTGCTACTCTGATTGCAGCTATCGCTCAGTTTGGTGCTGCATTGAGAGACAATGCAAAGAGTGCTTTGAAATCTTTGCTGGGAGTAATTCTTTTGGTAGTTCTCCTGATTGTTACTTATAATATCGGTTCTTCTGAAAGCGTATTGCTGGCTGATGGAACTTTATATTCAGACGTAACACTGTTGAAAGTTTCTGATATGTTGATCTATTCTACTTACGTATTGTTTGGAATTGCAGCTATCGGTACTTTGATTAACTTGTCTGGTATTTTTAAAAGATAATATCATATCATTGAAGTTTAATAATTAAAACAGGAGTAAGTAAAATGGCAAGAAAGAAAAAATCGGTCCCTGGAATTAACTCAAGTTCTACGGCGGATATTGCCTTTATGTTGCTTATTTTCTTCCTTATTACAACATCAATGGATACTGACCGCGGTTTGGCTAGACGTCTGCCGCCTCCACCTGAAAATCAGGAGCAGAAACAAGATGATATTATTGTTAAGGAACGAAATGTACTTGCTGTCAAACTGAACAAAGATGACCAGTTGATGGTTAACGGTGAAGTTGGGTTTGATATTAAGCAATTGAGAGCAAAGGCAAAAGAATTTATTGTGAATCCGAATGATGATCCTAATATGCCGGAAAAACATAAGAAGAACATTCCTATGTTTGGCGAAGTGATGATCACTGAAAAGCATGTAATTTCTGTACAGAACGACGTTGGTACCAGCTATAATGCTTATATTCAGGTTCAGAACGAATTGGTAGCTGCTTATAACGAATTGCGTAATGAGTTGGCTAACTCTAAATTCGGCAAAGATTATGCTGAATGTTCTGAAGATGAAAAGAAAGCAATCAATGAATATTATCCGCAGAAGATTTCTGAGGCTGAACCTAAAAAATATGGAGGAAAATAATTATGGGAAAATTTAATAAGACAGGTAAGCGTGGCATGCCGGAGTTGAATACTTCTTCTTTGCCTGACCTTATCTTTACCATGTTGTTCTTCTTCATGATTGTAACAACCATGCGTGAAGTTACATTGAAGGTTCAGTTCAAAGTACCTCAGGCTACTGAATTGGAGAAGCTTGAAAAGAAATCTTTGGTATCTTTCATTTATATTGGTAAACCATTGCCAGAGTTCCAGAAAAAAATGGGTTCTACAGACCGTATTCAGTTGAATGATAAATTTGCTGAATCATCTGAAGTTCAGGACTACATTTATCAGGAACGTGAAAATATGAAAGAGGAAGATAAACCATTTATGACAGTGTCTTTGAAAGTTGATGCTGATACAAAAATGGGTATCGTTACTGAAGTTAAGCAGGCTCTTCGTCAGGCTTATGCATTGAAAATTAACTATTCAGCTACTCAGCGTCAGTAATAGTTGATGAGATAAAATAAAAAGGCTACCTCATTGGGGTAGCCTTTTTTCTTGGTCTTTATTCAGTAGAAAAATTCAGTTGTATATTGTTTCCCGGCAGGTATCCACTCCGTATCTTCCATTCTTGTGGATATAAATTATTAGCTCTGTTGCCTATGTTCTTTACAAATCCAAGAGGCTGGTTTTGGTAAGTAACAACAACATAACCTTTGGGTGTTTCAGGATCAAGGCTTAGTGCTTCTTTTCGTAAAAAAGCGATTGCTTGTTCGTAAGTGAGTTCAGCTTGCGGGAAGTCAGTCAATTCACTTGCATGACTCATTGCCAAGTTGTGTGCTGGGATGCAATCTTTCCCTTTTATTTCCGCTACTTCAATACCGACATGTACAATTCTCAGTTTTTGTTTGAGTTTTATATATTCATTATAGAACAGTTTGGGAAATGCGTAAATTTTATTGTTTGATAATTCCCATTCGTACAAATCATTGTTCCTTATCCAGTTTTTTACGTTAGCCGGAATGGTGTTGGTTTCTTTGCCTTTAGGTGATTTTTTCTTTGATTTAGTATTTTCGTTATTATATATATCATCTGATTCGTTATCATTGCTTTCTTCTTTCTTCCGCAATACAGCCATGAACAAGCCTTCTCCTTGTGTCTTGTGAGGCAGGAATCTGTATACAGGAATATTAGCTTCAGTCTGGCTTCCTGTAATGTTCCATTCAGAATTGGTTGAGACTTCCAGAACTTCAGCACTTAATTCGTTGCAAATCCACATAACATTATCCTCGTTTTCCTCTCTGTTGTAGGTACAAGTACTGTAAATCAGTATACCATCCGACTTCAGAGTTGGCCAAATGTTGCGGATGATTTCACGTTGTCTTTTCCAGCATAGCTCAACGTTTGCTTCGCTCCACTCTGTTATGGCATTAGCATCTTTGCGAAACATTCCTTCACCGGAACACGGCACATCCGTAAGTATTATGTCAAAAAGATGGCTGAAACTTGTAAAGTCGGCTGAATCGTTGTTTGTTACAATGGTTGCAGCGTCACCTCCCCATTTAATGATATTTTCAGCCAGAATTTGTGAGCGGTTCTTGATAATTTCGTTTGATACAAGCAGACTTCCTTCAGGAAGAATAGAGCGGGCAAGAGTAGATTTTCCACCCGGTGCAGCACATAAATCCAGCATGATAACCGGAGATGTCACATACTGTTTCATGGCTTGAGCCAAAAACATTGAAGCCGCCTCTTGCACGTAGTAACATCCGGCATGAAAAAGAGGATCGAATGTGAAAGCTGGTCGGGTTGATAGATAATAACCATGTTCGCACCATGGTACTGATTTTTCTGATTTGAGGATTCCTTTCCACTTTGCAGTATTGATACGAATGCTGGTTGGCGCCTCACTTTGCAGTGCCGTTTCCAAGGCTTCGTACGCTGATTCGCCGAGCAGTCGGCTAGTCCGTTCTTTAAAAGCTGAGGGTAAGTTCATGATAGATGAATATTTTTCGACAAAATTACAATAAATCGTTTTTAGCTCCAATTTTTTTTATCCGATTGCAACTTATTGCTATATATGCACCGTCTAATAAATAGAAATCAAAAAAGAAAAAACATATGAAAAAGCTTACTCAAATTTTAGTATTATTATTTTTAGGTTTTGCACTGAATGGCGCAGCTCAAAATTCAGTTACTAATGCAATCACTTCTGATGGAGATACGGTTGTAACCAGTCAAATCGTAGGAGCGGATGCTGATACAGATTCTTTAGAAGAATCGGTAACCTTTACCTATCAAACAGGAGATTTTGATAATCTGGATGAGATTGTTGAAAACTCGATTGAAAATGTCACTTCTGCGCTGGTCGGTCCCTTCATTATAGGCGGGTTGTTTATTATTGCAATAACAGTTCTCATAATTTTCATCATCTGGATTCGCTATAAACAGAATAAAGAAAGGATGCGCATCATTTCCGAATCCATTGCTGCTGGAAAACCAGTTAATTTGGATTATCTGGGAGGTAAGGAATATCTGCATGCCAAGCAATCGGCCAATCAGATCTACAGAAATATGGTTTGGGAAAAAGGAATCCGCAATATCTGTACCGGAGTGGCGATGATGGTCTTCCTGTATATACTGACAGAGACTGCCGGAATAGCAGCAATCGGCTTTATTATATTCTGTACAGGAGTCAGTCAGGTTATTATTTCCAGAGGTTCCCGAGATGCAGGTGATACTGGCAATTCTGTGTCGTACCAGGCATCGGATGACAAAAAAGAAGATGCACCCCAAGAGAACAGTAATCCAGATACTAATCAAAAGTAAATGACTGATGAGTCAAATAAACGACATAGCATTGGTTGCGCAAGTCGTTGTTTTTAAAAATAAACGTGCATACGATACACTGGTTCGGAAATATCAGTCGGCAGTGCGGCGTTTCTTTCTTCACCAGACCTTGGGAAATGCTGCTCTCAGTGACGATTTAGCCCAGGAAACATTTATAAAAGCATATACCAGCCTTTCCTCATTTAAAGGGTTATCTTCTTTTAATACATGGCTTTACCGTATTGCTTATAATGTTTTTTATGATTATATTCGTGGGCAGAAAGAATATGCCGAACTGGAATCTTATCAGGTAGATGCACAAATGCATGTGGAACAAGCAGCTGTAGGCGAGAAAATCGACATATACACCGGCTTGGCACAACTGAAAGAAAACGAACGGACTTGCATCACGCTATTTTATCTGGAAGACCTTCCGATAGAAAAAATAGCGTTGATAACCGGATTCCCGTCCGGAAGTGTTAAATCATATCTTTTTCGAGGAAAGGAAAAGTTGGCAAACTATTTAAAACAAAATGGCTATGACAGATAAGAATGACGATTTGATTAGAAAATTCCTGGATACAGGAAAGGCTGACATTCCTGACAATGGATTTACAGCACGGGTCATGCGGAACCTGCCGGACTCAATTGTCGACATTGCCCGGCTGCTGAATCTTGTCAGTGCTGTTCTGTGCATCCTGCTGTTCATCCTGTTCGATGGTTTTCACTTGCTGGGAAATGCTTTGAGACAGGCCCTGATTAATGCCGATTTGGTTACTGTCTTAGGTCAATTGCAATGGCAGACCTGGGGAGTTATAATCTTGGTTTGCGGAGGAATAAGCGTCCATCGGCTCGTCAACGATCGGCTTGGCTGAAATTACGTGTTGATACAGTAAAACTAAATTTGTACCTTTCCTCTAAAAAGAAAAATCCCCCGCTCTTATATTCGTATGTAACTTACT
>CAJKDC010000039.1 GCA_905198575.1 uncultured Bacteroides sp. | reverse complement strand
GTGCTGCTGTAGGTGCTGCTGTAGGTACAGGTGCCGGTGTACTGATTGGTAAGAAGATGGACAAGGCTGCCGAACAGGCACAGCAAGTTGAAGGTGCTCAAGTTGAACAGGTAACAGACAACAACGGTTTACAGGCTGTAAAAGTTACTTTTGACTCGGGTATTCTTTTCACTACCGGAAGTTCTACATTGAGCAACTCTGCAAAATCATCATTAAGCAAATTTGCAAACAACGTATTGAAACAAAATCCTGATATGGATGTTGCTATTCAGGGTTACACTGATAATCAGGGATGGAGAAACAGCACAGTAGCCCAGAGCCAGCAGAAAAACCTGGAACTGTCACAGATGCGTGCTCAAAGTGTATCAACTTACCTGATGCAATGTGGTGTAAACGGAACTCAAATCAAGTCGGTTGAAGGATTCGGTGAAGCCAATCCGGTAGCCAGCAACGATACCAAAGCCGGACAGGAACAAAACCGCCGTGTAGAAGTATATATGTATGCCAGCCAGCAGATGATCCAGCAGGCCGAAAACGGTACATTGCAGTAACTTATTTACGTTCTCCCCAATAGGATACAAGTAAGAAAACGATCCTTTGGGGAGATTTTTTTACAAAAAGTTAACCTAAGACTGATACAGAAATGGAACAGGTAAATATAGGCTTTATCTTATTGAACATAGGGTATGCCATACACCATGGCGACTGGAACTATCAGCGAATAAGCAGTCCGTTTGCACGCATTTATCTTGTAAAGGAAGGTACTGCAAAACTGCATCTCCCTAATAAGATACAAACTTTATTGCCTAATCATCTGTACATTATTCCTCCCTTTACTTTTCACAGTTACGAATGTAGCGGACATTTCTCTTTATACTACATCCATATATACGAACCCCAACAAGTCGTAAAGCGAATACTGGAAGATTTTATCTATCCTACTGAATCGATGCTTCTGCATCCGATGCTTATTTGGTAGAGCGGCTGATGGAAATCAATCCGGAAAGACAATTGAAAGAATACAATCCCTCAGATTATGATAACCCTCAAACACTGATGCAAAGCATCCGCCGCAACTTACTCTTGCAACCATCCGAAACGTTCGAAACTCAAGGTATACTTTTGCAGATTTTATCACGGTTTCTGAAACATGCCCAGCACATGTATGAAATAACCGATACCCGCATATGGAAAAGTATACGATTTATAAGAAAAAAACTGGACAAGGAAATAAGCCTGGATACACTGGCTCAAATTTCATGTCTTTCGAAAGACCACTATATAAGGCTCTTCAAGAAAGAGATGAAAATGACTCCCGTAAAATACATCAATCAGAAAAAGATTGAAAAAGCTCAGATTATGTTATTCTCCGGCAACCTGTCTGTAAAAGATATAGCCTATGCTTTATCGTTCAATAATGTATCGTACTTTAACCGGGTTTTTAAAAGTTTCGTTGGTTGTACGCCTTTGGAATACAAAAATGAACAAAGCACATTAAATACCAAAATGCAGAAAAATTCAGTAAAGAACTGACAAAAGCGACCAAATATCGATATTGTATTATCTATAAGCTGTTTTGTTTAAGAATTCGTGCAAGAATAGTGCTTCCTTTGCATCAGAACAAAGAGAATCACTATGAAGAATAAAGCAACCTTACTAATCTTATCTGCAATGGCATTGCTTTCATCGTGCAAGCCATCGGCTTCATCGTCCGACGATGATATCCTCTCTGTAACATCGCCTAAAGGCACTGCTGTATTTCAGGATAATTGGGAAAATCTGGCAGCAAACTATAAATGTCCGGACTGGTTTACAGATGCAAAGTTCGGTATCTTCATCCATTGGGGTGTATACTCTGTGCCGGCATTTGGAAACGAATGGTATGCCCGAAACATGTATATACAGGATTCCGAAGAGTACAAGCATCATTTAGAAAAATACGGTAAACACACCGAGTTCGGATATAAAGACTTTATTCCACTTTTCAAAGCAGAAAAATTTGATGCACATGAATGGGTTTCTATTTTCAAGGTTGCAGGAGCGAAGTACATTGTTCCGGTTACTGAGCATCACGACGGATTTGCAATGTACAACAGTAGCCGCAATCCATGGAATGCTGTAAAAATGGGACCGAAAAAAGATATCATCGGTCTGCTGAAAACTGAAGCAGAAAAAGCAGGACTGGTATTCGGGCTTTCAAGTCACCGACTGGAGAATGCCTGGTTTTACAACGGTGGTATGCTTTTCCCCTCTGACGTACAGGACTCTACACTATCTATTTATGGTTTCCGTCTGCCGGAAAGAGACAAGTATAATGACGAGGTAGGTTTGGACTTACTGGCTCATACCAAAGAGCTGATAGACAAATACCAGCCACAACTTATCTGGTTTGACTGGACAGTAGGCAATAAAACTATCCAGCCTTACTTCAATAAGTTTATGGCTTATTATTACAACAATGCACTCGATTGGGGAAAGGGTGTGGTCGTTAATACCAAAGAAGGTTATCCTACCAATGTACAGGTTGGTGATGTAGAGCGTGGCAAGCTGGATAAAATCCGCAAATATCCATGGCAGACAGATACTTCTGTTGGTAAAAAATCATGGGCCTACATTGAAGGCGAAGAAAATAAGACACCGGAACAGATTGTCCACGATTTAATCGACATCGTGAGCAAGAACGGAAACTTACTGCTCAATATTGGCCCTCGTGCCGACGGAACCATTACTGAAGAACAGAAAAATATCCTGTTAGCTATCGGTGAATGGTTGAAAGTAAACGGTGAGGCTATTTACAGCTCGCGTCCATGGGTCAAATCTGGAGAAGGTAGTACAAAATCGACTTCCGGTTCCTTCTCTGATAATACAGCTACAGCCTACACAGCTCAGGATATACGTTTCACTACTAAAGGAAATACATTGTATGCTATCGCACTGAACTGGTCGGACAAAGATGTTTTGATTCATTCATTGGACAAGTTGGGATTGGGAGATTCGAAAATTTCGAACATTTCAATGCTGGGGTCAGATGAAAAAATCAATTGGAAAGCAACTGATGAGGGACTGAAATTATCATTCCCAAAAAATAAACCGTGTGCATTCGCTTATACATTTAAAATTACTTTCGACAAAATGGCGGGTTCGCAGCTCGAAAATGAAATGGTGGATGCACCAATGGTTCATACTGATTAAACAGTTAGAAATGCATAGGTCAAAGAGCAGAAAAAAATGGCTACACAAAGGGGACAGATAGGCTAACATGACTGTCCATACTTGAAAAATCGAATCAATACTAACTTTATAGACGTGAGTCTAGGATGTCTTAATCAATATTACATAGGAAAACAATCATTTTTTTCTGCCTTTGACACTCATGCATTCTTCTTAAAATATATCCGATTTTGATATATTATACAGATAAAACTAAAAAAACTATCACTATGAATACACAAGGATACGAGGTCAAGAAATTCTCAGGACCCACTAAAAGATATTGCCAAGCACTCAATTTAAAAGATGATAAAGAACTGATAGAAGCCTATTGCCGCGTTCACAGTAAAGAAAAAGCCTGGCCTGAAATCAGGGCAGGGATACGTGAAGTCGGCATTCTGGAAATGGAAATATACATATCTGGCAACCAACTGTTCATGATTGTAGAAACTCCGGCTGATTTTGATTGGGAAACCGCCATGAACAAACTGGCTACTCTCCCACGTCAAGCCGAATGGGAAGAGTATGTGGCACGGTTCCAACAATGTGCCCAAAAAGCTTCATCAGATGAAAAATGGAAAATGATGGAACGCATGTTCTATCTGTACGATTAAAAGAATATATAACCTAAAAAAAATCATACATGAAATATCGCGAATTAGAAAAAACCGGAATGAAAGTTCCTGTTTTTAAGTTTTGGTGCATCCTCTCTGGGCGGAGTATTTCATTCTGTACGCGAAGAGGATGCTATTCAAGCCGTATTTACAGCCATTGATAATGGATTAAATTTTATTGATGTATCGCCTTATTATGGCCACTATAAAGCAGAAACCGTATTGGGAAAAGCGCTAAAGGATGTTCCAAGAAATAAATTCCTGCTCTCTACAAAAGTGGGAAGATACGGTGCAAACGGTGTAAACACATGGGATTATTCTGCTAAAAGAGCTACAGAAAGTGTATACGAAAGCATGGAAAGACTTCATGTTGATTACATAGATTTGATAAATGTTCATGACATCGAATTTGCAGACCTGCAACAAGTCGTAGACGAGACACTTCCCGCTTTAGTTGAGCTGAAGCGTAAAGGTATCGTAGGCCATGTAGGTATCACCGACCTGCAGCTGGAAAACCTGAAATGGGTAATTGACCACACCGAAGCTGGGATGGTAGAATGTGTATTGAATTTCTGCCACTACTCACTGAATGATGACAAGCTGGTAGATTTTCTGGACTACTTCGAAGACAAAGGTATCGGTGTTATCAATGCTTCTCCTCTTTCTATGGGTCTGCTGACTCAACGTGGTATTCCGGCATGGCATCCGGCTCCCAAACCTTTGGTTGAGGCTTGCCAAAAAGCTGTAAAATATTGTACGGAACAAGGATACCCTATAGAAAAACTGGCTATTCAGTTTGCCGTCAGCAACCCTCGCATCCCTACTACCCTGTTCAGCTCTGCCAATCCGCAAAGTATTCTGAAAAACATCAGCTATGCCGAAGAGCCCATTGACATGGAACTGGTAAAGAAGGTACAAGAAATCATTGGCGACCAGATGCGTGTAAGCTGGGCCAACTCTTAAAATCACAGAATCATATGGATTATACAATTATAGATGCCCACTCCCACCTTTGGCTAAAGCAGGACACAGAGGTGGATGGCAAAATTATCCGTACCGAAAAAAACGGGCGGTCACTCTTTATGGGGGAAATCAGGCAAATGCTTCCTCCTTTTATGATAGACGGCTGTAACAGAGCCGAAGTGTTTCTATCCAATATGGATTATGCGCAGGTAGCAGCAGCTGTGGTAACCCAGGAATATATTGACGGAATACAGAACGACTATCTGCAACAGGTTGCTGAAAAATATCCTGACAGATTTCTGGTCTGCGGCATGTGTGAATTCAGAAAACCAGGATATCTGGAGCAGGCCCAAGAACTGGTCAGAAGAAATTTCAAAGCCATCAAGATTCCGGCACAACGCCTGTTACTTCCCGAAGGAAGAGTGTCCCTTGTGTCAGACGAGATGATTAACATGTTTCATCTGATGGAAGACAACAGGATGATATTATCCATTGACCTCGCTGACGGAGATTTGCAGGTTAGCGAGATGGAGGAAATCATCAGCGAATGTCCCCACCTTAAAATTGCAATAGGCCACTTTGGCATGGTAACCCATCCCAACTGGCTGAAACAAATCAGACTGGCACGCCATCCGAATGTTTTTATCGAATCGGGTGGCATCACCTGGCTCTTCAACGATGAGTTCTATCCGTTTAAAGGGGCTGTGAAAGCTATACGGGAAGCGGCAAATGAAGTGGGCTTTACCAAACTTATGTGGGGATCGGACTACCCGCGTACTATCACTGCCATCACTTACCGTATGTCATACGACTTCATTATCAAATCGGACGAACTGAGCAATGAGGAGAAAGCATTGTTCCTAGGTGAAAATGCAAAGGCTTTTTATGGGTTTAAGAATTTGCCCGTATTGCCTTATATCAAAAATATGTCCGAATAAAAACAACTATAATTAAATAAATATGAGAGCTATGAAAGCAGTACAGATAACAGAACCACAAAAAGTAAAGGTGGTTGATCTAGAAATTCCTGTTCCACAAGAAGGAGAAGTTTTGTTAAGCATCAGATATGTAGGCTTTTGCGGATCGGACCTGAACACTTATCTGGGAAGAAACCCGATGGTAAAAATGCCGGTGATACCAGGTCATGAAATTGGCGCTGTCATTGAAAAAGTGGGCAACGGTGTTCCCGATTACCTGCATGAAGGAATGACGGTAACAGTTAATCCGTACACTAACTGCGGCAAATGTGCTTCGTGCAGAAACAGAAGGGTAAATGCCTGTGAACACAACGAAACATTAGGGGTGCAACGTAATGGAGCTATGAAAGAATACATCGCCGTACCATGGGAAAAAGTAATTCCGGCTGAAGGTATCAGCACACGCGATTGTGCGTTGATTGAGCCGATGAGTGTTGGTTTTCATGCTGTTTCAAGAGCACAGATTACAGACATTGATACAGTCATGGTGATAGGTTGCGGTATGATTGGCTTGGGAGCTGTAATTCGCGCAAACATGCGTGGGGCAACTGTAATTGCTGTAGACCTCGATGACGAAAAGCTGGAACTGGCCAAGCGTATCGGTGCCACCTATACTATAAATTCCAAAACAGAAGATGTACATCAGCGACTGCAACAGATTACAGGGGGATTCGGACCGGATGTAGTAATTGAAGCTGTGGGAAGTCCTGTAACTTACGTAATGGCCGTGAACGAAGTCGGCTTTACCGGACGGGTAGTCTGCATTGGCTACGCTAAAAGTGAAGTGTCCTTCCAGACTAAATATTTTGTACAAAAAGAACTGGACATTCGTGGCTCACGCAATGCACTTCCAGAAGATTTCAGAGCTGTAATTCATTATTTGCAGCAAGGCAACTGTCCCAATGATGAATTGATTTCCAAAATAGTAAACCCAGAAGATGCAGAACAAGCCTTACACGATTGGGCCGAGAACCCGGGAAAGGTATTCCGTATCCTTGTAAATTTCAAATAAGCCCTATGAAAAAACTAAATAGCAGCACTGCACATAAGACAAGCAGACCGGAACGCGTTATCCAGTTTGGGGAAGGCAATTTTCTGCGCGCCTTTGTCGACTGGATTATCTCCAATATGAATGAGAAAACCGACTTTAACGGAAACGTAGTAGTTGTACAACCCATTGAAAAAGGGATGGTAGACCTGCTGAACAGTCAGGATGGCTTGTATCATGTCAATCTTCAGGGATTGGAAAACGGGAAAAACATCAACAGCTACCGAATGATTGATGTCATCAGCCGCGGACTGAATCCTTATTCTGAGTTCGAAAAGTTCCTGTCTTTGGCCGAACAGCCTGAGATCCGGTTTGTCATCTCGAATACGACAGAAGCAGGAATTGCATTCGATCCTCAATGCCGTCTGGAAGATCAGCCGGCCAGCTCGTATCCCGGCAAGCTAACACAATTGTTGTACCATCGTTTCAAACATTTCAACGGTGATATGACAAAGGGACTGATCATTTTCCCATGCGAACTGATTTTCCTGAACGGACATAAACTCAAGGAAACCATTTTACAATATATTGATTTATGGGAATTAGGTAATGATTTTAAACAGTGGTTCGAAAATGCTTGTGGTGTTTATGCCACACTGGTAGACCGTATTGTTCCGGGATTTCCTAAAAAAGACATAGAAGCCATTAAAAACCAACTGGGATATGATGACAACCTTGTAGTACAGGGAGAGGCATTTCATCTATGGGTTATCGAAGCTCCCGAGTCTGTAGCCGAAGAGTTTCCTGCCAGCCGGGCCGGTCTGAATGTATTGTTTGTACCTTCCGAAAAACCTTACCACGAAAGAAAAGTCACTCTGCTGAACGGTCCCCACACAGTCCTGTCGCCAGTAGCATTTCTGTCGGGCATCAATATCGTAAGGGATGCATGCCAACATGCTGTTATTGGCAAATACATTCATCGGGTAATGTATGATGAACTGATGGAAACACTGGATTTACCAAAAGAAGAACTGCTACGCTTTGCTGACGCAGTAATGGAACGCTTCACCAATCCGTATGTAGACCATCAGCTGACCTCTATCATGCTCAACTCGTTTTCAAAATTTGCGACAAGAGATTTGCCGGGACTGAAAACATACCTCGAAAGAAAGAAGCAGTTGCCAAAAGGACTGATACTGGGACTGGCTGCCATCATTACTTATTATAAAGGTGGAGTGCGGCCAGACGGAGTAAGCTACACACCGCAAGATACTCCAGAGGTGTTGAATGAAATGAAAGCTTTATGGGATGGCCGACCGCTGAAGAAAGTTGCCCAAGGAGTGCTTGCTATGGAATCGGTATGGAATGAAAACCTGAATGCAATTCCGGGTTTGACAGAGAAATTAACCTGTTATCTGGAGGAAATTGCCGATAAAGGCATGTTAAACGTGGTTTCCAGACTGATCAGTCAAAACTAATAGCTGAATTTTCCATGAACAAATATATACAAATCCATGCATCGGACAATGTAGCCGTAACACTGGCTACATTGTCCAAAGGCTTTCGAATAGATGTAAATGGAAAGCAGATTACACTTGAGGAAGAAATTCCTTCAGGCCACAAGGTTGCGCTTACTGATTTGAAGAAAGGTGACCTCGTTATAAAGTATGGTTTCCCTATCGGACATACACTGCAGGCAATTCCGACCGGACATTGGGTTAACGAGAAAAACATATGCACCAACCTTTCCGGTATTACAGACTATCAGTATACGCCCGAATTCCGTAAGCCAGTTTATAAAGACGAGCACCGCACATTCATGGGATATGCCCGTGAAAACGGTGATGTAGGGATACGCAATGAAATATGGATCATTCCTACTGTCGGATGTGTGAACGGTATCGCCTTGGAATTGGCTGATCGGTTTAAAACAAGTCACGAATATTCTGGAGTCGATGCCATTGTAGCTTTTACACATAACTACGGCTGCTCCCAGTTGGGTGACGACCATGAAAATACCCGGAAAATTCTGCGGAACATGGCACTTCATCCCAATGCAGGAGGTGTATTGATTGTAGGATTGGGCTGTGAAAATAATCAGCCGGATGAATTTCGGAAAATACTGGGCACGTATAACGAAAACCGTATCAAGTTTCTTGTAGCCCAAAAAACAGATAACGAATTTGAAGAGGGTCTGAAATTACTGGAACAGATTTATGCGGTTACCAGCCACGACAAACGCACAGAGCAACCCATGGGAAAGTTACGTGTAGGCTTGAAATGTGGCGGTTCGGATGGCCTGTCGGGTATAACAGCCAACCCGCTGCTGGGTATTTTTTCAGACTACCTGGTCGCTCAGGGAGGTTCAACCGTTTTAACTGAAGTGCCTGAAATGTTCGGTGCGGAAACACTGCTGATGAATCGGTGTAAGGATGCAGGAGTTTTCGAACGTACTGTACAGATGATCAATAATTTCAAGGATTATTTTCTACGGAACAACCAGCCTATTTACGAGAATCCCTCACCCGGGAATAAAGCCGGGGGCATATCTACATTGGAATAAAAGTCTTTGGGATGCACACAAAAATCAGGTTCATCCATCGTTCAGGATGTGCTGGAGTATGGTGAACAGATTTCAGAAACCGGACTGACTTTATTGAGTGCTCCGGGGAACGATCTAGTAGCCAGTACCGCACTTGCAGCCTCGGGCTGTCATATGGTGCTTTTCACAACCGGAAGAGGTACACCTTTCGGCACATTTGTTCCAACGATGAAAATCTCGACCAACTCTAATCTGTACCAGCGAAAGAAAGACTGGATAGACTTTAATGCCGGCCAGCTGGCTGAATCGGAAACGATGGAAACTCTTGCTCCGCATTTTATAGACTATGTATTGAGCGTAGCCAGTGGAAAGAGAGTACAGAATGAGATAAAATCGTATCGCGAAATCGCCATTTTCAAACAAGGAGTTACTTTATAACTTATATCAACACTGAACAAATCATCATGAAAAAAATAGTTACGTTAGGAGAAATAATGCTCAGACTTTCCACTCCAGGGAATAAACGATTCGTCCAATCAGACAGTTTCGACGCCGTGTTCGGAGGTGGAGAAGCAAATGTGGCAGTCAGCTGTGCCAACTATGGACACGAGGTCTATTTTGTAAGCAAATTGCCTGAACATGAAATCGGACAGTCTGCTATCAATGCCCTTAGAAAGTATGGAGTGAAAACCGACTACATTGCCAGAGGAGGTGACCGTATAGGTATCTACTATCTGGAAACAGGGGCTTCCATGCGACCTAGTAAGGTGATTTACGACCGGGCACATTCGGCTATTGCAGAAGCATCGGCAACAGATTTTGATTTTGATAAAATAATGGAAGGCGCCAGCTGGTTTCACTGGTCGGGTATTACACCGGCAATCTCCGAGATATGATATCACCCCTATCATCGACCGTGTAGGTGGAGGTGATGCATTCTCAGGAGGCATCATCCACGGGCTTCTTACCATGAGAACTCAGGCAGAAGCCTTGGAATTCGCGGTTGCGGCATCTGCATTAAAACATACCATTAACGGAGACTTCAACCTAGTATCGAAAGAAGAAGTAAAAGCGCTGACCGGTGGTGATGCAAGCGGAAGAGTACAAAGATAACAGGCTCATTTAAAATAGAATAAGATGGCTAAATTTGATAAGGTATCGGTTTTAAATAAAATAGGCTCCACAGGAGTAGTCCCTGTTTTCTACCATAGTAATGCAGAAGTGGCAAAGCATGTCATGAAAGCTTGCTACGAAGGAGGTGTACGGGCATTCGAGTTTACCAACAGAGGTGATTTTGCACACGAAGTCTTTGCCGAAATTGTAAAATATGCAATCCGCGAATGTCCTGAAATGGCTGTAGGTGCAGGCTCCATCGTAGATGCTGCCACTGCTGCACTGTATATTCAGTCGGGTGCAAGCTTTATCGTAGGTCCACTTTTCAACCCCAAGATAGCCAAGACCTGCAACAGACGCTTAGTGCCGTACATTCCAGGATGCGGAAGTGTCACAGAAGTAGGATATGCGCAAGAAGCAGGATGCGATGTCTGTAAAATATTCCCGGGTGATGTGCTGGGGACCAAACTGGTCAAAGGTCTGCTGGCCCCTATGCCTTGGTCCAAACTCATGGTTACGGGAGGCGTAGAACCGACTCAGGAGAATATCGCATCATGGATGAAGGCCGGTGTGTTTTGTGTAGGTATGGGGTCAAAACTTTTCCCAAAGAGTAAAATTTTGGAGGAAGACTGGAATTACATCACTCAGGCATGCCGGGAAGCATTGACGTTCGTAGCCAACTCCAAACAATTATCATAAAAAATTTCGGGGTTATATCATCTTTTCGCGTAAGGATGATATAACCCCGAAGTTGTATTGTAAGGTCAATACCTTTTTTTTAATTAATCATGATTTGCATCTTCATCGCCTTTCAGCACTGGCAGACAAATCTGATATTTCACAGCCAGTACACGGACCACAAAAACAGTCAGACCAGCTAAAATCTGCGAAAGGTAAGTTTCCATGCCTCCCAGCGAACAGAACCAGTAAACCAGTCCGCCTATCACGCAAGCCATCGCATAGATTTCCTTTCGGAAAATAAGTGGAATCTCATTGATAAATACATCACGAATCACACCTCCGGCTGCACCGGTTATACTACCCATGATAATTGCTACCCAAAAAGGAAAACCCGCAGCAATACTTCTGTCGAAACCTACTACGGTAAACAATGCCAGACCAATGCTGTCGAATATAAAGAAGGTATTATTAAGGTGAATCAGATACTTCCCGAAAACAATCACCCAAAACAGTGCGAAGGCGGTACATATCAAATATATCGGGTCGGTCATCCACGCAGGGGTTACATCCAGCAATACATCACGAATCGTTCCGCCACCGATAGCAGTGGCCAGACCTACCACATAGGCTCCGAACCAGTCGAAGCGTTTGGCCGAAGCCAGACGGATACCGCTTATAGCAAA
This sequence comes from uncultured Bacteroides sp., assembly GCA_905198575.1. GTDB lineage: Bacteria > Bacteroidota > Bacteroidia > Bacteroidales > Bacteroidaceae > Phocaeicola. The sequence continues at coordinate 11,460 of CAJKDC010000039.1, read as the reverse complement.
AGCAAAGGTTCCGATAAAGTCCAGAATTTGTACAAAAGTTGGCATTGTGTTTTTTATTTTGCAAAGTAACAAATTTTTGCAAATAATTTATATACATTTGCCTAGAAAATATTCTCAAAGAAAATGAAGATAACAATTATAGCAGGTGCACGCCCTAATTTCATGAAGATTGCTCCCCTCATGCGAGCCATAAATGCGGCTACACAAGCCGGACATCCTATTTCGGCACGTCTGGTATATACAGGAGCAAGTAGCGACCAAGGCCTTGAGCCCACTCTTTTCACCGAGCTGGGTATCAATCCGCCACAAGTTTACCTGGGGATTGACAGCAAGAATTTCTTTGAACGTACTGCCGGAATCCTGGTCCGGTTCTCGGAAGAGCTGTCTACCAATCCTGCCGACCTGGTAGTGGTAGTAGACGATTTTACACCTACTATGGCCTGCTCTATCGTAGCCAAAAAGAAAGGTGTAAAAATTGCGCATCTGGTAGCAGGTATCCGCTCATTCGACATGGATATGCCTAAGGAAGTCAACCGTATGATTACCGACGGGCTGTCTGATTTCCTGTTTACAGCAGGTATGGATGCCAACCGTAACTTGAATCTTACCGGAACGGAACAGAACAAAGTTTATTTCGTAGGAAATATTCTGATAGATAATTTACGCAATAACCTGCACCGTTTCGTGAAGCCGGTTATTTTCAAGATATTGGGATTGCAGGAGAAAAACTACATCCTGCTGACCTTGAACCGCCACAAGCTACTTGATGAAACCTTGAAGCTGAAAGAACTGGTTTCTACCATCCTGAACAATAAACGCAACATGCCTGTAGTGTGTCCTGCACACAGTTATGTAGAGAAGAAAATACGTTCACTTCAGTTAGCATCAGACAGATTGTTCATGCTTCCTTCACAGCCTTACCTGTCGTTTGGCTATCTGGAGAAAAATGCTTTCGGTATTGTAACAGATTCGGGTAATATTGCTGAAGAAGCAACTTTCCTAGGAATTCCTTGTATTACTCTGAACACATATACCGAACATGCTGAAACAGCAACCGTAGGAACCAATGCACTGGTAGGCGAAGATCCTACAGCGCTGAAAGCTGCTATGGACCGCATGATGAATGACGAATGGCAACCAAGTGAACTGCCCGAGCGTTGGGACGGCAGAACATCCGAAAGAATTGTGCAGATTCTGCTGGAAAATATAAAATAAGATATGTGTATTCGCAAGGTCGGATGAGATAATAACTTCCGGCTTAACTTTAAATCCCTTATTTCTGTAATCAGTCTGATGCCAACAGAAATAAGGGATTTTTCGTATTCCAACAAAACCGTATTCACCCCAAACAAAAGAGGTTGTTCCGGAGCATCGTGCGCATACCGGAACAACCTCTTTCAGTTTTATATAAGTTGCGTTTTACTTACCAGATATAGTTCAAACCAAGACTGAGTGTTTCCTGCAACTGGAAATAACTGCGGTCTTCTACACGGGGAACACTGTCATCAAATCTGCCGTGTACAAATAGCTTGGCCGACCAGTAACGGTTGAAGCTGAAGGTAAAGGTGTTTTCCCATTCAGACAAAGCCATCTTATAGTTGGTGTTATACGTAAACCGCGATTCCCACAAGATAGCGGTCATAAGACGCCATTTCAAAGTAGCTTCTACTTTCGAACCCCAGAAATACTCACGCTTATGTCCTGCCTTGATATTGAACTTCGTCGGATCGACACGGTCACTGGCCACACTGTACAAGGTGTAGTTGACTGGGTTCATCAGGACTGAAAGGTTGAGTCTCTCATCCAGTATAAGCTTATAGTCCATACCGAGACCGGCATTGAACTCTGCAGGAGAGAAGAAAGCAGATACCACGTTATCTGTATTTGTTTCAAACTGAGAGAACAGCTGCGTCTTAAATTCCGCCGACAGCGTATAATACCAGTTTGTGATAGCCTTATAACCGAGCTTTGACGTCAGACGCAAGAGGTCGGTATTAGGGCGATACTGATGAACGGTATCCGAAGGGGTAGAAATAAAGCCCAACTTCCATTCCAGTTTATTTTCAAACTGAACCCGCTGTTTGTCGTCATAATTGGCTTGCAGCACCAAACCCGAAGCCAGCGCATTCGAGCTTTCACCACCCTTATACCAGTTCTTGGAGATATGGGTCTGCGAGAACTGCAGATAACCGTTACCTACGGTTGTCCAGAAGTTTGGCTTAACCACCAGCAAATCTTTCTCGACTACACGGTCAAGGGTATGCGTCGATTTGATATACTCCTTCACATTATCCTGCTGTTTCTGCACGATAACTTCGCCAAGCGGTTTCATATCTTTCAGCTGGTCTTCGTTCTTCTGCACTAAATCAGGATAATCGATGTAAAAGCTCAACAGCTGCTTGTTAATAGCCTTGTCAATCTTCTTACTCTGTTCTACATCGGGACATGGAGACATTTCCTCGATAACATCCATACCTGTAGTCGCGCTATAAGGAGCAGATGGAGTAAAGTTCAAGCCATAAAATTCTTCATATATACTATTATAAAAGGTAGCGGGCACGCAAAGCTTGTAGTAATCGGCCTTGGGACGCACCGGTGGAGCTGGCAAATAAATATTGTCCCATATTTTGAAATAAGCAAAATAGGAAGCATGCAGCCGGGCCATCTCATTGTTGAAACGGGTCACTACAGGGTTTACTTTCGGGGTTACTTTTTTGGCCGGTACAAGTTTGGTTATTACCGTATCTTTAGGCTGCGAACCTTTGCCCAAAGAATCAGTCGGCATAGCCTGTCGGATACGGAGACTGTCTGCAGCAATTGAGTCTACGGCAATCGAGTCTTTTTCCAACTGTTGCAACAATTGCTCCATTGAATAATTTTCCATAATTATACTGTCCGAAGGAATAACCTGTCTGTCCGGAGCCGTATCAGGCATGGCCGAAGCATCAGGAGTAGGAATGGTATCCAACAGTTCCATCAAATCGGCCATAGTCAACGTATCGGTCATTTCAACAGAACGTTTGGTGTTGGTGACGGGAGTCTGCGCAAAAAGGGCCGGTCCCATCATAGCCAGTAATAAAGAAATACCTGCTTTTGTTTTCATCTTTTTAAGATCGAATAAGTTTAGTCTCGCAAAAGTACATTATTTTTTTATTGCCCCATTCGAAAAGCTTAAAAATAGTATCTAAAAACATAATAACAGACCAAAGACCGGGCAAACAGCATGCATTGCGTATGATTTTTCATTTTTAACGTGATTGTATCGCATTTTTTTCCTAATTTTGCAACTTAGAATAATCGTGTTCTAGAAAAATTAATTTAAAAAATATTTTATTGTGGCAGAAACTAAGTACATTTTCGTAACAGGTGGTGTTGCCTCTTCATTAGGTAAAGGTATTATTTCATCATCTATCGGTAAACTATTGCAGGCCAGAGGCTACAACGTTACTATCCAGAAATTCGATCCGTACATCAACATTGACCCGGGTACACTGAACCCATACGAGCACGGCGAGTGCTACGTAACAGTGGACGGTCATGAAGCTGACCTTGACTTGGGACATTACGAACGTTTCCTGGGTATCCAGACAACCAAAGCCAACAACATCACAACCGGACGTATCTACAAAAGCGTAATTGACAAGGAACGCCGGGGTGATTATTTAGGTAAGACTATCCAGATTATCCCACACATCACAGACGAAATCAAACGCAATGTAAAATTGCTGGGTAACAAGAACAAATTTGATTTTGTGATTACTGAAATCGGTGGTACAGTAGGCGACATCGAATCTTTGCCTTACTTGGAAAGTATTCGTCAGCTGAAATGGGAACTGGGCAAAAATGCTTTGTGCGTACACCTTACTTATGTACCTTATTTGGCTGCAGCCGGTGAGCTGAAGACCAAACCTACCCAGCACTCTGTTAAGGAATTGCAGTCGGTAGGTATCCAGCCGGATATTCTGGTACTGCGTACGGAACATGAATTGAGTACCGGACTGAAAAAGAAGGTGGCTCTGTTCTGTAACGTAGACGAAAGCGCCGTTATCCAGTCAAAAGACATGCCTTCTATCTACGAAGTGCCTTTGCGTATGCAGGAACAGGGATTGGACAAGACAATTCTTGAAAAGATGGGACTTCCAGTTGGCGAAACTCCGACACTGGGCCCGTGGAGAGACTTCCTGAACCGTCGTAACAATGCTACCGAAAAGGTTAAAATCGGTCTGGTTGGTAAATACGACTTGCAGGATGCCTACAAATCTATTCACGAAGCTTTGTCGCACGCAGCTACTTACAACGACCGTAAAGCAGAAATCCACTTCATCAACAGTGAGAAACTGACTGACGAGAACGTTGCAGAAGCTATCAAAGGTATGGATGGTATTATCATCTGCCCGGGATTCGGTCAGCGCGGTATCGAAGGTAAATTTGTAGCTACCAAGTACTGCCGTACACACAACATCCCGACATTCGGTATCTGTCTGGGTATGCAGTGCATGGCTATTGAGTTTGCCCGTAACGTACTGGGATACGAAGATGCCAACAGCCGTGAAATGGACGAAAAGACTCCGCACAATGTAATCGACATCATGGAAGAGCAGAAGTCTATCACCAACATGGGTGGTACAATGCGTCTGGGCGCTTATGAATGTGTGGTAGCTCAGGGAAGCAAGACTTTCGAAGCTTATAAAGCTGAACACATCCAGGAACGTCACCGTCACCGCTACGAATTCAACAACGACTATAAACAGGAATTTGAAAAAGCAGGTATGAAGTGTGTAGGTATCAATCCGGAATCGGATCTGGTAGAAATTGTAGAAATTCCGACCCTGAAATGGTACATCGGTACACAGTTCCATCCAGAATACAGCAGTACTGTATTGAAACCACACCCATTGTTCCTGTCGTTCATCAAAGCTGCTATTGACAAATAATAGTTTTTAATATAGTAAAGAAAACGAAATGGACAAAAACACATTAGTGGGTTTTATCCTGATCGGTGCGGTTGTAGTAGGATTCAGCATCTACAACCGTCCCAGTCAGGAAGAAATTGCCCGTGCCCAACGTGAACAGGATTCTATTCAGACGGCTGCTCTGGTAGAAAAAGCACGACAGGAAAAGGCGGCTGCAGATGCGCAGCAGAAAGCTTTCGAACTGGACTCGACTTCGCTTTTCTATCAAAATGCTAAAGGAACAGAAGAGTTCACCACTCTGGAGAATGATTTGGTTAAGGTTACTTTTTCGAACAAGGGAGGCCGTATCGCTTCGGCTACACTGAAAGAGTACAACGACCAGAAAAAACAACCGCTGGTTCTTTTCGACCAGACCGATTCACGCATCAATTTTGCTTTTGAAGGCAAGTCGGAAAACATCATGACGGAAGAAATGTTCTTCCAACCTACCAATGTCACCGACAGTACCGTAACTATGACGCTGCAGGCTGCAAACGGTGCGCACATCGACTTTAAGTACAGCCTGGCTCCTAATTCGTATCTGGTAAATCTGACCGTACAGGCAGAGGGTATGAAGAACTTCTTCTCACCTTCTCAAAACACTATCAGCATCGACTGGAAGCAGCGTGTACGCCAGATGGAGAAAGGTTTCAACTTCGAACAGCGTTATACCTCGCTGACGTATAAGCCGGTTGACGAAAGCTTCGATTACCTGAGCGAAACCAGTGAAGAAAAGAAGAACGTAGAAGAACAGCTGGAATGGATTGCATTCAAGAACCAGTACTTCTCATGTGTATTCCTGGCCGAAAAGAATTTCGAGCAGACTACCCTCTCTTCTACTCCTTTGCAGAACGGAAGCGGATACCTGAAGAATTACTCGGCTACAATGAAGACACCGTTCGACCCGACAGGCAAGGAAGCTTCCAACTTCCAGTTCTACCTGGGACCGAACCACTTCAAGACGCTGATTGCTACAAACAAGCTCAGCTTTGCAGACAAGGATCCTGAACTGGAAGACCTGGTTTATCTGGGATGGCCTATCATCCGATGGATCAACCGCTGGTTCACCATCAACTTGTTCGACTGGTTGTCGGGACTGGGACTCAGCATGGGTGTTATCCTGCTGCTCATGACGATTATCGTAAAAGCACTGGTTTATCCGGCTACTTACAAGTCGTACATGTCGTCGGCCAAGATGCGCGTACTGAAACCGTACATCGACAAGATTAACCAGAAATATCCCAAGCAGGAAGATGCCATGAAGAAACAGCAGGAAACCATGGCACTCTACAGCCAGTACGGTGTAAGTCCGATGGGCGGATGCTTGCCGATGCTGTTGCAGACACCGGTGTACATGGCGCTCTTCTTCTTCATCCCGAACGCTATCGAGCTGCGCCAGCAGGGATTCCTTTGGGCAGATGACCTTTCGGCATACGATGACCTGATTAGCTGGAGCACCAACATTCCGTTGCTGGGTAATCACCTGAGTATCTTCTGCGTGCTGTTCAGTATCACCACCATCCTTACACAGGTGATTATGATGAAGCAGCAGGATATGGGCAACCAGCCTCAGATGGCTGCCATGAAATGGATGATGTACATCATGCCGGTTATGTTCTTCTTCATCTTTAACGACTATGCAGCCGGATTGAGCTACTACTACTTCATCTCCGGATTGATTGGTATCCTTACTACCTGGATTCTCAGAAAGACTACAAACGAAGAGAAACTGCTGGCACAGTTGGAAGCCAACAAGAAAGAGCAGAAGAAAAAGCCTAGCGGACTGATGGCTAAGCTGGAAGCACTGCAGAAAGAGCAGGAACGCTTGCAGAAAGAACGCGAAGAACGCATGAAGAAACATTAATTATAGCTTTATAATTAGCTCACATTTATCCCTTGCCGGGTATTTGCCAGATGGCAGACAGCGGCAAGGGATTTTTTTATGCCCTGCCAACAAGTGTGTTGCGAGAATATAGCCATGCCCCGTATTGATAATATGCCGCAGGTTTTGTACTTTTGCATGTCTAAATGAAATTAAATACCAAATTTTATAATCATGAATAAGAATGACCTTGCAACAATGGCGGCAGCCGTACTGATGGCTACTGCCGGAGCAAACACTCCTGCCAGCCTGAATGCGGAAACTCCGCTCATCGGCAAACAGGAAATTACCATCAAGGATGGGAAGCTTACACCTGAGGCCTTGTGGGCCATGGGACGTATCGGCGGACTGAATGTATCGCCCGATGGAAAGAAAGTAGTGTACAACGTGAGTTATTACAGTGTAGAGCAGAACAAGAGCCGTACGGTGATTTACGTGATGAATGCCGACGGTAGTGAGAACACGCTGCTCACCCAGGGTGTTGCCAGCGAAAGCCAGCCTACATGGATTAAGAACGGAAGCAAGATTGCTTTCCTGTTGGCATCCGAAGGCAAAAGCCAGATTTGGGAAATGAATCCTGACGGCACCGAACGTAAAGTGCTTTCTGCCTTCGACGGTGACATCGAGGGCTTCTCTTTCTCGCCCGATGAATCGAAAGTGCTGTTCATCTCGCAGGTAAAATACGGCGAACGTACAGTTGACTTATACCCTGACCTGGACAAGTCGAGCGGTATCATTGTCGACGACCTGATGTACAAGCACTGGGACGAGTGGGTTACTACCGTTCCACATCCATTTGTAGCCGATTTCGACGGGAACAAGGTAGGTGCAGCTACCGACATTATGGCCGACGAGCCTTACGAAGCACCGATGAAGCCTTTCGGCGGTATCGAACAGCTGACATGGAGCAGCGACTCGAAACAGGTAGCATATACTTCACGCAAGAAAACCGGACGGGAGTATTCTGTTTCTACCGACTCGGATATTTACTTGTATAACCTCGAGACCAAGGCTACACGCAACTTGTGCAAAGAAGACGCGACCGACAAGAATATGGGTTACGACACCAACCCGAAATTCTCGCCGGACGGCAAGCTGATTGCATGGCAGAGCATGGAACGCGACGGTTACGAAAGCGACCGCAACCGCCTGTGCGTCATGGAACTGGCTAGCGGCAAGAAAACGTATGTAACTGAATCGTTCCAGTCGGGCGTTGACGATTACTGCTGGGCACCGGACAACAAGAACCTGTACTTCGTGGGTGTATGGCATGCTACCAGCATGGTATACCAGACCAATCTGAAAGGCGATGTGAAGCAGCTTACCGACGGTATGTACGACTATGCATCGGTAGCAATGCTCAATGACAAGCAGCTTATTGTTAAGCGTCACTCCATCAGTGAAGCCGACGAAATCTACACCGTCAACCTGAAGAAGAAAAACGAAGTAGCCCGCATTACCCACGAGAACGACCATATCTTCAGCCAGCTCAAGCTGGGTAAAGTCGAGAAAAGATGGATTAAGACAGTAGACAACAAAGACATGCTTACCTGGGTTATCTATCCTGCCAATTTCGACCCGAACAAGAAGTATCCTACGCTGCTCTTCTGCCAGGGAGGTCCGCAGAGCCCTGTAAGCCAGTTCTGGAGCTACCGCTGGAACTTCCAGATTATGGCGGCCAACGACTATATTATCGTAGCCCCCAACCGCCGCGGTCTGCCGGGATTCGGCATGGAATGGCTGGAAGACATCAGCACCAACTATGGCGGCCACTGTATGGACGACTACCTGAGTGCCATCGATGCGGTTGCACAGGAACCGTTTGTCGATAAAGACCATCTGGGCTGCGTAGGTGCCAGCTTCGGCGGTTACTCGGCTTACTGGCTGGCCGGTCATCACAACAAGCGTTTCAAAGCCTTTATTGCGCACGACGGCTTCTTCAACATGGAACAGCAGTATCTGGAAACCGAAGAGCTGTGGTTCACCAACTGGGATTTGGGCGGTCCTTACTGGGATAAGAGCAATCCTGCCGTACAGCGCAGCTATGCCAACTCTCCTCACCTCTTCGTCGACAAATGGGATACGCCTATCCTCTGCATCCACGGCGAGAGAGACTACCGCATCCTGGCTTCGCAGGGTATGGCAGCTTTCAATGCAGCCAAGTTGTGCGGTGTTCCGGCCGAATTGCTGATATTCCCGGACGAAAACCACTGGGTACTGAAACCACAGAACGGTATCTTGTGGCAGCGTACGTTCTTCCGCTGGCTGGACAAATGGCTGAAACCTGCTAAATAACAATGGCTGAACATTCAGTTATCACTATATAAAAAGCCCTGTCACTGCTTCCGCATGCAACGGTTGGAAGCAAGTGACAGGGCTTCGTATTCCTGTGCCTGACAGTTTATTTCTTAATCAGCTCTACATTCCATCCAGACAACATATCGCCATACATGTAGAACATTACATGGAACGACAGTTTGCTGTTCTGGTCGGTAACCTCGTAGGTAGTCGTTACGTCGTAGTGGTCTACCTTCTTATATTCGGTAAGCTTCAGCTCCGGATTTTCCTTACCCGTTTCCTTGGCTACACACTGCTGGATTTTATCCTCGATGCGTTTCAGCACACTCTTGTGTGCAAAAGGATCTGTGCTGGCAGCAGTAACCGTAGCTTTTGATTTCAACACACCACCGTTGTTGGCACGTACGGTACGCATACTATCGGTATATGCCTTGAAACGCTGCTTGTATTCCGGTGAGTGCAATCCATCTACGGTAAAGATGGCAATACCCTGCGCACCGTTGTTCAGCGCTTCATCCATAGCCTGGAAGAATTCAGGGGTTTCAGAAGCCATGATACCGCAATACAGTGTCGTATTCGGATTCTTGTCGCGTGCATTCTCGATGGTACAGTCGCTTACGAAAGTCGGGTCTTCGGTATAGAAGTTATAGTACACCATCGGGAACACCAGGTCCAGATTCCAGTCGCTCCAGTCCTGACGTACCATGCGCGATGCCATCTTAGGTGTAGGGAATGGCGATGCAGCCATAATCTTGCCATAAGAATGTACGGTTTCGGCAATCATATTGGCTACTTCCGAAATCTGGTCGCAACGGAACTGGCGCCATTTTTCGTCTTTCGATACATCTTCCTGTTCGCGCGGGTCGTAACCATACTGTTTCTTGAACTTCTCAATCATGGCCGGATGATAGCCATAGTCCCATGCAGCATATTCGCGGTCCTGAACGATGTTATAGGTAGGCCACAATGTTGTAGGCAGCACCACATCCACAAAACGGTGATAGTCGATAGAAATACCATCCACACCTTCTACCTCACAGATACTCTTGATGCGGTTGTTGATGTGCTGGCGTACTTCGTCCAGTGCCGGAGTCATAAACTGGTAATAACCCACATAGGCAGTCGTATCGGCCAGACTCTTTCCGTTGCGGTTCACGCTCATCCAGTCGGGATGGTCTTTTTTCACCCCGCCGTCGTTCATGGTCCACACCCATGCAATAACCTTCAGGCCATGCTTGTGAGCCACCGGGACAGCCTTGCGGTAGTTTTCTGCCGATCCGGCTTCCAGAACGACACCGTCCAGTCCCACTTCGTTCATCACCTGACAGATAGAGTCGAAATTCATTTTGTCGTTATAATGCATCCATGTCCAGAACATGGGATATTCCTTCTGCTCTGCAGCAGGCTTCGGCGATGTACACGACGTAGCCCCAAACAGCATAGAAGAAAGCAGCATTGCTGAAAAGAAATGTTTTTTCATACGTATATAAATGTTTGTTTAATGAAGTTTATTCGAAAGTGATTTCACCGAAAAATTCGGGACAGTGGAAACAGGGTTTCGGAAGATTGATCGGGCTCCACGAAAGGAAGTGCGGAGTCTGCAACAGGTCGCCACACTTGTAGAAATTGGCGCGGACAGACAGTCCGGTAAGGTCTGCGAGGTTATGCTTGAAGAAAGCCTTTACCGGGATGACCAGTGCCAGCTCCCACTCGCAGTCACCTATCCGCTCTTCGAAAGCCGTACGGCCCAGCGAGGCCCAGCGGTCTACTGTAGCTACCAGTTCCAGCGGTGCATGTTCGCGGTTACCCGGAGCCCCTCCCTCAATCAGCAGATTGCCGGCGCAGTTGCACTCAAAGTTATAATAGATTCCATCGTCCTGCGGCATCGTAAAGAACTCTACACAGGCATCTTCCCATGCCCTGCCGTTATCGTGTCCGGCAACGGCACGCACGCTCTTTTCCTGCACCTTATAATGCAAGAGAATAGCATTGCCCGTATGTGCGATGCGGAACTTTACCTGAGGCGCGTATGGAAAATCCGGCCAGTTGACAATATCTATTGCGTGAAATGGAATCGACTCCTGATTCAGTAAGGAAGGTACAGCTGCAGCATCCGGAGCAGTCTGCACGTTGATTTTTTTTACGGTCAGTTTATTCATAGCCTTAATTGTGTAATGATGTTACAAAGCAACGACAAAAGCAGAAACCCATATTATTCCAACCGGCTATAAACAAAAAAAGGAGTTACAACCATCTGTAACTCCTTTTCAATGCGTCGGGGTAGCGGGATTCGAACCCACGACCCCCTGCTCCCAAAGCAGGTGCGCT
>CAJKDC010000038.1 GCA_905198575.1 uncultured Bacteroides sp. | reverse complement strand
GCTACACGCTTTCCATTTGATATTGTATTCTTATTTCTCTATGTGCTTATTTCACTTCCTCAAATTCTACATATTCGCCTTCATCCTCTCCAAAAATCTTTTTTCTGCCGGGTGAGGCATACCACTCTTTAGAACCGTGATACGATTCGTAAGGGGTTGTGGCATCATTGCTGCTGTTGCTACCTTGAGTTGTCTGCTGGTAGGTCTGTCGGCGTGTCTGTGCATTAGGATTACTCTGCGTATATGTATATTGCGATTTCTTGTTTCCGAAAAGAAACATGCGAACCGTTCTGTATAGGATGAAAATTCCGATAGCGATTAGAACGAAAACCAGTAAAAGTATAAATCCAAGAAATTTGATTAACATAGTTATTGTCTTTTTTATTTATGTGACTACAATAACTGTGCCACAATTGTTTGTTATGCTTTTTTGCGTGTGATGAGTGACAGGAGGATATACCATACGATGACTGCTGCAAAGCCACTCAATTGCAGGCAGATGAGCAATGGAATGCTGAAAAGCAGGAATATATAGCTGGTTTTATTGCTTTTCCAGGAAAGATTCTTGAATTTAAGAGAAAACATGGGTAACTCGGCAACCAGCAATAATGACATGGTGATAACCATGATAAGTAGATACAGAGCATTGAATGCTTCTGAAACCAAAAAGTCATGAGAACCTGCTACCAGTGAACCCCAGAAAAGGGCATTGGCAGGAGTAGGCATACCGATGAAAGAAGAGGTCTGGCGGGTATCGACATTGAATTTAGCCAGACGAAGTGCAGAGAAAACTGCAATTAAAAATGCTGCATAAGGCAGAATACCCGAAAGTGGTTCGAGTATTGCCGGATAGTGTACTTCTTTAAACAAAGAAAAAACGATGGCAGCAGGCGCAAAACCAAAGCTGATGTCATCGGCTAATGAATCCAGCTCTTTCCCGATAGGGGATGAAACATGTAGCAGACGGGCTGCCATACCGTCGAAGAAATCGAAGACGGCACCTATTATAATAAAGACTAAAGCTGCCTGATAATTGCCTTGGAAAGCCATGAAACTGGCAATGCATCCTGAGAACAAGTTGCAGCAGGTAATCGTATTGGGTATTTGTCTGGTAATAATATTTGCCATCTTTTTTCCTTATTGAAGTTTTGCAATAATCGTTTGATTTCCAGTAGTAGCCTGTCCCATTGTAACACAAACTTCTGTACCTAAGGGCAGGTAAACGTCTACGCGTGAACCAAACTTGATGAATCCCATGTGTTCGTCAATAAAGCATTCTTCATTTTTCTCGGCATAAGTGACAATGCGTCGCGCAATGGCTCCTGCTATCTGTCTGGCCATAACGGTATGACCTTCTGGGGTTTCGATTACAACCATTGAACGTTCGTTTTCTGTGCTGGCCTTAGGAAGCCATGCTTTCATGAAACGTCCGTTGTGGTGGTCTACATGTTTGACGGTTCCGTCTACCGGATACCAGTTGGCATGTACATTGGTTACACTCATAAAAATAGAAATCATGAGTCGTCGGTCATGAAAATATTCGTTTTCATCTACCTCTTCTATAACTACAACTTTACCATCAGCTGGTGCTACGACTATTTTTTCAGTGTCCTGACCGAAAATACGTATGGGGCACTGGAAAAAGTTGACCATTAATGAATATAAAATGAGACTGATAACTGCATCGATATAAAATGGAATCTTACATTCAATCCCCCAATAGAGACCAGCATTTAAGGCTAGTAGGATAATTGCGCTGGTAATCAGTATGTTAGTTCCTTCTCGGTGAAGTCTTATTTTCTTTATTTTCTTGATTTTATTCAGTCGGCTCATAATAAAGGTAGTACATAGTTTTCATGTTATCGTGCAAAAATAGCTTTTATTTATCTACCCTGCAAGTAAAAGTTATAAAAACGTATTTTTGAGTGAACTTTCACTTTTTCTTTTTGTCTGTTCAGAGAATCAGCGGTATCTTTACCTTGTTTTTATTTTAAAAGAAATTATGCAGGATTTTGTTCATTTGCACGTTCACACTCAATATTCTATTTTGGATGGCCAGGCTTCTATTCCCCGGCTGGTTGATAAGGCAATAGCCAATGGTATGCGTGGCATTGCTGTTACCGATCATGGGGATATGTTTGGTATCAAAGAGTTCTTCAATTATGTAAACAAGAAGAACGGGGGAGTCAATGGAGAGATAAAAGACTTGAAAAAGAAGATAGCTTCTTTGGAATCCGGTAAATTGGAATCGGAAAATCCGGAAGCTGAGATTGCGGCATGCAAGGAACAAATGGAAGCGTTAAAAAAGCGCTTGTTCAAACCGATTATCGGATGTGAGATGTATGTTGCCCGTCGGGGATTGAAACTGAAGGAGGGAAAACAGGACCAGAGCGGTTATCACCTGGTGGTACTTGCCAAGAATCTGAAAGGTTATCATAATCTGATTAAGCTTGTATCGAAGGCTTGGACAGAAGGCTTTTATATGCGTCCGAGAACGGATAAGTCCGAATTGGAGAAATATCATGAGGGGCTTATTGTCTGTTCTGCCTGTCTGGGTGGTGAAATCCCGCGTAAAATTACCGCCGGTCAGCTTGAAGAAGCCGAAGAGGCTATCCGCTGGTTTAAAAAAGTGTTTGGGGCAGATTATTATTTAGAGCTTCAACGGCATAAGGCTACTGTTGCAAGGGCGAACCATGAAGTTTACAAGATGCAGCAGGTTGTAAATGAGAAACTGATAGAATTATCAAAGAAATATGATGTAAAGTTGGTTTGTACCAACGATGTGCACTTTGTGGACGAAGAGAATGCCGAGGCGCACGACCGCTTGATTTGCTTGAGTACCGGAAAAGACCTGGACGACCCCAAGCGTATGCTGTATACCAAGCAAGAGTGGATGAAGACACGGGAGGAAATGAACGAAATCTTTGCGGATGTGCCGGAGGCTTTGTCGAATACGGTAGATATCTGTGACCAGGTGGAGTTCTACTCGATAGACCATGCGCCTATCATGCCGACTTTTGCTATCCCTGAGGATTTTGGAACGGAAGAGGAGTACCGCAAGCGCTTCACGGAGGAAGACTTGTTTAATGAGTTTACCCGTGATGAGAACGGAAAAGTGGTGATGAGTGAAAGTGAGGGACAGGCAAAGATTGAGCGTCTGGGTGGATTTGAAAAGCTCTATCGTATCAAGTTGGAGGCTGACTATCTGAAAAAGTTGGCTTACGACGGTGCGCATAAGCGCTACGGCGAGGTTTTAAGTGATGAGGTGGAGGAGCGTATCCGCTTTGAACTGCATATCATGAAGACAATGGGTTTCCCCGGATACTTCCTTATCGTGCAGGATTTTATCAGGGCAGCTCGTGAAGAATTGGATGTGTCTGTGGGGCCAGGACGTGGTTCGGCGGCTGGTTCGGCTGTTGCATATTGCTTGGGTATTACACAGATTGACCCGATTAAATATGACTTACTTTTTGAACGTTTCTTGAATCCGGACCGTATTTCTTTGCCTGATATTGATGTGGACTTTGACGATGACGGTAGAGGCAGGGTCTTGAACTGGGTGACTGAAAAGTACGGACAAGAGAAGGTTGCTCATATTATTACATATGGTACGATGGCTACCAAACTTGCCATCAAGGATGTGGCACGTGTACAGAAGTTGCCTTTATCTGAATCCGACCGGCTCTGTAAGCTGGTGCCGGATAAGATTCCGGATAAGAAACTGAACTTGACGAATGCTATTGCTTATGTGCCGGAGTTGCAGGCTGCCGAGGTTTCGTCCGACCCGATTTTACGGGATACAATTAAGTATGCGAAGATGCTGGAAGGTAACGTTCGAAATACAGGTGTGCATGCTTGTGGAACGATTATCTGTAGGGACGACATAACCGACTGGGTACCTGTTAGTACGGCAGATGATAAGGAAACTGGCGAGAAAATGCTGGTAACCCAATATGAAGGTTCAGTGATTGAGGACACGGGACTTATCAAGATGGACTTTTTGGGTCTGAAAACGCTTTCTATTATTAAGGAAGCAGTTGAGAATATCCGCCATAGTAAAGGACTGGTGATTGATGTTGATAAAATTCCAATTGATGACCCGGTTACTTATCAGTTGTATAGTGATGGCCGCACAATTGGTACATTCCAATTCGAATCTGCGGGTATGCAGAAGTATCTGCGTGAACTGCAGCCTTCTACTTTCGAAGATTTGATTGCCATGAATGCCCTTTATCGTCCGGGTCCGATGGATTATATTCCGGATTTTATTGACCGTAAGCATGGCAGAAAGCCTATCGAGTATGATATACCTATCATGGAGAAGTACTTGAAGGATACGTATGGTATTACAGTATACCAGGAGCAGGTGATGTTGCTGTCGCGTTTGCTGGCTGATTTTACCCGTGGTGAATCGGATGCTTTGCGTAAGGCTATGGGTAAAAAGTTGCGTGACAAGCTGGATCACATGAAGCCTAAATTCATTGAGGGTGGAAAGAAAAACGGACATGACCCGCAGGTATTGGAAAAAATATGGGCCGACTGGGAAAAGTTTGCTTCTTATGCTTTTAATAAATCGCATGCTACTTGCTATTCTTGGGTAGCTTATCAGACTGCTTACTTGAAAGCCAATTATCCGGCCGAATATATGGCTGCTACGATGAGCCGGAATATTTCGAACATCGTCGAAATTACGAAACTGATGGACGAATGTAAGGCTACGGGCGTGAAAGTACTGGGACCTGATATTAACGAAAGTCAGAAGAAGTTCTCTGTAAACCGCCGCGGGGATATTCGTTTTGGATTGGGAGCTATTAAAGGTGTAGGTGATGCTGCTGTACAGGCAATTTTGGATGAACGTGAGAAGAATGGTCCGTTTACTTCAATTTTCGATTTTGTGCAGCGTGTAAACTTGTCGGCCTGCAACCGGAAGAATATTGAAAATCTGGCTTTAGCCGGTAGCTTTGATACTTTGGAAGGTATAAAGCGTGAAGATTTCTTCCAGACAAACGCAAAGGATGAGGCTTTCTCTGAAATATTGGTGCGCTATGGAAATAAATATCAGCAGGACAAGGCTGCGGCAGTGAACTCTCTTTTCGGAGGAGAGCAGATGGTAGAGATTGCGACTCCTGAAATTGTACCTGCTGCCGCATGGAGTGATTTGGAGCGTTTGAATAAGGAACGTGAACTGGTGGGTATTTATTTGTCGGCACACCCCTTGGATGAATTCCGGGTTATACTGGAGGATGTTTGTAATGTTCAGATGGCTCAGTTGGCAGATTTGACACCTTTCCAAAACAAGGATTTGCTTTTAGGAGGTATTGTAACGGCTGTTCGTGAAGGATATACCAAGAAAGGTAATCCATACGGTATTGCGAAAGTGGAGGATTACTCGGGTGCTTATGAATTTGCGTTCTTTGGCAATGACTGGGTGGAGAAAAAGAATTTCTTTACAGTGGGAATGTTCCTTTTCTTACGCGGAAAATGTCAGCCCCGTCAGTGGAACCAGTCGGAATGGGAGATTAAGATTAACTCAGTAGAGTTGCTTCCTGAAGTGAAAGATAAACTGATAGAAAAGATTACAGTTGTAACTCCGTTATCAGCAATCAATGAAGAAGTAATTAATGAGTTGAGTTCTTTAATCAAGTTGCATCCGGGAAGCGCAGAACTGTTTTTCCTGGTGAAAGATGAAGACGGACAGATGCATGTGAATATGCTGTCCAGAAATTATAAGATTTCTGTGCATAAAGACTTGGTGAATTATTTAAAAGACCAACCTATGTTGGACTATAAAATAAATTAGTATATTTGTCACATCATTTATTAATATAAACATAACAATAGAATTATGGCATTGGTTATTAAAGACGACAATTTTGAAGCATTGGTTGGCGAAGGCAAACCAGTTGTTGTAGATTTCTGGGCTCCATGGTGTGGTCCTTGTAAACAGATTGCTCCTTACATTGAGGAACTGGCAGCAGAATACGAAGGCCGTGTAAATATAGGAAAGTGTGACGTAGACGAAAACAGCGATCTTCCTGCACAGTTTGGCGTTCGTAATATTCCTACTGTCTTGTTCATCAAAAACGGTGAAGTTGTAGACAAGCAGGTAGGTGCTACTACTAAGGCTGCTTTGGCAGAAAAGGTTGAAGCATTACTGAAATAATAACTTTTAAAACTTACGACTATGGGAATGGAAGACGATTTCTTGTTGGAAGATGAGGACGATGAAAAAACAATCGAGTTTATCAAAAACTATTTGCCTCAGGATTTGAAAGATAAGTTTTCGGACGATGATTTATATTATATCCTCGATCTGATTGTAGATTATTATACTACCAGTGGTTGTCTGGATGCTCAGCCTGATGATGAAGGTTACATCAACATTGACCAGGATGAAATTGTTGATTACATAGTCAAAGAGGCTGCAAAGGACGGAATGGGGCCTTTCGAACCGGACGATGTATTCTTTGTAGTACAGGGAGAAATGGAATATGGAAACTCTCTGGGTCAGGTTGACTGATTCCGTTTTATAAAAGAATAATGAAAGAGTTGCTCTATGCAGATAGGGTGACTCTTTTTTTATGCCTTATTTTCATCATTTCTAGGTATTTCAAAAGCACGAGATATCATGTTATTTTGTAGCGTCGTAAAATTAATTATTAGTAGTATGAAAAAGACGTGTATAATTTATGGATCAACGATCGGTACAACTGAATCGGTTGCTGGTATGATTGCCTCTAAAATGGGAATTGAGGATAACTGTGTTTATAATGCTTCTGATTTGACACCAGACTTGATTAATCAGTTTGACGCTTTGATCTTAGGTAGCTCTACATGGGGAGACGGCGAGTTACAGGATGACTGGTATGATGCTGTAAAAGTACTGAAAGGGATGGATTTGCAAGGTAAGGTTATTGCTTTGTTTGGTTGTGGAGATTCGGAGTCATATAGTGATACTTTCTGTGATGCAATCGGATTATTATATGAAAAGCTGAAAGCTACAGGAGGTGAGTTTGTGGGTAGTGTCCCGTCATCCGATTATCAGTTTGGCGCTTCGGTAGCCGAAGTGGATGGAAGGTTTGTCGGATTGCTTTTGGATGAAATGAATGAAAGTCATCTGACAGATTCCAGAATAGAAAAGTGGATTGAAACAATAAAACCATACTTTACTTAATAGCTGTATTTATGATTACTCCTGATATTAATCCTGTAGAATTGAAAGTCTTTTTAAATCATATATATGAATTTAAAAAAGGGGTCAGACAAATGGTGCTTTATACTACAAACCGCAAGTATGAGGATTTTGCTGTTAAAAGACTGACAAGTCAGAAAATCAAGTATATTATTCAGCCAATTGATGATACGCGTATTAATGTCTTTTTTGGAAGATCTGAATGCATAAAGGCTGTCAGTATGATGATTAACCGTCCTTTGAATGAGCTGACTCCAGAGGAAGATTTTATTTTAGGAGTTTTGTTGGGATACGATATCTGTGGGCAATGTAAGCGTTATTGCTCCCGGAAGAAAAATACGATAAATTTGTGCTTGTCGCAACCGGTATCTTGATTCAGTGGGTAATAATGAAAAATCCCCTTATTCCTTTTGAACTCATAGAGTATGAGTACAGGGGAATAAGGGGCAAAATATGAGAAATTAAAAGCAAAGTATACGTTATTAGGCTTAGAAGGTACCTCCTCCCAAAGCTCTGTATAACATGACGTGTAATTTACATTTTTCTATGTTTAAATTTATACGCTCCAATTCACAGTTCAAGTATCCTTCGTCTGCAGAGAGCACTTCCAGATAACCTACAAATCCGCTGTGGAACAGCTCTTTTGCATTGTAGATAGAACGGTGGTGGATGCGGCTTTCTTCTTCTTTAAGTTCTGTGCGTTGGCGCATTTGTTCGGTGGCTGTCATCAAATCTACTACTTCCTTATAGGCATTCAGAGTAGTTTCATGGTAATTTAGCAAAGAAATTTTTTGATTGCTTTTGGCATTTTCCCACATAGCTTTGATTTCGTTCTTCTGAAAAAGCGGTGCGGTAATTCCGGCAGCCAGATTATAAACCATTGATGCTGGAGCAGAAAACCATTTGCTAAGATTAAAAGCATTAAAACCTCCAGCTCCTCCTAAACGCAAGGACGGGTAGAATGCTTTCTTGGCAGCAGATAAGTCCGACTTTGTTGCCAGTAACTCCAATTCGGCCATTCTAATATCCGGACGCAGGCGTAATAATTGTGCCGGAATACCAGTTTCAATTGGGAAAGTATAATGATATACCTGATTGATGCTGGCTCTATAGATCTTCATAGGAAGAACTCCCATTAGCTGGGCCATAGCTCTTTCTGTTTCTGCTATCTGCTGGCGAACGTCAAGCAACATTTCTTCCAGACGAAGATGTCTGGAACGGAACTGGTCGACTGATAATCGGGTAACTTCACCTTCTTTCATCAATTCGTTGGTAAGCTCAACAGATTCTTGCGTCTTTTCGATTGCCTGTTCCAAGATATTTTCCTGACTGTCTAATCCTACCAGATCGAAATAGCAGGATGCGACCTCTGAAATCAGCAGTGTTTGTGCCAGACGTTTGGCTTCTACCGATTGCATCCATCGTGAGAACGATGCTCTTTTTTTGTCTGTCAGTTTTCCCCAGATATCGGCCTCCCAGCTGAAGTTGATTCCCAGATTCAAATCCTTGTAAGGATCAGGAATATGTTTGTCTTTTGCCAAGTCGGGTGTGTTTGTGGTACTGTTTCCCACACCATCCATTGTATATTCGCCGAAACGCTGTATTCCTCCGCTTACTCCAAGTGCGACCTCGGGCAGCAAAGCTCCTTTGGCCACTTTAAGTTGAGAACGGGCAATGGAAATCTGCTCGATGGTTTTTAAAAAGCTATGGTTGTTGGCCAAAGCTGTTTCAATATAGGTAATCAACAGGGTGTCCGGGAAGAACGACTTCCATGGAATTTTTGATATAGTGGTTGTGTCTGTGTCTTCGTATATGTACGTTTCTGGAAGCTGCATCTTTTCAGTTGGCAGCAGGGCCGGGGCTTTACACCCGGCCGTTATAAGTGTAGCAACTATTACAAGTAGCGCTGCTATTTTATGCTTAATCCTCTTCATCATAAACAACTTTATTGCGGTTCAAACGTTCTGATAATAATTCAAATATTAAATAGAGTCCGGGAACCAGGAATATTCCTACAAATGTTCCTATAAACATACCTCCGGCAGCCGCTGTACCAATAGAACGGTTTCCTAAGGCACCGGCTCCAGAAGCCATAACAAGTGGAATCAATCCGCAGATGAATGCAAACGAAGTCATCAGAATAGGGCGAAGACGACTTACTGCCCCTTTCACAGCTGCATCGAATGCACTCATTCCTTCATTTCGGAACTGGTTGGCCATTTCCACAATCAGAATGGCATTCTTTCCTAGCAAACCAATCAACATGACGAGAGCTACCTGTGCATAAATGTTGTTTTCGATTCCGGCCACCTGCAGGAAGAAATACGAACCAAATATACCTGCCGGCAAAGAAAGAATTACGGCAAATGGCAATAACAAACTTTCGTACTGTGCTGCCAGAAGCAGGTAAACAAACAACAGACAGATACCAAAAATCATGAAGGTTTGTCCTCCTGAATCTTTTTCTTCACGTGTAACACCCGACCATTCGATGTCGTAACCGCGAGGCAGTACTTCTTTGGCTATTTCTTCGACAGCTTGAATTACTTCACCCGAACTTACACCAGCTTCAGGTTCACCAGTTATCAGGGCAGAAGTAAACATGTTGTAGCGAGTAATCTGGCTAGGTCCGAATATACGGTCCATGGTCAGGAAGTTTGAGTAAGGAACAACATTGCCATCTGCATTTTTGGCATATAGCTTATACAAATCCTCAGGATTCATACGATATTCTGGTGAAGCTTGAATCATAACTTTGTACATCTGTCCGAACCGGATAAAGTTTGATGAATAGAAGCTACCTATGTATGCTTGTAAAGTTTCCATGGCTTCGTCTAAGTTGACACCTAGTTTGGCTGCCTTGGCTAAGTCGACTTTTAACAGATACTGAGGGAAATTCGGGTTAAATCCAGAAGTCACCCCTTGAATTCGAGGATCGTTATTCAGCTTTTCTACAAAGTTATCAGCTACTTCTGCAAATTCATGGAAGTCGCCCGAAGTCTTATCCTGCAAACGCAACTCAAAACCGCTGGCATTACCGAAGCCAGGTACAGTAGGAGGAAGGAAGAACTGAATCTCGGCATCTTTGATGTGAGAGGTTCGGTCGGCATATACTTCCAGCAACTCATCTACTGTTTGTTCACGTTCACTCCATGGTTTCAGGTTAATCATTCCCATACCGTAACTTGCACCTTCGGTTTCAGTCATCAAACTGTAACCGGCCAATGTAGAGATACTTTCGATTTCGTCGAAAGGGAGCAAGGCTGCTTGTATTTGGTTGAGCACCTTTTCACTACGTTCTACAGTTGCTCCCGGAGGTGTATCCACGTTTACATAGATCATACTCTGGTCTTCATTGGGGATAAATCCTGTAGGCAGTATGCTGCTCATACCTGCAGTCGCAGCAAAGAAGAGGATAAGTGTAAGATAGGTGAGTGAGCGTCTTCCCAAATATTTACTCAATCCTAAATGATATTTACGTTCAAAACGGTCGTATCTTCTGTTGAATACAACAAAGAAACGACGCATCAGTCTAGGTTTCTTTTTACCGGGTTCTGCAGGTCTCAGCATCATGGCACACAGTGCCGGTGACAGTGTCAAGGCATTGATACCAGAAATGACGATAGCTACAGCTAGTGTCAAAGAGAACTGACGGTAGAATATACCTACAGTACCTTCCATAAATCCTACAGGAACAAACACGGCCGACATAACGAGTGTAATGGCTACAATGGCACCACCGATTTCTTTCATCGCTGCAACGGATGCTTTATAAGGTGAGAGACCTTCATTGTGCATTTTTACGTGTACGGCCTCTACTACTACAATGGCATTATCCACCACAATACCAATAGCCAATACCAACGCAAACAAGGTCAACATGTTGATAGAGAAGCCAAGCATCTGCATAAAGAAGAATGTTCCTACCAGGGATACAGGCACTGCTATGGCAGGAATCAGTGTCGAACGGAAGTCTTGCAGGAAGATGTAAACCACGATAAACACAAGCAAAAAGGCTTCGAGCAGTGTTTTCAATACTGATTGAATAGAAGCATCGAGGAATCTGGATACATCATAGGCTACATTGTAATCCATTCCGGGAGCAAAACTGCTTTCCTTGATTTCTTCCATACGCTGCTTGATGTTCTGAATAACCTCGCGTGCATTCGATCCCGGTCGCTGTTTAATCATGATAGAAGCAGACGGACGTCCGTCTGTCATAGAAATCATGTTATAGTCTTCCGAGTCAAACTCAATGGTTGCAACGTCTTTCAGTCGGAGCAACGAACCATCCGGCATTGCTTTTAGTACGATTTCTCCGTATTCTTCGGGAGTGCTAAACTTACCGGTGTATTGCAATACATATTGTAATTGTTGAGGCAGCTTGTCAGAACTGATACCGGTTTTACCGGGTGCAGCTTCAATATTCTGACGGCGGATGGCCTCGGTAACATCTTGAGGTACCATGTTGTATGCTGCCAGACGGTTAGGATTCAGCCATACACGCATAGCGTAGTCACGGCTACCCATGATTTCTACAAAACCTACTCCGTCAATACGTTTCAGCTCGCGCAAAATGTTGATATCAGCAAAGTTATAAACAAACTTCTCCGTATGTGTACTGTCTACACTGTATATATTCAGATACAGCAACATACTGTTTACCTCTTTTTCAGTAACAACACCTGCGCGGATTACTTCTTCAGGAAGTTCGTCAAGGACAGTTGTTACACGGTTCTGTACATTGACAGCAGCAACATCCGGGTCTGTTCCTACTTTAAAATATACAGTTGTCAGTGACATACCATCGTTGGTACATACGGTTGTCATATAAGTCATGCCAGGGACACCGTTGATAGCTCTTTCCAGAGGTGTGGCAACGGTTTTAGACATAACATCGGCACTGGCTCCAGTATAGCGGGCTGTTACAGTCACCGAGGGAGGTACGATGTCTGGAAACTGAGTAATCGGCAGTGAAACAATGGCCAAAACTCCTAGACATACGATGATAACCGAGATGACAGCCGAGAGAATGGGTCTTTGTATAAAAAGTTTAAACATAAGGTCCTGTTTATTTAGTTGTCGTACTCATTTTAATTTCCAGTTCTTTTCTAACCTCTTCGTAAGGTATCGTATCTGTTTTCAATGTCATACCATCTTTAATGAGCTGTACACCTTCGTATACGATGGCTGTGTTAGGCTGAAAATCCTGTGTTACATAGTAATTCAGGTAACGTTCCAGTGGTTGGAAACTTCTAACCTTAGCAGTTCCATCTTCCGATGCGATATAAACATATGTAAAATCCTGAATTTCGAAAGTCGATTTCTGTGGAACCATGTACACATTCTCCATACGTGTCATCATACGCAGCTTACCAGTTACACCATGTTTCAACAGACCTTCCGGATTAGGGAAACGCACACGGAAAGCAATAGAGCCGGTACCCCGTTCAAAATCTCCTTCCACTGTTTCCAGTCTGCCTTTGTGGGCATAAATAGATCCGTCCGGGAGTACCAGTTCTACATTGTCTACTTGTTGGTTGTTTTCGCCTTTTAATTCAGCTCTTTTAAATTTCAGATATTCACTTTCGTTTACGCGATAATATGCAAAGATTTCGGATATGTCGCTGACCGTAGTCAGGAGGCTTTCAGGATTGACTAAACTACCGGTCTTATAAGGTATACGGTCTATGTACCCACTGAAAGGAGCCGTAATCGTAGTATATGTGTAATCCATCTGTGAGCGTTGCATTTTAGCTTTAGCCTGTTCTACTTTCATGCTGGCAACCTCCATTTCCTTATTCACTTGTTCCAGACGGATAGATGACAGAATTTGTTTGTCAACCAAACGCTTAACACGTTCAGCCTCATATTTGGCCATATCAAATTCTGCCTGAGCTTGCTTGTAGCTTGCCTGAGCTTCTTTTAATGCTTCGTTGTATCCTTCCGAACTTAATTGGAATAAAGGCTGTCCTTTCTCTACCAGCTGACCTTCATCGACAAATATCTTTTCTACAAAACCTTCCACTTTAGGTTTGACTTCTACAAATTGGATAGCTTGGATATCAGCTACATATGAACGAGGTAATTCAATGTTAGTCGGTTGAAGAACTGTTATCGGTATCAGTTCATTACTTTCAGTCTGTTCTTTTCCTGTAGACTGGCATGCTGTTAATGCTCCCAACAGAATTGGGAGTACAGACATCTTTTGAAAAGTAAAATTCATAAGATTAAAAAGAAAAAGTTTTAAGTAAGTAATAAAAATAGAAGATGGTTCTGATACGCTTATAGTACCAGAATCTGAAAATAAAGAAAATATAAAAAAGGAATTTGGTTAAATCCGATAGGTGCAGTATACGATATGCTGCTTTTGTGGGAATATGAAATATTCAATCTTTTTATAAACCTGCACGACAGACCTGCTGCAATAGAATTGCAGAAAGCAAAAGTCTAAAGCGATGAACGCAAACAGACGGATTAGAGAACGGGCATGGTCTCTGGCTGTATTATAAAAAGGATCTGTCCATTCGGAAACGGGAGAATCTTCACTAATGGCAAGTGTGTCGTCAGAAGCATTTTGGGTTAACTCTGTTGAAACCTCCCAGCAATTTTCGAACATTTGGTATCCGTATGCATCGAACTGTATGAGTAATAACATAATTACACATATACATCTTGCTATACTATTTCGAATACCTAATGACATCTACAATAAACAATTATTATACAAAAGTAGTAATATGATAAGTTATTTTCAAAATGCTAGAGTTGTTTTATCGTATTTTAACGTAAATTGTAAAAGAAACGCTCACTTGTTTCTTTGTTATGAAATACAAATGAGCGTTTCTACCTATAAGGAGTTTTATCTTATAAATTCTTAGGTGGATATAAAGTGTTCCACCACAAAGCATCATCTTGTAACCATTTGGCAAACCATGCAAAAATGGTATTTTGCCATTTGATTCGTTTAGAATAATCAAGGATATGATGATCCTGTCCGTTGACTGCGACAAAAGCCGTTTCTCTGCCAAGCAGTTTCAAGGCTGTAAACATTTGTATGCTTTCGCCTACCGGTACGTTGGTATCGGCATCCCCGTGCAGGAACAGTAATGGCGTGTGTATTTTATCGGCATTGAACAGAGGACTTTGCTGCGTATACATTTCCGGATGGCTCCAAGGATATTGGTTGGCAGAGGCTATCTGGCTGTAAGAGTATCCCCAATAACCTTCTCCCCAATAACTGGTAATGTCGCTGATACCGGCATGAGAAATTGCTGCTGCAAAAATGTCGGTTTGTGTTTGCAGGTACTGCGTCATGAAGCCGCCGTATGAAGCACCGATGCATCCTATTCTCTTGTCATTTACAAAAGCATGTTCTTTACAGAACTGTTTTGTTCCTTCTATAATGTCTTCGGCTACATATTTTCCCCAAGTATTGACATGACGGGCTGAAAACTTCTGTCCAAACCCGATGGCACCGCTTGGCTGGATGACATAAACAATATATCCCAATGCAGCGTAAGCATGATGCGGATATCTGCTTTCAAAGTTACGCTCTACAGGAGTGCAGCCACCATAGTAGTTTACGATGAGCGGGTATTTTTTGGAAGCATCAAAGTGAGGCGGCAGATAATAACGTCCGTAGATAGTGTCGCCTCGTGAGTTGACGTAATTCCAGTTTTCGCATTTACCCAATTCAATTCCTTGCAGAATATCACGGCTTAAATCATCTTTTATCTGATATTTTTCGTTTTTCAAATTCATGCTATAAACCCTGTTTGCATTTGCAGCACTTTCGCCATAGTATGCCATAGCCGGTGCAAGGTTTGCAATATCAAAATCTGAAATAATGTCTTCACCGGTTTCCAACTGTTCTATTTTTCCGGAGCGGGGAGATAAACGATAGAAACTTATGTAGTCTCTATTATTGGCCGAGAAATAGATATTATTGTCGAAAGCAGGCCAGGATGCACTAATGATGCTGGGGTTGAAATCTCGTGTAAGCGCTTTTACCTCTTTGGTTGCGATGTCAAACAAGAATAACTGGCTATCCACCATGCTTGATGTCTGTCCCGGCTCAATGTTGAGGCCAATTCCTCCAAAAGCTTCTCCGCTACCAGTTATCAACAGTTGTTTGTTATCTGGAGAGAACTGGCAATTACTGATAAAACCATCATCGGCGATGAGGGTATCTACACGCATGGTAGCCAAATTGAGTTTATACACCGACATTAAATCAAACGGACGCTGCGTCAAACGCTGTCTGCTGGTCATCAGGATAATATCTTTGCCGTCGGAAGATATTGCACTGGCATATACATTCTTATATCCGAATGTCAGAGGCTGCAACACTCCGGTTGTCAGGTCATATTTTGCCAGGATTGAGCGGTTTCTCCATCCGGGCTGTCTGTCATCGGGAACCAATGTTTCGTATATCTCTTTCTCTTCAGCAGGACCTTCCTGTTTGATGGTATATAGCAGATAGTCTTCTGTCGGAGCAAATCGGAAACTGCCCTCCGGTAGTTGTTTTGCCAGCACTTTTTGTTCGCCAGATGTGGGAGATACAGCAATCAGATTACGGCCTTCAGCTGTGTTTACCGTATAATAGTAACTGCAAGTTTTAGGCATCCAGTGGATGTCGCTGCTGTGTAACAGCGTGGTTTTATTAGTCGACAAATCAGTTAAGGTAGCACTCGTTTCTTTTTTCCCGCCTTTCAGATTCATTACATAACGAGTAATGAAGTAACGTCCGTCCGGTGAAATTTCAACATCCGTTGCCCGTTTTCCGTAAAGCACATCACTCAGGGTATACATTCTTTTATCAGACGAATTCAAGCTCAGAACGTTATCTTGTTCTGTTTCTATCTGGATAGAGAGTTGCTCATTGGTATTGGGGGTAGACAAGAATTTTATGATAATTTCGTGCGTAGCGGGAGTCAGACTGATGTCTGCACCTTTACAGACTTCTCCGTCCAAATAGGCAACATAATTTTTTACACCGGTAATATGAAGTTTAGCTTTGGCAAAGCGATGATTTTCTACAGAAAAAGAAGCCAGATGCAAAGCATATTGTCCGGAAGGTTTTATACTGTTTACAGATGTCCATTCGGATACAGTTTGCAAGGGGGCAAACGAAAACATGTCATCTAAAAAGGTCTCTGGAGTGAATTTTTCTCCCTTGACATTTGTAGAATCTGTCATGAATGGCATTTGAAGCACATAGGGTCCTGCATGGCGAATCTGGTTGACAGTAATCGTTTCAGCCTGTAGCGTCATACCGCTGAAACAAAGCAGCCATCCTAAGAAAAATTTTTTGTTCATCGTTTCTGTTTTTTATTTTGATGGAATAAAAAGCAAGCCGGGTAATTCTTTCTGTTTCAGAAGTCTTGCCCGGCTTGCATGTTTTTTATAGACGATGCTTATCAGATAATGCTTGTACGTTTGGTAAATTCAACGATTTCAGGAATGTAACCGAAGGCCAGTCCAGTTACAGTATCTGCACATCCGTAGTAAACAGCAATGCGCCCTGTTTCAGGGTCGTGCAATGCTGCACATGGGAAGCAAACGTTAGGTACGTCACCCATGCATTCGTAGGTAGTCTGCGGAGACAGCAGGTACGGTCCTGAACGGAATTTTACTTTCCAAGGTTCATCCAAGTCCAGCAATGCAGAACCGAAGCTGTATACATAACCGTTACAAGAACGAAGTACACCGTGGTAAATCAGCAACCATCCTTCTGAAGTTTCGATAGGAATAGGACCGGCACCGATTTTCAAGCACTGCCAAGCACTGTCTTCGAATGCAGCCGGCGACATTACATGGCGGTGACGTCCCCAGAACTGCAAGTCGGGAGATTCACTGTAGAAAATATCGCCGAAAGGAGTATGGCCATTGTCACTAGGACGGCTCAGCATAGCAAAGCGTCCGTTGATTTTACGAGGGAACATCACACCGTTTCTGTTGAATGGAATAAATGCATTTTCCAACTGGTGGAATGTCTTGAAGTCTTTTGTCCATGCCACACCGATAGTAGGACCGTGGTAACCGTTACACCAAGTTACATAATAACGGTCGTCGATGAAACAAACGCGTGGGTCGTAACCATATACCCATTCTCCAATTTCTTTGTCCTCGCATTCAAATCTCAGAGGCTCTTCATTGATGTCCCAGTTGATAGCATCCTTACTGAATCCTACGTGCAGACGCATTCTTCTGTTTGTATCATCGCAGCGGAAAACTCCAGCGTAGCCGTCGCCAAATGTTACTACAGCACTGTTGAATATACTATTAGAAGTAGGAAGCAAGTCGCGCGGAATGACCGGATTCTTAGAATAACGCCACATTACGGCTTTGCTGTCCGCCGGGCGGTCTTCCCAAGGCATGTTGGGCAATGGATTGCCAATAATTTTTAAATCTTCCATAATTTAAATCTTTAAAAATAAAATAATAAAATTGTTTTCAGAGTTATCTAGAAACTTATTTCTTTTCATCAGGATAAGTAAACGGAACTAGCTTGGTAATGATAAAAGCCGGAATAGCCGCAAATAAAACGATGACAAAGAATACATCGTATCCCAGCATATCGCTTAAATATCCACTTATCATTCCGGGAATCATTACACCCAGATTCATGATTCCGGATGCAAAGGCATAATGTGCCATCTGATGTTTGCCCGGTGCTACCTGCTGCATCATGAACAGGGAAAGTCCTACAAATCCAAATCCATATCCGAAATATTCGAATGTAATGGCTCCTCCGATAAGCAAAGCACTGTCGGGCTGGTAGAATGCCAGCAACGGATACACTACGAAAGGAATATTGAATACACAGCACAGCGTGAACAAGGTCTTGCGCAATCCGAAATGAGAAATGAAATATCCCGAAAGGAAAGAACCAAAGACAAAGGCGGCAGCTCCGAAAGAACCGTAATAAAGTCCGATTTCCTGCTCAGACAGTCCCAATCCTCCGGCAGCTACATCCGCTTTTAAGAACAGAGGAACGATTTTCATTACCAGTCCTTCTGCAAAACGGTACAAAATGATAAAAGCGATGTACCATACGATGTATTTTTTCTGAAAGAATGTGATAATAACATCTTTCAATGTCTCCCATGTTTCTTTAGCCGAGGTTACCTGTCCCGAGTGTGCGTTCTGGTCTGATGGAAGCATTTTGATGTGATACAGTCCCAGCAATATCATGATAACACCACAGCATCCCATGATAATCATCCATGCATTGACCTGGCCATATATTTCAATCAGGAAGCCGGCCAGATATACCAGTCCTCCAGTTGCTGCCAGTTTGGCCAGATTGTAGAAAGCCCCCTGCCAGCCGATGTATTTGGCCTGGTCTTCCTTGTTCAGTACAGCCATGTAAACCCCGTCTGTAGCGACGTCGTGGGTAGCCCCACTGAATGCAATCACGGCAAGAAGGGCTATGGAAACAGCAAAAAAGTTAGGTAATTGAAGTGATAATGCTACCAGTCCGAAGAATAAACCGGAGCAAAGCTGAGTCAATACGACGAAATATTTTTTTGTCTTGAACATTTCAAGAAACGGACTCCACAAAGGTTTGATAGTCCAGGGAAACATGATGACAGATGTCCAGAACGCAATCTGGGTATCCGTTATGCCCAGACCTTTAAACATCAGGGCTGTTACCATATTCAATACAACAAAGGGCATTCCCATAGCAAAGTACACGGTTGGCACCCATGTAACCGGTGATACTCTATGGTTTGTAAGTTCTTTCATAATTGGTTTCTTTTTTTAATAGAAGTGTTAAGTATTAGAGTTTATGTATAAAATATTTTCAAAAATAAGCAGTTTTTTCGTTATGATAAAACAATAGGAACTTTTATTTTTTTTATGGCTCTCTTTTTCCCGTGCACGGGGATTTTTTACGGAGTTTTTAATACCTTTGCCACTTGATATATTCAACAAAATAGAATAAGCTATGGCAATTGTTATAGGAATAGACGTGGGCGGCAGCACAACAAAGATTGTCGGGATTGAGAATCACAAAATAAAATCTCCCGTTTTTATTACTGCAGCCGACCCGGTAACCTCTCTTTTTGGCGCATTTGGAAAGTATATTTATGATAATCATATTGCTTTAAAAGATATCGAGCAAATCATGCTGACCGGGGTAGGCTCATCGCACATCGAAGGTGCTCTTTACGGAGTTCCGACCATGAAAATAGATGAGTTTATATCGAATGGACTGGGTGCCAGATACGAAAGCAACTTAGACCGGCTGCTTGTGGTGAGCATGGGCACGGGTACTTCTTTTATTAAAGTAGAAAATGATTCTATCAAGCATATCGGTGGCATCGGTATTGGTGGGGGGACTCTTTCGGGACTTTCACGTCTCTTGTTGAAAACGAATGATATTTGTCAGGTTGCCCGTCTGGCTGAAAAGGGAGATATTTCGAAGATAAACTTGCAGATTCAGGACATCTGTACGCAGGCTTTACCCGATTTGCCTTTGGATGCAACGGCATCCAACTTTGGAAATGTAGACCAGAATGCCGCGCCTGAGGATTTGGCGAAAGGCCTTTTTTACCTGGTTTATCAGGCTATCGGAAGTGCGGTGAATCAGGCTGCTGTGGGAAATGGCATTAAGGATGTGGTTCTGATTGGTAACCTGACGCAGCTTCCGCTATGTGCTCCTGTCTTCAAGTCGATGGAAGGTCTCTATCCCATACGCTTTCATATTCCTCCTTATGCAGAATATTGCACGGCAATTGGTGCAGCATTGAGTTATATACACAGAAAATAAGTTGAATATTGATCAGAATTTCAGAATTGTAAAAATGTAAGTTGGTATATGAATCAGATAAAGTTGAAAGCTCCTTCCGGAATAGATACAACTATCACGCTTCCTTCTTCTAAAAGTATTTGCAATAGAGCATTGATTATGCACTATCTTGCGGATAACAAGGGAAAACTGGATAACCTGTCGGATTGTGATGATACAGCGGTGATGGTCAGAGCACTTGACTCAATGCCTCCTGTAATCGATATTATGGCGGCAGGTACTGCCATGCGTTTCTTGACGGCGTGTCTGTCGGTTGTACCGGGAACACATGTCATCACCGGAACTGCCCGGATGTTGCAGCGTCCGATAGGTATATTGGTCGATGCGCTTCGCTCGCTGGGAGCGTCCGTTCGTTATGCAGGAAACGAAGGTTTCCCTCCTTTGGAAATCACTGGAGCCGCTTTGCGTGGCGGTCATATTGCTTTACCCGGTAATGTGAGCTCGCAGTATGTGTCAGCCTTGTTGATGATAGGTCCGATGTTGGCCGAAGGGTTACGGCTTACGCTTACGGGTACTGTCGTGTCACGTCCTTATATATTGCTTACAGTACAGCTGATGCAAGAATTTGGAGCCCGCGTTGTGTGGCATTCCGACCATGAAATAGAAGTCATGCCGGGAGGGTATACCCCCGTAGAATACTATCGGGTAGAAAGTGACTGGAGTGCGGCTTCGTATTGGTACGAAATGGCAGCGCTTGCTCCACAGGCTGTAGTTCGTCTGCCTTATTTGTCAGCCAACAGTTTTCAGGGTGACAGTAAGGTTGCTGTATTGTTTGAACAGTTGGGAGTTACTACGCATTATACAGCGTTGGGCGTAGAACTGCGCAAGTCCGGGAAGCGCGTAGAACGTTTTGAGTACGACTTTGTAGAGCAGCCCGATTTGGCTCAAACATTTGTAGTGACATGTGCCTTGCTGGGAATACCTTTTCATTTTTATGGTCTTCAGAGTCTGAAAATTAAAGAAACCGACCGTATCTATGCACTTAAAACCGAGATGCGTAAACTGGGATATGTGATTCATGATGCCAATGATTCCGAACTTTATTGGGAGGGTGAACGTTGTCAGACAGATCTGTCGCAAGGCATTGATACATACGAAGACCATCGGATGGCAATGGCTTTTGCACCGGCATGCTTTGTGCTGGATGAGCTTCGTATTAATGCCCCTGAGGTAGTCTCCAAATCTTATCCGCATTTCTGGGATAACTTAATTCATGCAGGTTTCACCATAATAGAAAGTAAATAAATACTATGTGGATTTTAATTGTAATTTTAATAGCCGTTGTACTGTTCGGCATGGTTGCCGGATACTTTTACAATCGTAATATAGAGAAGAAAATAGCGCGTGGTGAAATTCAGGAAGCGCCAGAGGTTGTTGAAGTCGACAGTGAATGCTGCGGACAGCATGAAACTTGCGAAAAAGACAGTCTGTTGGCCGCAGTGAGCCGTCAGATAGAATATTACGATGATGAAGAGCTCGACCGTTTTAAAGGACGTCCGTCTACCGATTATGAAGAGGCAGAGATAGAAGAATTCAGAGAGATTCTTTATTCTTTGCAGGAAACAGATGTGGCCGGTTGGAGTCGTAGCCTTCAGCTCAGAGGGATAGATTTGCCGGATGAGCTGAAAGATGAATTATTCTTGATTATAGGAGAACGGCGTTTTCACTAAGAAAGCTTATGGATTTATTGGAACTTTTTCAGTATTCGTTTTTTCAGTATGCACTTTGGGGCAGTCTGTTTGCCAGTATAGCTTGCGGGATTATCGGGACCTATATCGTTACCCGCCGGCTGGTGTTTATTAGTGGAGGAATTACCCATGCTTCCTTCGGGGGGATTGGGATAGGCTTGTATGCCGGAATTTCGCCTTTGCTTTCGGCCGCCGTCTTTTCAGTGCTTTCGGCTTTTGGCGTAGAATGGCTGAGCCGCAGGAGCGATATGCGCGAAGATTCTGCAATCGCTGTATTCTGGACTTTTGGAATGGCTATCGGTATTATATTCAGCTTTCTGGCACCTGGCTTTACTCCCGATTTGTCTTCCTACCTTTTTGGAAATATCATTATGATAACCCGCGAAGATATTTATGTGCTGGCTGCGTTATCTGTGGTTTTGGTTGTATTTTTCGGGCTTTTTCTTCGTCCTATTGTGGCCATCGCTTTCGACCGCGAATATGCGCTTTCCCAAAAACTGCCGGTGCGCTGTTTTGAATATACCCTGATGATGTTTATTGCTCTTACCATTGTGGCTTGTCTTCGTATGGTTGGCATCGTTTTGGCTATTTCATTGCTTACACTGCCACAAATGACAGCCAATCTGTTTACCTGCAAGTTCAAGCATATTATTTTAATATCCATTCTGGTCGGCTATATAAGCTGTTTGGGAGGGTTGGTGCTGTCCTACCAGTTGCAGGTTCCTTCTGGGGCTGCCATTATATTTTTTTCTATTCTTATTTACGCGTTTGCGAAAGTAGGAAAAAGCATCTATTTTTGTAGAATCAATAAGTAACCGTTTAATTCAAACTATATGGAAATAAAAATCACTTCACTCGAAAATATTCACGATGCTGCCAAAAGCTTTATTACAGCAATGGGTGATAATACCGTTTTTGCATTTTATGGAAAAATGGGTGCTGGTAAAACAACTTTTATCAAAGCTATCTGCGAAGAGCTGGGTGTTACAGACGTTATCAATTCACCGACTTTTGCTATTGTAAACGAATATCGTTCTGATGAGGCTGGCGAGCTGATTTATCATTTCGACTTCTACCGTATTAAAAAGCTGGAAGAAGTTTATGATATGGGCTACGAAGATTATTTCTATAGCGGAGCGCTTTGCTTTATAGAATGGCCTGAGCTGATAGAAGATTTGCTGCCGGGTGATGCGGTGGCTGTGACAATTGAAGAAAACGAGCAGGGAGAACGTGTTGTTCGTTTTGATGCAGGAGAATAAATATGGTCATGCATTATGTGCTGCAAGGACTGTTTTTTCTGATAGGGACAGTTTCTTTTTTAGCAGCTTGTTTAAATTGGGACTGGTTTTTTCAGTCGCACAATATTTCTATGCTAGTCAGGAATGGAAGCCGTAATCGGGCCCGTCTTTTTTATGGCTTGATCGGACTTCTTTTGATGGCTACAGGGGTATTCTTTTTTATCGAAGTTTATTCCTTGCCTCAATAACTTTGTCTTTTTATTTTTTCATTGCAATGAAGAAGATACGGTACAGCCGTGAGGAACGTTTATCATTTAAATGAAATACGTTTTTCACGGCTGTGCTGCAATAATGGGGCAGTGGAATTTTTTCTGCTGAAACATTGTATGCTAATCGATTTTGGGGAAGATTTGGTTTTGCCAAGAGAAGATAGTAGAATTGGTGGAAAATAAAAAAGGACTAGAAAATCTAGTCCTTTTCTTGTTGCGGAGGCCTGACTCGAACAGACGACCTTT
>CAJKDC010000037.1 GCA_905198575.1 uncultured Bacteroides sp. | reverse complement strand
ACCGCCGTACACGGTTTTGCAGACCGCTGACTAAGCCACTCATCCAAGGAACCGAAGTTTAACTGCATCGTTGTTATCCGATTGCGGTTGCAAAGGTACAACTATTTTTTGAATCTGCAATACTTTTGGCAAAAAAAACTCACTTTTTTTGTTCTTTCTTTTTACTTGCAGCCGAAGTGCAGTGACTGTTTTTAAGCGCACACTGGTCGCATCCGCTGCTACAGTTTAATTTGTTTTTCTCTATATTGTTGAAATACAGATAAA
The DNA here is from genome assembly GCA_905198575.1 of uncultured Bacteroides sp. Classification (GTDB taxonomy): domain Bacteria; phylum Bacteroidota; class Bacteroidia; order Bacteroidales; family Bacteroidaceae; genus Phocaeicola. Next base: position 23,502 of record CAJKDC010000037.1, on the reverse strand, counting down.
TGCGTCTGCCTGCAAATGTCAGGCAGAACGCAACTATGATGAATACGATTATTTCTTGCAATCCCATGTCTTATTGGTTTAGAAAATAAATTTTCCGACTTGATGAACAATGAAGGCCATTATCCATGCCAGCGAGGTGGTGTAGATGATGGTGAACAGAGGCCATTTCCAGTGGCCGGACTCTTGCTTGATGGCAGCAAGGGTAGCAATGCACGGGAAATAGATAAGTACAAAAATCATATAGCCGTATGCCACCAGCGGAGTAATGGGCAGGCGTTCTTCCAGACTCACGTTGTCTGTATCGGTATCATTGGTGTATAAAACGCCCAGCGTACTTACCACAAGTTCTTTTGCACCTACACCCGAAATCAGTCCGATGCCCAATTTCCAGTCGAATCCTAACGGTTCTATTACCGGCTCGATGGCTTTGCCTATCTGTCCGATGTAGGAATTTTCCTGTTGCTGTGCAGTGCTTTCATACGCTGTATGGTTGGGATAATATCCCAGGAACCAGATGATGATGGAAGCAATCATGATGATTCCGCCCATCTTGTGCAGGTATTGGCGACCCTTTTCCCATGTGTGGCGTAAAATGGTCTTGGAAGTAGGCATACGGTAGGGAGGAAGTTCCATTACAAAGGGGGATTCATCGCCTTTTACCAGAAACTTACTGAAAATACGTGCCATGAGGATGGCCAGAAAAATACCGATGGCATAAATGCTGAGCAGTACCAGACTGGCTTGTTTCTGGAAGAAAGCTCCTACCATAATAAGATAGACCGGCAGACGGGCACTGCACGACATAAGCGGATTGATAAGCATGGTAATGAGACGGCACTTGCGGTTCTCAATCATACGTGATGCCATGATGGCAGGTACGTTGCATCCGAATCCCATTATCAGCGGGATGAATGATTTTCCGTGCAACCCCATCTTGTGCATGATTTTGTCCATGATGAATGCGGAGCGGGCCATGTATCCGGAGTCTTCCATGATGGAAATGAACAGGTAGAGCAGCAGGATATTGGGCAGAAAGACAATTACGCCGCCTACACCACCGATGATTCCGTCTACCAGCATGTCTTTCAGTGCACCGTCGGGCATGTAGGTTGCAATCATTTCGCCGCAGAAGCCTACCAGCCATTCTATCCATGCCTGCGGGTAGGCTCCCAGGGTAAAGGTTCCTTCGAACATGATGTAGAGCAGGATGAAGAAAATGGGATATCCCCATATCCGGTGGGTTACGATACTGTCAACGATGCGTGTAAACTGTTCTGTATCTTGGTGATTGTCCACGTAGGTTTCCTTCATGGCTCCCGATATGAATCCGTATTTGGCATCGGTGATGGCCTGTTCGCAATCTTCGTTCATGATGGAACGGATGCGCTGGTTCTCTTCATCACGTAAGCGTATGATTTCTGCATGGTTAGGCAGACTGCTGATTTCTTTTTCTTCTGTTTCCTTGTCGTTTTCCAGCAACTTGATGGCCAGATAGCGGGTGGAGTATTTCGAGCGGATACTTTCGTTTTTTCCGATGGCTTTCTTTACGGCATCAATGCTTTTTTCCAGTTCAGGACCGTGGTTGATGTGGATGTGACGGATATAGCCGGAAGTGAGCGGATCGTTATCGTGGTCGTGGTCACTGTCGTATTTATGGTCGGGCACATACGTGTCGTGCCATTCGCAGAATTCTTTCAGTATTTCGTTTTTTATTTCTTCTTTCTGTCCCGTAAAGTCGGCTCCTTCGTAAAGTCCGATAATTACATGGAAGAGGTTCTCGATACCGTCACCCGTGCGACTGGTTGTAGGAACGATAGGAACACCTAACAGTTGGCTGAGGTGTGGGATGTCAAGTGTATTTCCGCTTTGCTTGAATGCGTCGTACATGTTGAGGGCTATCACCATGCGTACGTTCATGTCAATAAGCTGGGTAGTAAGATAGAGGTTACGCTCCAGATTAGTGGCATCAACTACATTGATAATCACATCCGGAGTTTTATCGATGATGTGTCGGCGTACGTAGATTTCTTCGGGAGAGTATGCCGAAAGGGAATAAGTGCCTGGAAGGTCAACCAGACAGAACTGGTACCCTTGGAAGTTGAAAAAGCCTTCTTTGGCATCGACGGTAACCCCGCTGTAGTTGCCTACATGTTCATGGGCTCCGGAAGCAATGTTGAACAGGGATGTTTTTCCGCAGTTGGGATTTCCCACCAAAGCTACGTTGATGGTGCGCCGTTTGCCACGCGCTATGGCTTTCATTTCAGATTCTGGTACGGGGATATTTTCGGTAATGGAACCGTGGAAGTTATCTTCATTCAAATGCAGACGAGCTTCTTCTTCGCTGATTACTTCAATCATGTCTGCTTCCTGGCGGCGGAGGGAAATTTCGTATCCCATTATCTTGTATTTGATAGGATCGCGTAGGGGAGCGTTCAGTATTACTTCAACTTCTTTCCCTTTGATAAATCCCATTTCGATGATACGGCGACGAAAACCGCCATGGCCTAACACCTTGACTATTATTCCTTTTTCTTTTGTCTTTAATTCTGAAAGTCGCATTTTTTCTGATATTTTGTGCAAAGATATATTTTTGGTATAAATCAGCCAAGTATTTAGAATGTTTTTAAATAAAGAAAAATTTGGAGGGCAGTACTGCTCTTATTTTCTTTGCTTTTGTAATGCAGTGGAACATACTTGTTAATTTGAAATCAGAAAACTGCATTTTCTGTTTGTCACTACTCTAGGCTTTACGTATCTTTGTGATATGTTTAAGAATAAGATTAATAGATATATTACAGAAAAAGGACTTTTTGGCTTGACAGACAAGGTCCTTGTAGCTTTGAGTGGTGGGGCCGATTCGGTAGCACTGTTGCGGGTTTTACTGCAGTTGGGATACCGTTGTGAGGCTGCACATTGCAATTTCCATTTGCGGGGTGAGGAGTCCGACCGTGATGAGGCTTTTGTAGTTCGTTTGTGCGAAACGCTGCGCGTTCCTTTACATAAAGTGGATTTTCAGACAAAGGAGTATGCTGCGGGTAAAGGCATCTCCATAGAAATGGCTGCACGCGAACTGCGCTATGCATGGTTCGAGTCGTTACTGCCTGTTTGTGGGGCCCGTGTGATAGCCGTGGCGCATCATCGGGACGATAGTGTGGAGACATTTCTGTTGAACCTGGTGCGTGGTACTGGTATTAAAGGCTTGAAAGGGATTGCAGCTGTAAATGGTCGGGTAGTTCGGCCTATACTGGGGGTAAGCAGAGCGGATATTCTGGATTATCTGGAAGCACTGCAGCAAGATTATGTGACAGACAGTACGAACCTGGTGGATGAATATATGCGAAACAAAATCAGGCTGAATGTATTGCCATTGTTGCGTGAGCTGAATCCGTCAGTCGATGATACATTGGCCGAAACGGCAATGCGCTTGTCGGATACATCGGCCGTCTATCAGCAAGCCATGCATGAGGCAGCTCAGCGTGTCAGAAAGGAGAACAGCATTTCGATAGCCGGATTGCTGGCGGAGGTCGCACCGCAGGCCTTGCTATATGAGTTGTTGTATCCGCTAGGGTTCAATTCGGCACAAGTGGGTGAGGTCTTTCGGTCTTTGAAAGCCGAGTCGGGACGCCGCTTTCTTTCGAAAGAATGGGAATTACTGAAAGACCGTGATTTTTTATTGCTGCGTCTGGTGGGAGGTGAGTGTCCGGTGCCTGAGTTGCTTGTGCAGGAGGCTGATAAGGATAGTGTGGAAATAGAAAAGGATAATCGGATTGCTTTTCTGGATGCTGATACGGTGATGCAACCGCTGGTATTGCGTAAGTGGCAGTCTGGCGATGCTTTTGTTCCTTTTGGTATGAAAGGTAAAAAAAGCGTGCGCAATTATTTGAAAGACAGAAAAAAAACATTGTTCGAAAAAGAGAGTCAATATGTGGTGTGCAATGCTTCCGGTGAAGTTGTCTGGCTGGTGAACGAGCGGATAGACGACCGCTTCAAAGTGACCGGGAAAACGCAGCGTGTATTGGTTTTACGTATAAAGAATCAGATATGAAGAAAGTGATATTGATAACCGGGGGAGCACGTTCCGGAAAGAGTTCGTATGCCGAGCAGTTGGCTTTGCAGTTGTCGGCTCATCCGGTTTATATGGCTACAGCCCGTATTTGGGATGATGAATTCCGTGAACGCGTATGCAAGCATCAGGAACGGAGAGGACCGGAGTGGACCAACATAGAAGAAGAAAAGACACTGAGTGTGCATAATGTGTCCGGAAGAGTCGTCCTGATAGACTGCGTTACGCTGTGGTGTACCAATTTCTTTTTTGATATGGAAGCCAAGGTACAGGAGTCACTGGCAACGGTGAAACGTGAGTTTGATGCTTTTACGGCACAGGATGCAGTTTTCATTTTTGTTACGAATGAAATCGGTTGTGGTGCTGTATCCGAAAATCAGATTCAGCGAAAGTTTACGGATATGCAGGGATGGATGAATCAGTATATTGCAGCTCATGCAGATGAGGTGTTCTGGATGGTATCCGGCATTCCGGTAAAGGTGAAATAAGAAGTATTAAATACGATTAGAAATATGATGCATTTTAGTGTGAATCGTCCGGATGAAACAATCCGCAGAGATTTGATGGAGAAAATTGACAATCTGACTAAACCGAAAGGCTCATTGGGCAGGTTGGAGCAGCTGGCTTTACAGATGGGGTGGATTCAGCAGTCTTTAAATCCATGTCTGCGGCATCCGTATAACATTTTATTTGCTGCTGACCATGGCATAGTGGAAGAGGGAGTGAGCAAATCGCCCAAGGAGATAACCTGGCAGCAGATGAGTAATTTTATCCACGGTGGAGCCGGGATAAATTTCCTGTGCAGACAGCATGGATTCGAGTTGTTGCTGGTGGATGCAGGGGTTGATTATGATTTGCCTTACGAAAAAGGGATTGTGAATTGCAGTGTAGGCAAAGGGACCCGTAGTTTTCTGAAAGGTCCTGCCATGACGGCAGAAGAATGTGAGTTGTGCCTTGAACGGGGGGCTTCTGTTGTAGACGAGGTGTATCGTAAAGGGTGCAATGTGGTAAGTTTTGGTGAAATGGGCATCGGGAATACCTCGGCTTCTTCCGTGTGGATGCATCTGTTTACGGAAATTCCTTTGGCACAGTGTGTAGGTGCTGGAAGCGGACTGGATGATGCTGGAGTTCGGCATAAGCTGGAAGTCTTGCAGCAGGCGGTGGCAAATTACACAGGCGACTATACTCCACGGAATATTATGGCATGGTTTGGTGGATTCGAGATGGTAATGGCTGTGGGTGGTATGCTCAAGGCTGCCGAGTTGGGTATGATTATTCTGGTGGATGGTTTCATTATGACCAACTGTATACTGGCTGCCTCTCGTCTCTATCCACATGTTTTGGATTATGCTATCTTTGGCCATCAGGGTGATGAAGCAGGCCACAAATTGGTATTGGATTATCTGGGGGTAAAAGGATTGCTGAACCTCGGCTTGCGACTGGGTGAAGGATCGGGAGCTGTTTGCGCCTTTCCGATTTTGAAATCGGCAGAATTGATGTTGCAGGGGATGGATAATTTTGCCAATGCATCCATCACTAAATATTTTTGATATGCGATTGTTGGCAGCATTGATTTTTTTTACCCGTTTGCCTTTATGGCGCTGGGTAGAGGTCCCTGCCGGATATTATAAACGGGTAGTGGAGTGTTGGCCTTTTATCGGATGGCTTACAGGGGGTGTTATGGCCTTGGTATTGTATGGTGCTTCATACATATTCCCGGCATATATAGCAGTATTGCTGGCTATCTTGGCACGGATAATGCTTACGGGTGCCTTGCACGAAGATGGCTTTGCCGATTTTTGTGATGGATTTGGCGGTGGTACTTCGCGCGAAAGGATTCTTGCTATTATGAAGGATTCTCATATCGGTACGTATGGTGTGCTGGGCTTAGTTCTGTATTTTTTGCTTCTTTCACAGGTCCTGGTTGCTTTTACTCCGGCAGTTGCCGCTTGTCTAGTATGGACCGGTGATGTGTGGAGTAAGTGTTGCAGTGCACAGCTTATCAATTTTCTGCCTTATGCCAGGAAAGAAGAAGAGGCCAAGGCGAAGGTCGTTTACGAGCGTATGCCGATACCTGCCATTGCAGGTGTGGCTTTAAATGGACTGGTTGCTTTAGCATTATTGTATGTGTTGACGGGAAATTTTCTGGCAGCAGCTCTTGCTCCTCTTGTTGTGACAGGACTGATGATACGTTATCTGAGGAAAAAAATACAGGGATATACAGGTGATTGCTGTGGAGCTCTGTTTCTTTTATCGGAGTTTTCATTTTATTTGACTGCTTTATGTATGCAGTAAAAAAAAGAAGGCGAATCCGCCGGTCAACTATATGTTGAGGTGGGTTCGCCTTCTTGCATTATTATCAGCTGTCTGTTATTTACAATATTTGTTCATCAGTCCTTCGGCTACAGTATCGCCTAACTCTTTTGCTTTAAGGAAAGCTTCGCGGGCCTCTTTTTTCTTTTTGAGCTGAACAAGACTATAACCTTTCATGCGGTAGGCTGCTGCATTTTTTGCATCCAGTTCAATGCATTTGTTTAATGCAGCAACAGCCTCATCATGCTGTCCCACACGGACATGTACCGAACCTTTTTCTAACCATATGCTGGCATCTTGCGGAGCTAGTTCGGTTGCTTTGTTGATGTCGTCAATGGCTTGCTGGTACATGCGCGACTGGATGGCCGACTGTTCTCTTTCCAGATAGAAGTTTACATTTACTTGTCCCAGCATGGCATCGTAGAACAAATTATAGTCTAATACAGCTTCCCGGTGTTTGCCGGCGCGGGATTTGAATGCGGCTCTTTCGTATAGATACGGTGCAGCTTCTTGCCCGTAAGGCTCGTTAAATTTATTCACGGCACTGTCCAGTAATGACAAGATACGTGTGGTATCACTGCTTTCGGATAACTCAAGTGCTTTCGCTGCAGAGAAATAAGTCGCTGCACTGGCTATAGGTGTCTGGTTTACGGCATTGTAGCTGGTATAAGCATCTGCATATTTTTTCATGGCAAAGTAAATATCGCCCTGAAGCTGGAGATATATACCTTCCTGTTTGATTTTAAGAGCTTCGTTGATGTCGGTAAGTGCCTTTTCGTATCCCCAGTCTTTGTAGAGTGGTTTCTCTCCCATTGCCAGTGTATAATTATAAATGAGCTTGCTTATCTGGTAATAGCTTTCTTCTTTATTGGCAGATACTTTCAGCATTTGCTCTAAATCGGCTTCAGCTGCTGCGTAGCTTTGTTCTTGGTCCAGACCAACCGCATAAGTGGCACGGCGCAGATACCCTTCTGTATTATTGGGATACTGTGCGATAAAATCGTCCAGCAATTCGCTGTATTTGGCAGACTCTAGCTGTGAGGATGCCATAAAGAGATATATCAAAGCCTGGTCTTCAGTGTCAGGAAGCGCTTTTTTAATACCTATACCCTGAAGTGTAGCATCGTTCAAGGATAGAGCTGAGATGGACAGATCGGCAGCAAAACTAGCACCGATGGCATAGCTTACTTTGCTCTCTGCATCACTGTTTTTTTGAATCATGGCAACTACCTCACCGGCTTCGTTCATTACCGGACAACTGATTTCTTTGTCTTCAGTGCCAAAAGAAAGTGTATAATAGTATGCATTGTTGGCAATTGTATCTACTTTATTTACAGTTCCTTGCTTGGCGCTATTGCTCTTTTGTGTTGCATATGGCAGCAGATAAGCGTTTTGTCCGGTAGATATGGCCGTAGTGGCAACAGGCAGTGCTGCTGTCTTTTTGGAGGTCTCTACACTGAATTTTACAACATCATAGATACCGTTAGCACCGAGGATGTATTTTACAGGCTGCTCTTTACCGTCTGCTGTGATAACAACAGCCCGATTGGCTCCTTTAAACAGTGTGTAATCGGATAGTGCGGTACCTTTTTCGTCGATGAAGAAACCGTTTCCTGTATTTAGTATAGAGTTGTCTTTATCATACGTAACAATGGAAAAAACGGCCTTTTGGGCTTTCGACGCCCATTTGGGAAGGGCTTGGGCTATGCTGAAGCTTGTCGACATACTGATGCATGCCAGCAAAATGGATATTTTTTTCATGTTGTTTGAATTTATGCGTTTTCTGTTTCAAATCCGCGCTGTTTCACGGCTTCATAGATAAGGATTCCGGCTGCAACCGATACATTCAGTGATTCTATCTTTCCCATAAGCGGAATTTTAATCCATTCGTCGCAGAGTGAAAGATGTTCGTAAGGCACACCAGTGTCTTCTGCACCCATGATAATGCATACTGGGTCTCTATATTCGGCCTTGGTGTAGTCGTAGTCTCCTTTTTCGGTGGCAGCTACAATCTTGAATCCGCTTTCTTTCAAGAATTTGATGGTCTGGGTAAGACTGTTCTCACGGCATACTGGAATGGTGTGCAGGGCTCCGGCTGAGGTTTTGATGGCATCGGCATTTACGCTTACACTATTTTTAGACGGAATAATGATGGCATCTACACCAGCACATTCGCAGGTACGTGCAATAGCACCGAAATTACGTACGTCTGTCAGTCCGTCCAGCAGAATAATCAGAGGATTTTTGCCCTGTTCGAAAAGGAAGGGTACCAAGTCTTCTGTTTTTTGGTAGCTGATGGCAGAAATAAATGCCACTACCCCCTGATGGTTTTTACGTGTGATGCGGTTGATACGTTCTACCGGTACACGCTGCACCGGAATGTTAGTTCCTTTAAGTGCTGCAAACAGTTCTTTCGAGAGATCGCTCTGAATATCTTTTTTTACAAGAATTTTGTCAAATTCCTTACCTGCCTGGATGGCTTCAATTACGGCGCGTACGCCAAAAATCATTTCGTTCTTTTCTATCATACTATTTTTTCTTTCTTGTTATGAATTTAGTTCCAATAATGCACGTGCATTATTCATGGCTGCCTCAGTGAGGGTAGCACCGCTTAGCATATTGGCTATTTCCTTGATACGTTCTTCCTGACTCAGGCAGTTGATGTAGCTGCTGGTTCCGGTTTCTGTATCTTTCTTATAAACTTTATAATGAGTTCCACCACGGGCAGCAATTTGCGGCAGGTGGGTAATGCTGATAACCTGACGGTTCTGGCGCCCCATATCTTGCATGATGTAGGCCATTTTTTCAGCAATCGAGCCGGATACACCCGTATCGATTTCATCAAAAATGATGGTAGGCAATTTCACTGCGCCTGCTATCAGGGCTTTGAGTGAAAGCATTACGCGGGCTATTTCACCGCCCGACGCAATAGAAGCTACATTTTGCAACGTTCCGTTCTTGTTGGCCGAGAATAGGAAGTTCACCATGTCCATACCAGAAGCATCGGGTTCCTTGCGAGGAATCAGCTCTATGGCGAAGCGTACATTGGGCATCCCCAGTGGGATAAGCAGTTCCATCATACGCGTTTCAATAGAATGGGCGGCTGTTGTACGTTTCTGTGTAAGCAGGGCTGCCTTTTCCAGTACCTGCTGGTAGAGTGCATCTTTTTTCTGTTCAAGTTCGGCTATGGTGTCATCAAACGAGGTAATGGCATCCAGTTGTCGCTTGTAGGAATCAGTAAGCTCTATCAATTCTTTCACTGTCTTGACACGGTGTTTTTGTTCCAGTGAATAAATCAGGTTCAGTCTTTCGTTAACGAAATCCAGCCGTGCGGGGTTATATTCTATTTCTTCTTGTCCATTGGCAATATCATGTGCCAGTTCTTTCAGTTCAATGTAACAGTTGTTTAGCCGCTCGGCCCATTCGGATGCAGGACTGTATACGCGCGATGTGTTTTGGGTTATCTGCAGACACTCCTTGGTTGCCGACAGAATGCTGTTGCCTTCATTGTTCAGCAGCTGGTCAACCTTGTACAGACCTGCTTTAATTTCTTCTGCATGACTCAATGTTTCTGCTTCCTCTTCCAATTCCTTTTGTTCGCTTTCGTCTTGTAAGCGGGCATCTTCCAACTGGCTGAGCTGGAAGCGAATATAATCTTCATCGTTCTTGCTTTGCTCAGCCTGGGCTATAAACTCTTTGAGTTGCTTGCTTACCGTGCAATACTCCAGATAGTATTTTTTGTAGGTATTCAGCTCCATATCATCCTGAGCCAGAATATCAACGACATTGAGTTGGAATCCCTCTTTATTTATCAGCAGGTTCTGGTGCTGACTGTGTACATCAATAAGCTTTTCTCCCAATGCTTTCATCTGGTTCACCGATGCTGGGGTGTCGTTGATAAAAGCGCGGCTTTTTCCGTTGGCATATACTTCCCGGCGCAAGATGCATTCTTCCGGGTCGAACTCCAATTCCAGTTCTTCGAAAAAGGCATCCATGTGATAGGGAGCAATGTAGAAATGTGCTTCTACAATGCACTTGGGTGCACCATTTTTTATGGCTTTGGCATCGGCACGCTGCCCTAGCAGTAGTCCGATGGCTCCCAAGATAATAGATTTACCGGCACCTGTTTCACCTGTTATGACTGAGAATCCTGGATTGAAATTTATTTCCAGCTTGTCTATCAGTGCATAATTTTGTATAAAGATGGATTTAAGCATATTATTGCAATAAATTGGCCAGACGGTCGATGATGTCATCGGCTACCTCTGTCTTGGTTTTTAAAGGATATGGAGTTGCCTTTTCCTTGTCTACAATCGTTATTTTGTTGGTATCACATTGAAATCCGGCTCCCGCATCCTGCAAAGAGTTTAAGACAATGAAGTCAAAGTTCTTTTTTTCCAGTTTATGTCGGGCGTTGGCCAGTTCGTTGTTGGTTTCGAGTGCAAAACCTACCAGGCATTGATTCTCTTTTTTTATTTTACCCAATGCAGCGGCAATGTCTTCCGTTGGGACCAGTTTGAGTATGAGGTCTTCTTTTTCTCTTTTAATTTTCTGGTCGGCTTTTACTTCAGGGGTAAAATCGGCTACAGCGGCACAGAGAATGGCTGCATCCGAAGTTGGAAAAGCTTCTATGGCAGTCTCATGCATCTGGTGTGCGCTTTCCACCTTGGTAACTTTAATGGAAGGATGTTGTGCTTTTACCTGTACGGGACCACTTATCAGAGTAACCTCAGCACCGCGGCGGGCACAACTTTCGGCCAGTGCATAACCCATTTTACCTGATGAATAGTTGCCGATAAAGCGTACAGGGTCTATTTTTTCGTAAGTAGGACCAGCTGTAATCAGTACTTTCTTTCCTTTCAAGTCTTGTTCCCGATTAAAAAAAGCTTCCAGAACTTCCACTATTTTTTCGGGTTCTTCCATTCTGCCTTTACCTACGAGGTGACTTGCCAGTTCTCCTTCGCCAGGCTCGATGATATGGTTTCCGTATGAGCGGAGTATTTCCAGATTCTTCTGGGTTGCCGGATGTACAAACATATCCAAGTCCATTGCCGGAGCAACAAATACAGGTGCTTTCATCGACAAATAGGTGGTGATGAGCATATTGTCGGCTATCCCGTTTGCCATTTTCCCGATGGTAGAGGCTGTAGCAGGAGCAATTACCATTGCATCGGCCCACAATCCCAAATCTACATGGCTGTGCCACGTACCGTTACGCTGTGAGAAAAATTCGCTGATAACGGGTTTGCTGGTCAGTGCCGACAGCGTGATAGGGGTAATGAATTCTTTTCCGGCCGGTGTAATCACAACCTGCACTTCTGCTCCTTTCTTGATTAGTGCACGAATAAGTACAGCAGCCTTGTAAGCTGCTATACTTCCTGTTATACCGAGTACGATTTTCTTTCCTTTCATAGGTTTATTTAGCCAGACCGCTGGTGCGTAATCTGATTTTGGTCAATACATTTTTGGTATTCAAAGTAAAATCTCCGTTCATAATCCAACCGAAATAGCCCGGGTCTTTTTGCAGGACTTCAGTGACGGGGATGCCTTTGTATTTTCCGAAGTTGAAAACTTCCACATCATTGTCATTGTAGATGATACGTCCTGCAAAATCTACATTCTTGTTGTAGCTGGAGTAGTCCGACAAAAAGTTGATGTCATTCTCCAGAACTTCAGGATAATGGTCCAGCTGTGCTTTGAGTACTTCATAGGTAGCACGTGTATCCGCTTCGGCTGTATGTGCATCTTCCAGATTTTTTCCACAATAGAATTTATAGGCAGCCGACAAAGTGCGCTGTTCCAGCTTGTGGTAAATCACCTGCACATCAACGAATTTCCGTTTTTTCAGGTCTATGTCTATGCCGGCACGCAGAAATTCTTCAGCCAATACAGGAATATCAAAACGGTTGGAGTTAAATCCTGCTAAATCAGCTCCCTCAATGTCGCGTGCAATATCTTTTGCTACCTCTTTGAAAGTCGGACAGTCTGCTACATCCTCATCGTAAATACCATGTATGGCAGATGAGGCTTCCGGAATGTGCATTTCCGGATTGATACGCATGGTTTTGCTTTCCTCGTTTCCGTTAGGATATACTTTCAGGTAGCAAATTTCGACAATACGGTCTGTATTTATATTGGTACCGGTTGTTTCCAAATCAAAGAACACCAGTGGATTTTTCAGATTAAGCTTCATGGTTGCTTGTTTTTTAAGATTGGAATTTTAGTCGTTGAGCATCATTGGCATTAACAACATCAGCAGGTCTTCGTTTTCTTCCTGTTCAGACGGTACGATAACTCCTGCACGCGATGGGTCGGCCAGTTCGCACACTACATCCTGAGAAGAAATGTTATTCAGAATGTCAATTAGGAACTGAGATTTAAAACCAATGCTCATGGCACTGCCGCTATACTGGCAGTTGATGGTTTCTTCTGCCGAAGTCGAGAAATCAAGATCCTGTGCCGAGATTTTGATGAAGTTGTCATTCAGCGCCAGTTTCACCAGATTGCTCGACTGTGGAGAGAATACCGCAATACGCTTTAATGCACTGATAAATGATATTCTGTCAATAATAGCCTTATGCGGATTGTTCTGCGGAATTACAGAATTGTAGTTCGGATAGCGTCCTTCAATCAGTCGGCATATCATGCAGAAACTTTCCATGGTAAACATGGCATTGCGGTCATCGAATGAGATGTTTACATCCCCCTGCTCTTTAGCCAGCAAGTTTTTAAGCAGGTTGGCAGGCTTTTTAGGCAGGATAAATGCGGCTTTTTCATTTTGTGACGGTGTAAAAATTTTGCAACGCACCAGTTTGTGACCATCTGATGCAACCAGCGTAATATCTTCTGTATTGATGTCAAAATAGATACCATTCATTACAGGACGCAATTCATCGTCTGCTGTAGCAAAAATGCTGCGGTTGATACCGCTCAGCAGGATGTCTGCCCCCATGTTGAACCGTACTGCGCCTTCGTTCAAAACAGGCAGAGTAGGATATTCGTTGGCATTTTGTCCTACCAGACTATATTGTCCGTTTTGATAGCGAACCGTAATTTCAAGGCTGTTGGTGTTTACCGTAAAGCTCAAAGGCTGTTCCGGAATTTCTTTCAATGCTTCGAGCAGCGTTTTAGAAGATACGGCAAAACTTCCGTCCCCTTCGTATTCTGTCACTTCGAGCGAAGTAATCAGCGTTGTATCATTGTCGGATGCTGTGAGCTCCAGCGTTCCGTCCTGCAGTTTGATATGGAAACAATCCAGGATAGGAAGTGAGTTTTTAGAGTTAATTACTCGGCTGATAGCTTGCAAATGATTAAAAAAAGCTGAACTGGAAACTATGAATTTCATATTGTTTATATAAATTTTATATTATTTCTGACTAAAATCAATCTTTTCAAATTGAATTATTTAACTGCCAAAAGTACGAAAAGATTGCGTATGAACCGCAAAAAAAAGAGATAAAAATTAGTATACTTCCCCTAAAAGATGTACTTTCGCACTAGTTTTAAAAACGAAATGAATATATGGAATTATCAGGTAAAGTAATAGCCGTTCTCGAACCCAGAGGCGGTGTTTCCAAGTCTGGAAACGAATGGAAAGTACAGGAATATGTGATTGAAACACACGATCAGTATCCCAGAAGAATGTGTTTCGACGTTTTCGGAGCAGATAAAATTCAGCAATTCAATATCCAGATAGGTGAGGAACTTAATGTGTCATTCGATATTGATGCCCGTGAATGGCAAGGACGCTGGTTCAACAGTATCCGTGCATGGAAAGTAGAACGTGTCGGTGCAGCAGCTGCAGCTCCAATGCCTGATCCTTCTTTCCCACCGATGAATGCAGCACCGGCTGCCCCGGTTGATTTTGCGGCAGGTGATGAAAAAGATGATCTTCCATTCTGATATCCGGAATTTCTTGAGATAAAATAAAACTCCCGGTCGGTTTTTGCAAGCGATTGCAAAACTGACCGGGAGTTTTTTGGGTTTATGAGTTCATGCTAAGCAGGAATTCGTCGTTGTCCTTGGTTTTTTCCAGACGGTCTTTTACGAAGTCCATTGCTTCTATCGGATTCATATCCGAGAGGTATTTGCGTAAAATCCACATTCTGTCAAGTGTCGTCTTATCCAACAGCAAATCATCACGACGGGTGCTCGAAGCGACAATGTTCACTGCCGGGAATATACGTTTGTTGCTTAAGTTGCGGTCGAGCTGAAGCTCCATGTTACCCGTACCCTTGAATTCTTCAAAAATAACTTCATCCATTTTAGAGCCGGTGTCAATCAGTGCTGTTGCAATGATAGTCAATGAACCACCGCCTTCGATGTTACGTGCAGCACCGAAGAAGCGTTTCGGTTTGTGAAGCGCATTGGCATCCACACCTCCTGAAAGAACTTTACCTGATGCCGGTGAAACTGTATTGTAGGCACGTGCCAGTCGTGTAATAGAATCCAGGAAAATTACAACATCGTGTCCGCATTCCACCATGCGTTTGGCTTTTTCCAATACGATACCTGCAATCTTTACGTGGCGTTCAGCCGGTTCATCGAACGTAGATGCAATCACTTCTGCGTTGACGCTGCGTGCCATGTCGGTGACTTCTTCCGGACGTTCGTCAATCAGCAGCATAATCATGTATACTTCCGGATGGTTGGCTGCAATGGCATTGGCAATGTCCTTCATTAAGATAGTCTTACCGGTTTTAGGTTGTGCTACAATCAGAGCACGCTGGCCTTTTCCGATAGGTGAAAACAAGTCTACTACGCGTGCAGACAAGTTGTCATCATATCCTTTGCACAACTTGAATTTTTCGTCAGGGAACAGAGGAGTCAGATGGTCGAACGGAATACGGTCACGTACGAGTTCCGAATTAAGTCCGTTAATTTTTGCAACTTTTACAAGCGGGAAATATTTTTCACCCTCTTTAGGAGGACGGATAGTACCTTCCACAACATCGCCGGTTTTCAGGCCGAACAGTTTAATTTGCGACTGAGAAACATAAATATCGTCTGGTGAAGAAAGATAATTGTAGTCCGAAGAACGCAGGAAACCATAACCGTCAGGCATAATCTCCAGTACACCTGTACCTTTCAGAATATCATCAAATTCGTAAGGCTTTTCTACGGGCTTCTTTTCAGGAGCAGCGGCAGGAGCAGGTGCTGGTGTAGCTGCATTTTCTGTAGCGGGTTGCTGTTGGCTGGCCTGTTGCTGAGCTTGCTGCTGGCGGTTAGTGCGTGGATTATTAAAGCGCTGTTGTTTATTCTGATTTTTTTTAGGTGCATTTTCTTGAGCCGGTGAAGCTGCTGGATTTTCCATTTTTGTAGCTTCAAATTTGCCTAGCAATTCGGTCGGAAGTTCGAATTTCTCAGATGGCAAATCTTCGATAGCTATGAAATCGTTGTTGATGCTGGAGAAGTCAAGTTCTGGAAGTTCTTCCAAGTCATCGTGGTTGATAACAGGTTCCGGAGTTGGAATTTCATTAATTGCTTTTGTTTCTTGGGCTACAGTTTTATTTTTATTGCTTGGCTTGCGGCCTCTTTTAGCTTTGGGCTTTTCTGCCGGAGCTTCTGTTGCTGGAGCCTCTACAGCCTGTACTTCTGCTGTTGTAGTAATAGTTACTTTTGTTTCAGTTTCGTTGCTTGAAGTACTGCTATTGTTATTTGTATTATCTTCTTGTTTGAATAAAGGTGCTGGAGCTGGAAGCGAGGGTGTGTTGGCTTCAAGTTTCTGAGCCTTGTCTTTTGTTGCGGTATAAACTTTGCTGCCTTCTTTCTTTACGCTGATTCTGGAGCGTTTGCGAGGCTGAGTTTCTTTGCGTTCTTCGCTGTTTTTAGTAGCGGCTACCTTTTTGCTGGCACCTACAATGGCTTGTTCATCCAGAATGCGGTATACGAGTTGCTCTTTCGTAAGAGACTCGGATTTGGTAATTCCCAACTCTTTGGCAATAGCTTGCAGTTCGGATAAATCTTTGTCGTTTAATTGAATGATATTATACATATAAGGGTAAGTATATAGTTTTTAAAATGCAGGTATATAGATTATTTGCACATGCTTGTAGAATACAGATGCGGCTCGTATTGAAAAGAATAATCTATAATTGCGGAATAAATGATTGATAATGGTTTTTAAAACTATCGATACCTGTTTGTCAGGATTGTTTTTGTGCTACAAAAGTAGCATATTTTTTTTGATAATCTATAAAACAAGGATTTTTTTTAAGCTTTAATTTCGATTGAATAGAAGAAAAATTGTAATTTAGCGGTGTAAAAACAGAGAGTATATATAGATTAAGTAATTAATTATAGAACAAAAAGATGAAAAAAGTTATTTTTACAGAAAAGGCTCCGGCTGCTATCGGTCCTTACAGTCAGGCTATTGAGGCGAATGGTATGGTGTTTCTTTCAGGTCAGGTGCCCATTGATCCTGCCACAGGAGAGCTTGTAGCCGGTGGTATCACTGAGCAGACTACTCAGGTTTTCGAAAATATCAAGAATGTATTGGCAGAAGCTGGTTTGACTACTGCTAATATCGTAAAAACAACGGTATTCCTTGCCGATATGTCTTTGTTTGCTGAAATGAATGCTGTTTATGCCAAGTATTTCGAAGGTGAATGTCCGGCTCGTTCTGCATTTGCTGTAAAGGGACTGCCTAAAGGTGCTCTGGTAGAGATTGAGAGCATTGCTGTCAGATAATTTTTTTAAGAAATAGTGCGCAGACGTGTGTTTTTCCTTGTTGGCAAGGATAAACGCAGTCTGCGTTTTCTGTTTTTTGTCAATTTAAAAAGTGTAACAACTTATAACCCAACAAAAATAACTTTTTATGAAATATATAGCCCCAGGAAGCTGGTTTTCATTGGAGTATCCGGAAAGCTGGCGCGAGTTTGAAGATACCGAGGATAGTTTTTTGTTTTATAATCCCAATAAATGGAGTGGTAATTTCCGTATATCGGCCTATCAGGGTGAAAACGACCGTTATGCTTCCGAATGCATTGCATACGAGCTGAAACAGGTGAAAGGTGCTCATCTGGTAAAAGTGGGCAATTGGGAATGTGCCTATTCTACCGAGAATTTTCAGGAAAACGGCTCGTGGTACACCACTCATTTATGGGTTACCGGGAAAGATGCTATTTCCGTAGAATGTTCTTTTACTGTTGCCAAGGGAGAAAGCTTGAAACCAGCCGAGGAGATTATCCGTTCTTTGTGGGTGAAGGGCAAGGGAGACAAACCTTTAAAAGAAGTCATTCCGGTTCGTATCATGGAAATCGGTATTATCAACGAGAGCTTCGAATGGGCTGTTTCTACCATTAAAAAACAGCTTACAAAGGATTTCTCTTCTTCGGAAAATGACATTGAAAGTATTCAGAAAGTCATGGACAGCGGTCGCTTTAGCAAGAATCAGCGTCAGGCATGGGAGTCTTTCGGCATTGCTTTTGGTACGATTCTGGTCAACGAGATGGACGGTATGGAATGGGTTACCGTGATAGATGGAAATACCGAGACACCCGCTTTGCGTTTTGCCGACACTCCGGTTATCGTAAATCCGTCCGAGCTGATATGGACCCGTATTAAGAAAGGCGAACCGTGTAATTTGCGTCAGGAGTTCGAACGAATTAAAAAAGAGGTTGAATCGGTATTAGAGGCATGAGTATGACACCTTATTTGCAAGTTGAAAATCTTACGAAATCGTTTGGCGACCTGGTCCTCTTTCAGGATATCTCTTTCGGTATTGCCGAAGGACAGCGCATCGGCCTGATAGCCAAGAACGGTACCGGTAAAACCACACTCCTCAATATTCTGGGTGGTAAAGAAGGATACGATGAAGGCCGTATTGTATTCCGGCGCGATTTGCGTGTAGGCTATCTGGAGCAGAGTCCGTATTATCCTGAAGAGCTCACCGTACTCGAGGCTTGTTTTTATCACGGCAACAGTGTGGTCGAAGTGATCAAAGACTATGAACGCTGTATGAGTACCGAAGGCCACCCCGGTCTGGATGATATTCTGGCACGTATGGAGCACGAGAAGGCCTGGGATTACGAGCGTAGGGCTAAACAGATTCTTTCGCAATTGAAAATCCGTGATTTTACGCAGCAGGTAAAGCGCCTTTCCGGCGGGCAGCTCAAGCGGGTGGCACTGGCCAATGTCTTGATAACAGAGCCAGATTTGCTGATTATGGACGAGCCTACCAACCATCTTGACCTCGAAATGACCGAGTGGTTGGAGGAGTACCTCAATCGCGGAAAGCTGAGTTTGCTTATGGTTACGCACGACCGTTATTTTCTGGACCGGGTATGTTCGGAGATTATTGAAATAGATAATAAGCAACTGTATTCCTACAGCGGCAACTACAGTTATTATTTGGAAAAACGTCAGGAGCGTATCGAAGCTACAAATGCTGAGATAGCCCGGGCAAACAATCTTTACCGCACTGAGCTGGAGTGGATGCGTCGCATGCCGCAGGCACGTGGACATAAGGCACGTTATCGTGAAGAAGCTTTCTATGAATTGGAGAAAGTGGCCAAGCAGCGCACTTATAACCAGCAGGTAAAGCTGGATGTAAAAGCAGCCTATATTGGTTCAAAGATATTCGAAGCAGAGCATCTTTGCAAGCGTTTTGGCGATCTGAAGATTCTGGATGATTTCTCGTATATATTCTCCCGTTACGAAAAAATGGGAATTGTGGGTAATAATGGAACCGGAAAATCCACTTTCATCAAGATACTCATGGGGTTGCAGAAACCTGACAGTGGAACACTCGAAATAGGCGAAACGGTCCGCTTTGGTTATTACTCACAGGATGGCCTGCAGTTCGACGAGCAGATGAAGGTCATCGATGTGGTTCAGGATATTGCTGAGGTGATAGAGCTGGGAGACGGCAGACGTCTTACAGCTTCGCAGTTCCTGCAGCACTTCCTGTTTACTCCCGAAACCCAGCATAGCTATGTATACAAACTGAGTGGAGGTGAGCGCCGACGTCTTTACTTGTGTACGGTCTTGATGCGTAACCCCAACTTCCTGGTGTTGGACGAGCCTACCAATGACCTGGATATCGTTACCTTGCAGGTACTCGAAGAGTATCTGAAAAACTTCAAGGGTTGCGTGATTGTGGTGAGTCACGACCGCTATTTCATGGATAAGGTGGTCGACCATCTGCTCGTGTTCAAGGGACAAGGTGATATCCGTGACTTCCCGGGAAATTATTCTGATTACCGTGACTGGAAGCTGGCAAAGGCCGAACATGAGAAAGAGCAGAGCAAGTCCAAAGAAGAAAAAACAGAGCGCATCCGTCTGAACGATAAGCGAAAACTTTCTTTTAAAGAGAAAAAGGAACTGGAACAGCTTGAAAAAGACATTGCTGCGCTTGAGGAAGAAAAGAAGCGTCTCGAAGAGATGCTTTGCAGTGGAACCCTTAGTGTGGCAGAGCTTACAGAAACCTCCAAGCGTTTGCCCGTTTTGGGTGATGAGCTGGACGAGAAAACCATGCGTTGGCTGGAGCTTAGCGAGATAGAAGGTTAGTCCTCCCTTGTTGGATTATAGATAATAGAAAAGGAGTTTCGTTTTGTGCGAAACTCCTTTTCTGTTATCAGCTCATTTCCAGATACGGTATAAATTGATTAGCTTGTGGTCGTCGCAGCTCTTGTGTCCGCTTGCAAAGACCTCTGCTACCTCATAATCGGGATATTGCTTTTTGAATTGTTCTATTTCATCATTTCCGGCCAGCAGGAATCCCTTTTCAGGGGTAAATGCTTCGAACGGAACCACACGGTCGCCCAGATAAAAGTTGATGGTAAAGGGGCGCATCGGATTGCCTTCTACAATATTAACCTGATACGAGTAGATACGTCCTTCCGGAACAATTTCTGCTATTCGTTCGGCTATGGGTTTATCCGATTTCAGGCTTAATACCGGTGGTTGGAATACCCCGTCCAGTGCCATAAATATGGTAAAGATAACTCCAGTGATGGTATAAGGTAACCAGGATGCCGGTCTGTTTTGGGCAGAATAATAAAAGAAAACAGATGCTCCTGCCATTATAACCAGCACCATGCCGGTCACAATTCCCAGAGGCAGATTGCTTAACTCATTCATAAAAGCAATGTTCTGTGCAGCATGTCGTCCGCTGAAGATTGTTTCGGGAATCCAGTTCATCTTTAAAGCCCCGAAAACCACCAGTAACAACAGCGACAAGGCGCCCATGATGCTGCCGAATATCTTGAGAACAGCAGGCTTTCTGCGCACCAGATACAGCATATATTCGGCCAAGAAATAAGCTATAAATGGATAGATAGGCAACAGGTAAACGCTACGTTTGCTTTTCGGGATACAGTAAAACACAAAAATCACTACGATACTCAGCAAAGAGAACAGGCGTGTATCGTCCATTTCCCGGATGTAAGTCTTGAATCGTTTCCACCAGCCGGCAGGAGCAAGCTGAGGCTTTTTCCATTTTAGACTAAACAGGGCTATAAGCATCAGTAACGTGTAAGGCACATAACCGGCCACTACAGTTATGACATTATAGTAAGCAGGATTTTCATGCGACTGGTATGTCATTTTACCCAAAAAACGCAATACGTTCTCTTCCATCACCAATTGTAGAAATTCGTCGCCTCCTTGTTGGTAGGCTGCCCAATACCATAAAAACGGCAAGATGCAGGATGCCAGACCTACCCATAGAAAAGAGCCGAAGATTTTCCAGAAATTCATGTCCCTTATCAGCAGAAACAGAGCCACTACCAGCAGCGGGAGTACCATTCCTACAGGGCCTTTGGTCAGAAAAGCTCCGCTTAGGCACAATATACCTGCCAGCGGGATACCTTTCAGTCGGTTTTCGCCCCACTTATACAACTGATAAAGCGCAATTACCATCAATGCCGAAAGAAGCATGTCCACGCGGCAGTTGGTACCTGCCCGGTGTACTTCAAAGTTGGTCAGCATAATCAGTCCCATCAGAAAAGCCACTTCCGTCCCTCTGCGTTTTGCGTAAAAAGCAAATCCAGCCATGACCATCATGGCAAGAGCCAGTGCAGAAGGCATGCGCGATGTATATTCACTCACGCTTCCCGTTATGGTTGATATGGCAGCAATGCACCAGTGAAACAAAGGTGGCTTGTAAGCCATGTCCACACCATTGTTGATAGGAAGAATCCAGTTGCCTTTTTCCAGCATCGATAGCGCAACTACCGCCTCTCTAGGTTCCCCCCGGGTATTGAATAAAGATTCTCCCAGGAAAAGGAACAAGGAGAGGATGCAGATGCTGGCTAAAAGCCATGCATACTTGTCTTTTTTATACATCCTGTTCAAGTTTTTTTAATTGATAAACACTTTTGTCGGATGCAAATATACAAATTTATTCGTAGATATATTCCACGGGCGATTTCTTGAAACGCAGGATACGCGAGTCGCTCGAACTGGCCCCGTTTTTCGTAAGGAACAGGTTACCCATACCTCCATTGAAGAACCGTCCTTGACCGTTTCCCGGTGACTTAATACAGATTTACTTCACACCATTTTAACAAAAACAAGAGTAAAATGGAAAAGATGAAGAAAGCTCGCAGAGTCTTAAGCTTAGATTTTAAGCTAATGGTATTGACTGATTATTATGAATCAGGAAAGTCAAGAAATTTTATTTCCAGGAAATATGGAATAGATCCGGCCTGTATAAATCATTGGCAAAAACAATACGCCTTAGAAGAAAAAGACTTAATTTTATCCAAGGAATTATGTCAAAAACTGGAGTCTATGCGTAAAGCCAAAAAGCAAAGGGATGCACTATCCGCTCCTGCTTCGCGCGAGCAGGAGCTTCAGGCAGAGATTGACCGTCTCAGACGTGCACTGGAGTATTCCGAACTGAGGAATGAGGCACTCAATGAAGTGCTGAAGATCGGGCGCGAGCAGTATGGTATTGACCTGTTAAAAAAAACTGGCGCCAAGCAGTAGCAAGCCTTCACACAAGGCATCCTGAATGTTCAATAGGATGCCTGTGTGAACTGTTTGGCAAGAGTCGTGAAGGCTTTTACAGCGTGAAGAAAGAGGTAATTGAGAACCGTTTAAAAAAGGAACAGGAGATTATCAGCAAGGCCCATGAAATAAGGGCTGCAGCTCCCGGCATCGGGGCTTATAAGATGTTTCTTATATTAAAGAATATCTTTATGGCCGAGATGATTGGGCGTGACAGATTTTACATCCTTATGCACCGACATCATCTGATACTCAAACCTCAGAGAAAACGGCATACGACCAACAGTAACCATAACTACCGTAAATACAGCAATCTAATAAAAGGATTCAAGCCGAATGGGATCAATCAGTTATGGGTAGCGGATATTACCTATATTGATACTGATACAGGCATATGTTATCTCCATCTGCTGACAGATGCCTATACGCATGAAATCATCGGTTGGACACTTTCGGAAAGCCTGCTGGCTGAAAATACGGCAGCTTCACTTGAAAAGGCGCTGGAAGCGTTTGAGAAATATGGTTTGGACTCACTGATTCACCATTCAGACAGAGGTTCGCAATATTGCTGCAGCCGGTATGTCAGTAAACTGCTGGCTAAAAATATATCCATCAATATGACTGAAGACGGCAATCCCAGAGAAAACGCCGTGGCTGAACGGATAAACGGAATACTCAAACAGGAATGGATTTACAGGATGAAACGTTTTAAAGATTTTGAGGATGCAAAAATCCGGATAAAGGAGATTATAGAATTCTACAATAATAAGAGACCCCATATGAGCAATGGAATGCTTACTCCTTATCAAAAGCGCAAGCTGTGCGGATAGGACTCTTTGGAGGCTTCACGCCTCCAGCCGTCAGGCAAACCTCCGTGGTGTTTTTCATGGTATATTATGAGAAAATTCATATTTTTATTGCATGAATGAACATCTAAAAACTTTACGGGAAAAAGTGTACGTTTTTTTTAACTTTTAAAATAGGTGTCAAGTTTTTCAGAAAGGACCAAACGGAAATGTAAACTTTTTCAGAAAGACAAAATTTAGAATGTAAACCTTTTTAGTATTAATACAAATAGAGTGTAAAGTAAATTTAGGCATAGTCACGGGACATTGCAAGTACTGTAGATAGTAATCGAAAAGTATACCACTATAATAATTGAAAAGTATACC
>CAJKDC010000036.1 GCA_905198575.1 uncultured Bacteroides sp. | reverse complement strand
ACGGAAATCAAGGCCATGTATTTAATGTTGTGTACGACAACGATGGTACATTCCATGATTTTTCGGGAGCAGAACAAAATCCGGACGAACATCTTATCCGCTTCCGGCATAGGATACCCAAAGTTTATCAGCGGACGTTTGGGAAATGTGCCGGCTCACTCGCCATGCTGCACGGAGACGAGGATATACCGGAGTTCTTTCGGGATGCATTCCGAAAGGACGTAACGTCTCATTATCCTTTCATTGAGTCCAAAGATATTACAATCGATTTGAAACAGTCTCCCAACCGACAGTTCGCTTACCTCTGCGTGTTCGACCCAAGAGGATGGACGCCCGTTGCATGGGGAAATGTGAAAGATACACAAGCAGAATTCAAGGCCGTAGGACCAAACATCGTTTACCATACTGCCTTGTATGCCGATGGCAAACTGCAACTGATCGAAAATCCTTTTTTATTGGATACCCTTGGAAATATAAACTATTTCACCCCGCAGACAGAATGCATATCGTATGTGCTGGAGCGTAAAAACCCGGAA
Source organism: uncultured Bacteroides sp. (assembly GCA_905198575.1). Lineage (GTDB taxonomy): Bacteria > Bacteroidota > Bacteroidia > Bacteroidales > Bacteroidaceae > Phocaeicola. The sequence continues at coordinate 23,610 of CAJKDC010000036.1, read as the reverse complement.
GCTCCCAATCTGGCCTATTTACCGCCATTGATGCCCGGCAGCCGTTTTCAAGGAGCCAATAAAGCAGATTTCAGTGATGCGGTTACATTTTATACGATTAAAGAAATACCGGAATTTAAATATCTCACGGTCGAAAGTGAAAATCGTACACCGGTAAAATATGTGCGCTACCAATCGTCCGATAAGACATGGGGCAATATGGCAGAGGTAGAATTCTATGCAGAAGGCTCGGATTTTCCTTTAAAAGGTAAAGTCATAGGAGCATATATACCAAGTATGTATTATCCCCGTAACGGGGCCGAAAAACTGTTTGATGGTGATCCGCTGAGTTTCTTCCACTCAAACGACACGTTATCGTGGGGAGGCCTGGAGTTGGAACAGCCTCTTGTGATAGACAGAATACGCTATATCATTCGCAATGATGATAACGGTATACGCAAAGGGCATGAGTACGAACTGTTTTATATGAAAGATGGTGCGTGGCTCTCCTTAGGGAAACAGACAGCGAAGGAAGACGACAGGCTGCTGTATGACAATCTTCCACAAGGAGCTTTATTTTGGCTGCGAGATTATACAAGAGGAGTGGAAGAACGAATATTTGAGATAGACAAAAATAAACAAGTAATTTGGCACTAAAATGGAAAATTTAAGAACATCATCTTATATGATTCCAGTCAAACTGGAAAAGGAAGAAGGTAAGTATATGCTGATTCATGGCTATACGGGAGCTATAGATATTGTAACGGAAGAGTTGTTAGCAGGAATTAAAAATAAATCCATAGTAAATAGCTTTTCACAAGAAACTCTGAAAAAATTACTGGAAAGAGGATATCTGACAACAAGGTCAGACAAAGAAGAATATGCTTATGTCGAGAGAATAGCAAATGCGTTATACAAAAAGAGTAGTATTCTATACTCGGCCTTTACATGGGTAGTTACATATAATTGTAACTTTCGTTGTCCTTATTGCTATGAAAGTAGAGAAGAAAAAGATAGTAAGCTAAAAATTGTATTTACACATGAACAGGTTGATAAAGCTTATGACGCAATGGATGAAATTCAACCTCGTAAAGAGTTGCGAGCTAATCAGATAACACTTTATGGGGGGGAACCTCTTTTAGCAGAAAATAAGAATATTGTTTCTTATATTGTAAAAAAAGGTGTAGAAAAGGGGTATAGATTTGACGCTATTACAAATGGATATGAATTGGATTCTTTTCTTGATTTGCTGGGAGAAGATAAAATATTTAAGCTTCAAATAACAATAGATGGTCCTAAGGATGTTCATAATCAAATGAGAAAACATTTTGAAGATAATGAAACTTTTGATAGAATTATAAATAATATCAAGCTTGCATTAGATAAAAATATTTATGTAAATGTTCGTGTGAATACGGATGGAAATAATATTAAGTATTTATCAAAGCTTAAGAAATATTTTGAAGATAAAGCTTTTTTCTCTTATGATAAGTTTGTTGTTTATTCTGCTGTTATGATAGATAATTCTTCTATAACTTCATTAGAACATAAATCCTTACGGTTTTTATCTACTAAACACTATATGGAAGAGCATAAACAATATAAAACGATTTCATTTTGTCAGGATTATGGATTATTTAATTCTATATATAATGCAATATCAAGTAAGCATCCTATAAATTTAAATTCAGTTTTTTGCGCTGCACAAACTAGCGGGTACGTATTAGATCCACTAGGAAATATTTATCCTTGCTGGGAAACAATTGGACAGAAACAATATTTGCTTGGAACTTATTCAACAAATGGAATTCAATGGAATGAATCCGTAATTAATTTATGGAGAGAAAAAACCTTTTTTTCTAAAGACGAATGCAAATATTGTAAATATTTTCTATTATGCAGAGGAGGATGCCCATTTAACTCGATAAATACAGAAAATAAAAATAATCAATGTTCCTATTTTCGGGAAATTCTAAAAATCTCGGTCAATCGTGCATACAATCAGGCAAATGATGATTTGCTTATTATTAATTAATAAATTTTATCTTATGAAACAAATTAATGAAAAAAAAGAATTTATTTCTTTAAACTCTGTGTTAGATGAGTTTGCTTTAGAACAATTAGAGGAAAGATTAGAAACAGATCCATTGGTCGTTGGTGGTTTATTGGATATTTCTAAATCTGATGATGTGTTAACAAATGTTACTTCACAAGGATGTGAATTTTCCTTATGTATTGGTAATGGGCTATCTTAGTTTATTTAATGGGAATCATATAATATGGTTCCCATTTTGTCTAATTAAAATGTAATTGATATTAGTATATGAAATTTTTGTATTATAGATTATATACTTTATTCTTTTGTTTTATAACATTAATTACAACTGGTACAGCTCAAATTCATAGTTCTGGTAATAAAATTCATATTTCTGGTAAGGTATCAGATTTAACTGATAATCAGGCTTTGGTTTATGCTACAGTCCGGTTACTTCAACAAGATTCTACTTTTGTATCAGGAACTATAACCGATTCCTTGGGATATTATAAATTTGATAATTTAGTAAGAGATAGTTATTTATTATCATTTAGCATGGTTGGCTATAAACAAAGAATTATTCAAATAGCTGCTCATGAAGATATGGTTGTGCCAGATATAAAACTTGAAAGCGAAAGTGTTACCTTAGGCGAAGTCATCGTAAAAGGCAGCTCTTTTATTCGTCAGAAAGATAAAGTTTTGATATTGCCGGATAAGCAACAGGTAAAACATTCCGGGACTGGTTATGATCTGCTTTATAACTTGATGATTCCAGGACTCGAAGTAGATAGACATACCGGTGTGGTAAGCACACTTGGTGGCTCGGTAACGCTATATATTAACGGCGAAAAAGCAGAATTTCGCGATGTACAGCTCCTGCGTCCCAAAGATGTGGAAAAAGTAGAATACTACGATGTGCCAAGTGGAAAGTATGTGCGCGATGTGGCTGCCATTAATTATATTACCAAGAAAAATGCAGTGGGAGGATACGTTGGTGTAGACGGAAAACAGAAGATAGGCTATCTGGCTGGCGACTACAATGTCAGTACAAAAGTAAACAAGGGAGATTATGCCTATACACTGTTTGCCGGATATAATATGGAAAACTATGGTGGTATGCAGAGCGAAAAGCAAGAATATTTTAATTTTCCCGGATATACACTGAACCGAAGCAGTAAAACGCAAGATGCAAAGACAGCAAACAACCAGCAATATATCCAGTTGAAAGCCAGTCAAAATACGGAGAAAAAGACACTTTCGGCACAAATCGGACTGGTACACAACAATACACCGGAAAACAGCAGCTACGATTTGCTGGCGTATACAGGGAAATATACAAGCCAGCAGGAGTCTGGCAATGTTACCACGCAGAAAAATCTAAAACCCTCATTCAAACTGTATGGAAATTTCAACCTGTCGGAAAAGCAAACCCTGAATCTGACGACAGAGGGATATTATACACGCAATACATATAACCGGGTTTATACGGAAGGCGAGGAACGTTCATTGACCTGCGCAGACGAAGATCTGTACTGGTTGGCTTGCCGAGGCAATTATGATATATCACTGGGCCATCAGAACAATGTGGGTATAAATTTCGAACACTATCACAGTATAACTTCTTCATCCTATACCGGTGACTATAACGTATGGCAGCATCTCTGGATGGGAGAAACCATGCTTTATACATATTACCAACAACGGTTTGGCAACAAATGGTTTCTGAATCTGTCTCCTGGTGTTTCGATACTGAATTATAAATATCATGGAGACGACCTGCAGCAACACTGGTCGTTCAGATTATACTCCAACCTGGTTTATAACATTAACGAAAAACATACACTCATGCTGATGTTTGCCATCGGAAACGAGCAGGCTGATATCAGTTATATAAACGATATAGACCAGACAATAGATTTTCTGCAAGTGAAAAGAGGAAATACCGATTTGGCAAACACTAAAATATATGTTCCGGCCATTGGTTATCAGGCACAGGTGGGCAAGCTGAATCTGGAAACCATGCTGATGTACTGGGGATACTTTAACAACATTACTTTCGATTATTATCCGGAAGGTGACATATTGGTGAACACGTACCGTTCGGATGCCGACTTTCATTCACTGACAGCGCAACTGTCTGCTACCTATCGTTTTTCGGATAATTTACGTCTGAAACTGAAAGGTGAATATACCGACATGAAACTTACGGGAGTATATGCCAAAAGAGTAAATGCGTTTTCGGGTTCAATAGATGTAAACTACTACTGGAAAGACTTCTCACTGAATGTATATGGCCGGAGTACTTCCAGACAGTTGAATCAATTGACAATGGCCACTTTTAAAAATCCTGCTGTTTATGGCCTGTCGCTAGGCTGGAGTCATGGAAACTGGATGGCAGAAGCAGGAACAGAAAATCCATTTACCAAACAGAGCCACTATTATCGTTATGCCGACTGTGGTGCTTATCGTTTTAGTCAACTCCAGACCAGCCGCATTTACCAGCAGACTGGTTATGTAAAAGTTGCATATACGTTTGATTTTGGTAAAAAGATATCTCGTGAAAGCAATAGTGTGGACAAGACAATCAATAGTGCTATCATCAAAGCAAATTGATTTGTTCTAAATATGTTTTTTACGATTTCTTCTGTTTGCCTATCTGTTATGATAAAAAGAAGGCTAGTGTTTAAACCAATACCTTATCTTAAAACTAAGATAATATGAACGTATATAACGATATTATCATTCATCAGAAACTTTCGTCATCTGCTCAAGAACAGCGCGTACTGCTCTCGTGCGGCAGGCAATATTATGAAGCAAATTCAGCTATTGCAGAACTTGTGGAAGAGTTGCAGCAACATGCTACGGAAGAAGAAGCCATTGCTGCCTACACTAAAAAGAAGGCAGGCAAATACACGCCCGAACAGGTGCGGATGATTATCGATAAATTCATTACCCCTCTGTTTGCACAGGAGGGAAAGAAGCATTCTTTCCTCTACGAAAAGGAATTGTTCAGTGCGGAGGCAATCGACAAGTTTTCGGATACGTTCCGCTTCCTGTTCAACCGTGGGTATATGCTGACGGTATTTCTTATAGCGGTATCCCTGGATGCTTGGTTCTTCCTCCGTACACCCGACCTTTTGTTGTTCAATAACAAGGTAAATGTCTATTTGGTAGTAGGTTTGTTTGCCTTCATGCTGGGTTCGTCGTTCTTTCACGAACTGGGACACGCTTCTGCCTGCAAGTTCTTCGGCGTGCGGCACGGCGGAATTGGCTTCGGGTTGTACCTGAACTTCCCCGTCCTCTATACGGATGTGACGGAAGTGTGGAAACTGAAGCGGGGAGAGCGATGTGTGGTAAATCTTGCCGGTGTGTATTTTCAAAGCTGGTGGCTTATCATCCTGCTGGTGGCCTTTCTGATGACGGGAAACGATATCTTGCGTTATCTGATTCTGGTCATGAATCTGGGGTTTGCAATGACCCTGAATCCTTTCTTCAAGTTCGACGGATACTGGATGGCATCCGATCTGCTGGGGGTGCCCAACCTGCGGCAGCGTTCTTTGGAACTGCTTGGCTATATATGGAAGAAATTACGCAAAGAGCCGGAAAGCAAGCGGCCTTATCTCTTGCAAATCCGTCCGTTAGAGCGATACGGACTGCTTGTTTATTCGGTAGTAGTCAATCTTTTTATGGGATTCTATTTCCTGTATGTCATTCCGACTTTCCTATACCGGTTCGTACAGACTTTCCCCGATGCGGTGAACGAGCTGATTCTTTACCTGTCGAACCGGATGATGCCGCCGTTTGCCTTGCTGCGTAACATCGGCATGCAGCTGGTCTTTCTCGGACTGATAGGCTATCTGGTATACAGGTCTGTTATCCCTCTGGTAAGACGTTATGGAAGAAATAAGATACAGCGGGGGTAAAGAAATCTGTGTGGCGCTTGGGGTGACGATTCTTCTGGCACTGTTCCTGTTCAGGGTGGAAGATTCATACCGCATCGGCCTGTTGCTGGTGGCTGGGGCACTGCTGCTCCTGCGCCCGCTTCCTTTCCGGAAATGGAGCCGGCTGGACGGATGCGTAGCGGCCCTTGCCCTGTCCGACCTCTTTTCCTGTTTTTATGCAGCCTGTCCGATACCTGCCTTGGATGCGGCTTTTTATTCGGTCTATATGCTGGCAACGTATTTTGTCTGCCGGAGGCTGTTCGCCTACGGGCGTGCCTTGCAGGTTTTACGTGTGGGAAGCTTGTTCCCGATAGGAGCTGCCCTCCTGCTGGCTGTCTGTTCCTTCTTTGTTTTCCGAAGCTCGGTACTGGAAGCCGGGTTCGAAGATACATATCATTTCCGTTTTTTGTTCCGTCCGTTGGGCTACATCACCAACATCTGGGCAGAGGTGCTGCTGATGGTGTCCGGGTGGATTTGCCTGATGCGCCGTTGGTCGGTACCGCTTCAGTTTTTATGCCTTCTGGCCATCCTGCTTTCCTTTTCGCGCGGTGCCTATGTTGCACTCGGCATTTATCTGCTTTTTGCACTGCTGTTTTTCCCGAAAGCAGAAAAACTGCGGTTGTGGCTGCCGGCTGTGGCCGCCATGCTTCTGGTTGCAGTCCTCTTGCCAAAGGAGATGCACACCACCCTGCAGATGAACCGTACTGCTTCTCAGCAGCAGAGCACCGAGAGCCGGATAAGCGGCACTGCGGCTGCCCGGCAGGCGTTTACGGAACGTCCCCTCATGGGGTATGGAAACGGTAATTATACGTATGCCGTTGATGCCATTACCGGACAGGACAGTACGAAGCCGTTTACTTCCATTGCCCCCAGCTTGCCGGTTCAGCTTCTGGTCGAGAAGGGCATATGCGGAACGTTGGTTTATCTGTTTGCAGGAATAATGATAGTCCGGACCTTGTGGCAGCATCGGAAAAAGCCGGACAGCCGCATCATTGCAGCAACCCTGCTGGCTGTCCTCGTGAAAGATTTCGCTCAGGCCACATGGCTGGGTACGCCTGTTTTGCTGCTGATGTCTTATATCTTGTCGGCTTATCTGCAACGGGATGAAACCCTTTCAGCAGAAACAGACCGTACGGCTTATATGGTTCCGGCATTTGCAGTGGCTGTATGGGTGAGCTGGAACATTCCGTCGTCCCGTTTTCTGACAGATTCCACTCTCGATTATTTGCAGGACAGGAACTATGATGCTGCCTGTGCCTGCCATCCGGAAGATGTCCAGCTGCAATATCTGTATGCCCTGTCCGTAGCAAATGAATATCCCGAAAAATCAGACTCGATTTTGGAATCTCTTGCGTCCCGTTATCCGAGGAACAGCCTATATCTGTCGGCATACGCCAGACGGTGCTATCAGCAAGGCGACAGTGCGGCTGCTTTACAGCTGATGGCGGAAGCCGTACGTTACACACCGCGTATGGCCAATGGCGAACTGATGCAGGCATGGAAGCATCAAGACTCACTGTTCTACAACCGGGTGTGGGAGGCAGCTGTTGCTCTTCGTCCTGCACCGGGCGCGGCACCTGCCGATTATGCCCGTTACGGCTATCTGGCATATACATCCGGGGATACGCTGCAAGCTGGAAAGTATCTGCGACAGGCTGTCCGTGCATTGCCCAATCTGACGACTCCATGGCTGCTGCTGGGTGATACGATGAAATACCGTCTGCTTATTTATGGTGCCTTCCAGCGGGATTTGTCGCATAAAAAACTGCCTGAACAGCCTGTTCTTACTTCCGACAGCCTTTTCTATATGAATTATGATTTTAAAGTGCAGAACTGGTATGGTGGTAGTCTGAAAAAATGAACCGTTATTCTTTTCTCTTATCATTCTAATGACAAACTTGCGTTACACAAATGCGGAAAATTCATCATTCGTGTAACGCAAGTTTGTCTTATTTGTGATGCAGTAGCTGCCTGCGGTTAGAAAAAAGAAAAGCAGCAGGTGCAAAAAAGTTTTTTGAGCACTTTCAGATGTCGGATAAAAACCGTATATTTGCACGCAATAAATTCTAAACGCATAAGTCCTATGTCATTTATTACAGATAAAGTTGTGATGGACGGATTGACTTACGACGATGTATTGTTGATTCCGGCCTATTCAGAAGTATTGCCAAAAGCAGTCGAGCTCTCGACTAAGTTTTCACGTAACATTGAATTGAAGATTCCGTTTGTAACTGCCGCTATGGATACAGTTACAGAAGCACAGATGGCTATTGCCATTGCTCGCGAAGGTGGTATCGGTGTAATCCACAAGAACATGTCTATCGAAGAGCAGGCTCGTCAGGTAGCTATCGTAAAACGTGCAGAAAACGGTATGATTTATGACCCGGTTACCATTAACCGCGGTGCTACCGTGCAGGATGCCTTGAACTTGATGGCTGAATATAAAATAGGCGGTATCCCTGTAGTGGATGACGTAAAACATCTGGTAGGTATCGTGACTAACCGCGACCTTCGTTTTGAAACTCACATGGACAAGCACATTGATGAGGTGATGACGAAAGACAATATCGTGACTACTGCTCCGGGTACCGATATGGAAACTGCATCAAAAATCCTGCAGGAAAACAAAATCGAAAAACTTCCGGTAGTAGATGCTGACGGTAAGCTGATTGGTCTGATTACTTATAAGGATATTACTAAGGCGAAAGATAAACCGATGGCTTGCAAGGACTCTAAGGGTCGTCTGCGCGTGGCTGCCGGGGTAGGTGTTACTGCCGATACACTGCAGCGCATGGAAGCGCTGGTAAATGCCGGTGCCGATGCTATCGTAATCGATACTGCTCACGGTCATTCTTTGTCGGTTATCGAAAAACTGAAAGAAGCTAAAAAACGCTTCCCGCAGATTGATATCGTGGTAGGTAACATCGCTACAGGCGAAGCTGCCAAGATGCTGGTTGAGGCTGGTGCCGATGCGGTGAAAGTAGGTATCGGTCCGGGTTCTATCTGTACAACTCGTGTGGTTGCCGGTGTAGGTGTACCTCAGCTGAGTGCCGTGTACGATGTAGCCAAGGCTTTGGAAGGCACAGGTATTCCTTTGATTGCCGACGGTGGTCTGCGTTACTCTGGCGACGTTGTGAAAGCATTGGCTGCCGGTGGATACAGTGTGATGATCGGTTCACTGGTTGCTGGTACCGAAGAATCACCGGGTGATACTATCATCTTCAACGGACGTAAGTTCAAGTCATACCGTGGTATGGGTTCGTTGGAAGCTATGGAGAATGGTTCGAAAGACCGTTACTTCCAGGCTGGTACAAACGATGTGAAGAAACTGGTTCCGGAAGGTATCGCTGCCCGCGTTCCTTATAAAGGAAACTTGTATGAGGTTATCTATCAGCTGGTAGGTGGTCTGCGTGCCGGTATGGGATATTGTGGTGCTCACAACATTGTAGAACTGCATAACGCTAAGTTTACACGTATCACCAATGCCGGTGTGCTGGAAAGTCATCCGCACGATGTGGCTATTACGAGTGAGGCTCCTAACTATAGCCGTCCGCAGCAGTAATAGGGTTGTGTGATGCCTTGTTTTTGAAAAGTGATATAAGGTAAAATATTTTATAGAGTCCTGTGGTTCTTAGTTTTCTATAACTTGGAATTACAGGACTTTGCTGTTTTTTTCGAGATGAAGATACTGAAACGTTTCCTGCTGCCCGTGGTGGCATGTTGTTTTGCTGCGGATGCTTTGGCGGTTACCGAAAGTCTGGTGAAGGTTGCCGGATATGAAGTGACGGGCACGGAGTTTAATTATTATTACCGGAAGGCGACGGCTGTAGCCGGACGCTTGTCGGCCCGTGACTATCTGCCGCATTTTGTGAACTTCAAGCTGAAGGTTGCCGATGCCAGAGCGCAAGGGTGGGACACTTTGCCCGATTACCGGATGCTGTGTGCCACGCTGCAGGGAGAGCTGATGAAAAGCATGCTGCTTGATACGGCACGGGTGGAGAAGTGGGCCAGAGAGGTGTACGACCGTTCTTGCCGACGCTTGTCGCGTCCCGGATGGGTGAAGCTGGAGGAATTGTCTGTTCCGCTGAAGCAGGAGGCCGGTCATGCGCAGGTAGAAGCTGCATTGCGTATGCTGGAAGGTTGCTATAAGGCTGCGGCAGGAGGCAAGGCGCTGGCACAATGCATGCCCGCAGCCTCCAAGATGGCGTGTGTGACAAAAGCCGCCGGATGGATGCCGCTCTCTGCCCTGACGGATGAGTTCGTTGCTGCACTGGAGCGTGTGGAGAAGGGGCAGTGCACTCCACCGTTTGCTTCGCCGTTGGGCGTACATCTGGTGCGGGTGGTCGACCGTGTGCCGGTACGTTCCTACGAGGAGACCCGTCCGTATATCCTTTCGGTGCTGGAGCAGCGGCAGGATTGCATTTCGGCTGTACTGGATAAGGATGCTTTTGAGGCGTGGAGCAAGCGGCAGCCGGATTTTGTCTCGGAGTTGCAATGGAAGATGAAAGAAGTGCAGGAGGGTGTGCTGGCTGCGCGCTGGGATGCCTTGCACGCCGTACAGGTGAGTGAACCTACCGAGGAAGAACTGGAGCGTTTCTTTAAGGCGCATAAGGAGAGGTATCGCTGGGACTTGCCGCATTTCAGAGGTGGAGTTATCTGGTGCAAGAGCAAGAAGGCGGCTTCGAAAATAAAGAAGTTGCTGAAGAAAAGGGATGTTTCGCAATGGAAGACCGTGCTGGATGTGATGCAAAAGGAGGACGGAATCTACGAATGCCGTTTCGAGTCGGGGGTGTTCCAGATAGGCAGGCATGCTGCTGTAGACAAACTGGTGTTTAAGTGCGGCGAGTTGCCTGTCGACAAGGAACTGCCGTATGTGTTTGTGCTGGGCAAGAAGCTGAAGAAAGGTCCGGAACTGTACACTGACGTGCGCGAGGAAGTGACTGCCGATGTGCGGAACGAACAGGAGAATTTTTATCTGAAAGAGCTGAGACAGAAGTATGAAGTGGAATATTCGGCAGAGATTTTAAATTCCGTTAATTTTGCCGGATATAATGAATATTAGTGTATCTTCGTTTCCTGATTATAATTAGGTATGAAATGAAAGGGAAATGTTTCTTATTTACATTTGCGCTGCTGCTGGCCGGATGCACTGCATCGTATGACCACAAGGGAAAGACGCCGGTGGTGCAGGTGGGGAAGGATTTCCTCTACCGCGAAGACCTTGAGGCCGTAATGCCGGTGAACCTGGGCAAGGAGGACAGTGTGCGTTTTGCAGAAGAGTATATCAAAAACTGGCTGGAAGATGCGTTGCTGTATGACAAGGCCGAGGGGAACATATCGGACAACGACCGTATAAACAAGCTGATAGAGTCTTACCGGAGGGCATTGATTGTGCATGCTTATCAGGATGCGCTGGTGAAGCAGGAACTGGCAGACAGTGTGACGGATGAGGAGGTGGAACGCTACTACGAGCAGAACAAGGGCTTGTTTGTGGCCGAAGCGCCGCTGGTGCAGGGCTTGTACCTGAAGGTGCCGCTGCATGCTCCGCATCTCAATCAGGTGCGTGGCTGGTATAAGAAAAACTCGCAGGAGGCTATCGACCGTCTGGAGAAATACAGTGTGGCCAATGCGGTGAGCTATGAGTATTTTTATGACCACTGGAAGACGGTGAAGAGCATTCAGAGCAGGATGCCTTTGCCCGATGCGGCAGAAACGGACCCTGCTTATTTTGTGAAGAACAAGAATATTGAGGTGAAGGATACGGCGTATTGCTATTTCCTGCATGTGGAAAATGTGGTGCAGAAGAATGAGCAGCTTCCGCTGGAACATGCACGGACGGGCATCAAGGAAACGCTGATAAACCTGAAACGGGTGGAATTTATCAATAAGGTAAAGGAGGACCTGTACAGGGAGGCAACCGAGGATAAATCGATTATTTATTATTAGTGATATAGAATGAATAAACTGAACAGGAAAATTTATGCATTGTTCTGGGTTTTGCTGCTGTCGGTGGCTGCCTACGGACAAAATAATGTGATAGATGAGGTGGTTTGGGTAGTCGGCGATGAGGCTATCCTGAAATCGGATGTGGAAAACGAACGGTTGAATGCGCAGTATGAAGGACGCCGTTTCGACGGAGACCCGTATTGCGTGATTCCCGAGCAGCTGGCGGTGCAGAAACTGTTTCTGAACCAGGCGGTGATAGACAGTGTGGAGGTAACCGACCAGGAGGTGCTGCAACAGGTGGAACAGCGTACTTCGTTCCTGCTGGACCAGGTGGCCAACGGCTCGAAGGAAAAACTGGAAGAGTATTACAACAAACCGATGACCGAAATTCGTGAGATGCTCCGCGAAAACATCCGCGACGGACTGGTGGTGCAACGTATGCAGCAGGAGATTATCGGCGACATTAAGCTGACACCGGCTGAGGTGCGAAATTATTTCAAGAATCTGCCGCAAGACAGTATTCCTTATATTCCTACGCAGGTAGAGGTGCAGATTATTACGCTGGAACCGAAGATCCCGCAGGAAGAGATTGACCGTGTGAAGGCGACACTGCGTGAGTATGCCGACCGTGTGAACAAGGGTGAGACTTCGTTCTCGGTGCTGGCACGCTACTACTCGGAAGACCCGGGAACTGCATCGCGCGGTGGTGAGCTGGGATTTACGGGCCGCGGATTCCTTGACCCTGACTTTGCCAATGTGGCTTTCAACCTTCAGGATACCAAGAAGGTTTCTAAAATCGTGAAGAGTGAATTTGGTTATCACATTATCCAGCTGATTGAAAAACGTGGTGACCGTATTAATGTGCGTCATATCCTGATGAAGCCGAAAGTAGAGGAGAAAGAAAAACAGGAAGCTCTGCATCAATTGGATTCTATTGCCAACAATATCCGTAAGGAGAAATATTCGTTTGATGAGGCTGCTACTTACATTTCGCAGGATAAGGATACAAAGAATAACCACGGATTGCTGCCTAACCCAGAAACAGGTACTCCCCGTTTTGAAATGCAGCAGTTGGCTCAGCATGTATCGCAGGAGCTGGCCAAGGTGGTAGAGAATATGCAGATTGGCGAAATATCACAGCCTTTCACCATGATTAACTCGAAGGGTAAAGAAGTGTGTGCTATTGTGAAACTGAAAAACCGTATCGACGGACATAAGGCTACGCTTTCTGAGGACTATCAGCGACTTAAAAATATTGTAATCGAGAAGAGAGGGCAGGAAAAACTGCAAAAATGGATTCTGGAAAAACAGAAAAAAGTATATGTCCGGATTAACGAAAACTGGAGAAACTGTAATTTCAAATATCCGGGATGGATTAGAAACTAACGAATTGAGACACCTTATTTATGCTTGAAAAAGGTAAAAAAAATAATTTACTCAGGCATAGGATGCTGTTTGCAGGCATCCTATGCCTGTTTGTATTTTGTTCGCTGGCGCAGGAGCAAAAGAGTAAGAGCAGTTCCAGAGCGCCGCGAAGCAAGGTTTATTTGTTGCACTCGGACTTGCTGAGGAAAGATGCTGTGCGTCCGGATGCACAGATTGTGGTGGGAAATGTGAAGTTCCGGCATGACAGTATGTACATGTTTTGCGACAGTGCTTATTACTACGATAAGACAGGGTCTTTCGAAGCTTTCAGTAACGTACGCATGGAGCAGGGGGATACACTTTTTATTTACGGTGACCATCTGTTCTACGACGGATATACGCAGATAGCCGAACTTCGAAAGAATGTGCGTCTGGAAAACAGAAACACGCAACTGTATACAGACAGTTTGAATTACGACCGGATAGCCAATCTGGGATACTACTTTGACGGAGGTACGCTGATGGACGAAGAGAATGTACTCAGCTCCGACTGGGGAGAATACAGTCCGGTTACGAAAGAGTCTGTTTTCAACTATAATGTGAAGCTGCTGAACCCGAAGTTCACTATGACCTCGGATACACTGCACTACAATACGATGTCGAAAATAGCCCGTATTGTGGGACCTTCGGATATTTTGGGAGACAGTACGCATATTTACTCGGAACTGGGATACTATAACACGGCAACCGGTAAGGCGCAGTTGCTGAACCGTTCGGAGGTGACAAGCGGCAGCCGTAAACTGGTGGCCGACAGTATTGATTACGACCGTGACCTGGGGGTGAGCAAGGCTTTCTTTGATGTGGTGATTACCGATACGCTGAACAAGAATATGATGACTTGTGAGTATGGGTATTACGATGACCGCCGGAAATACTCGTTTGCTACCGACAGGGCTGTAGCGGTGGACTATTCGCAAGGCGACAGCCTGTTTCTGCATGCGGATACGCTGCTGATGCGCTCGTTCTATCTGGGTACGGACTCGATGTACCGTGAGATGCAGGCATTTCACAAGTCGCGTTTTTACCGTACGGATGTACAGGGGGTGGCCGATTCGATTGTCTTCAACACAAAGGACAGTTGCCTGACGCTGTATAGGGACCCGATTGTATGGAACAACAACCAGCAATTGCTGGGAGAACGCATTCATGTTTATATGAATGACAGTACGATTGACTGGGCTCATATTGTGAATCAGGCTTTGTCGGTAGAACTGCTGGACTCGGTATATAACCAGGTAACGGGTAAGGAAATGAAGGCTTATTTTGAGAATGGACAGATGCGGCATGTAAATGTGAGCGGTTCGGTGCGGCTGGTGTATTATCCGATGGAGAAAGACAGTACACTGATTGGCATGAATGTGTCCGAGACCAGCGAGCTGGATATGTTCCTGAAAGAGCAGAAGATAGAAAAAATCATCATGCGGCCTAAATCGACCGGAACGCTGTATCCGATGACACAGATACCGGCCGGAAAGGATAAGCTGGATAACTTTGTGTGGTTCGACTATATTCGTCCGATGCATAAAAATGATATCTTTGAATGGCGGGCCAAGAAAGCCGAAGACCAGCTGAAAGCGAATGTACGTGGAAAGGTTCCGTTGCCTAACCAGGGATTGTTTGATAAAAAGAAGGAGTAAGACTATGGGAATGTTTAATATGAGAAAACCGCGTGGATTTCACCATGAGTATATCTACGTGGACGAACGCAAGGAGAAATTGCAGAAAATAGAAGATGCAGCCAAGCGCGAACTGGGCATGTTGCCTCCCAAAGAGTTCTCGCCGGAAGATATCCGGGGCAAGTTTGTAGATGCTACAACCCATCTGAAACGCCGCAAGGAAAGCGGACGCAAGCCGCTTACTTATGGCTCGCTGTTTGTGGGGATAGCTATCCTGCTTTATATTCTCCACTATCTGATTACGGGGGAATTTACGTTATAACAAAAGCTGTTTCATTGAAAAACCAGAGGAGAAAATATGAGTGATGTAATCCGTTTGTTGCCCGATTCTGTAGCCAACCAGATAGCTGCCGGAGAGGTGATTCAGCGTCCGGCTTCGGTGGTAAAGGAGCTGGTGGAGAATGCCATCGATGCCGGAGCTACGCACATTGATGTGTCGGTGAAGGATGCCGGTAAGACGCTTATTCAGGTTATCGACGACGGGAAAGGGATGTCGGAAACCGATGCCCGGCTGGCTTTCGAGCGGCATGCTACGTCGAAGATTAAGGAGGCTGCTGATTTGTTTGCCTTGCGTACGATGGGATTTCGTGGCGAGGCGCTGGCTTCTATAGCGGCTGTGGCTCAGGTGGAGCTGCGTACGCGTATGGAGGGTGAGGAGTTCGGAACCCAGATACAGATTGCCGGCTCGAAGGTGGAAAGTCAGGAGGTGGTGTCGTGTGCCAAGGGGAGCAATTTTGCCGTGCGCAACCTGTTCTTCAATGTGCCGGCACGCAGAAAGTTCCTGAAATCGAATCAGACGGAGCTGAGTAATATCCTGACTGAATTTGAACGCATCGCACTGGTTAATCCGAACGTGTCGTTTACGCTTTATCACAACGATACGGAGATGCTGAACTTGCCGGCTATCCAGTTGCGCCAGCGTATTATGGGGGTCTTCGGCAAGAAACTGAACCAGGACTTGCTTTCTTTCCAGATAGAAACATCGATGGTGAAGATACATGGGTATATCGGCAAGCCTGAGAGTGCCCGGAAGAAGGGGGCAAGGCAGTTCTTCTTTGTGAACGGCCGCTATATGCGTCATCCGTATTTCCATAAGGCGGTGGCAGATGCTTACGAAGGACTGATTCCGGTGGGTGAGCAGGTTTCTTATTTTGTTTATTTTGAAGTGGACCCTGCTAATATTGATGTGAATATCCATCCTACCAAGACTGAAATAAAATTTGAGAACGAACAGGCTATCTGGCAAATCCTGTCGGCTTCGGCCAAGGAGGCGCTGGGACGCTCGAATGCGGTTCCTTCTATCGACTTTGATACGGAGGGGATGCCGGATATTCCTGCTTATGATCCGTTGCCTTATGCTGGAAGCGGACCGGCTGCTGCGCCACCGGTGACATCGTACGACCCGACGTATAATCCGTTCGACATCAAGCATGTGGCACCTTCATCGTATGCTTCGCGTTCGTCTGCTTCGGGCTGGGAACCTTTTTATCAGGGACTGGAAAAGAAGCCGCAGCAGGTGGAAATGGACTGGAAAGACAGTTTCCCGGAAGAGATGCCGCAGGAAGAACCTGAGGTGGAGCTGCCGGTTGAACCTACGCTGCACGACAGCTCGGTGGCTGTGGAGAAAGCGGCACAGCATTATCAGTTTAAGGGGAAGTATATCCTTACGTCGGTGAAGTCGGGACTGATGATCATCGACCAGCAGCGGGCGCATGTGCGTATCTTGTATGATCAGTATATGGAACAGATAGCAGCGCGTAAAGCGGCTTCGCAGGGGATGCTTTTCCCGGATATGGTGCATTTCTCGGCATCGGAATTGCCTGTGCTGGAGAGTATCATGGACGACCTCTCTGCCTTGGGATTTGATTTGAGTAACCTGGGGGGCGGCAGTTTTGCCATCAACGGAGTACCGGCCGGTATAGAGGGACTGAATCCGGAGCAGCTGGTAACCAATATGGTGCATACGGCTATAGAGAAGGGCTGTAAGGTGAAAGAGGAGGTGCAGAGTATGCTGGCTTTATCGCTGGCCAAGGCGGCTGCCATTGTGCCGGGGCAGGTGCTTACAAACGATGAGATGAACGGATTGATAGAGGGACTGTTCTCGGTATCGACTCCGAACTATACGCCTGACGGGAAGACTGTTCTGGCTGTTATCAAGGAAGATGAGATAGAAAAATTATTCAAATAAGGCTGTATGGCTATTTGCAAAGACAGCTTCCCAATGTTCCTTTACTGGAGCTTTGGGAAGCTGTTCTTGTTTTAAGGAAAAGTGTCAGTCGGCTACAAAAAGGAGCTTCTTGTCGTTGCTTAGTTCCGGACGGAAGCGGAAACCTTCCCAAGAAAAGAGTTGGAGTGCTTCGATTGATTCGATGCGGTTTTTCAGGATGAAACGTGTCATTTCTCCCCGGCACATTTTGGCGTAGATGGTGACTGATGTCAGCTTTCCGTTTTTCATGACTTTAAAATCTGGCGTGATGACCCGTACTTCCTTTTCTACTTTTTTCCAGTCGAACAGGTCTTTCATTTCGTTACTGGCCAGGTAGAACAGGATTCCTCCTGCGGCCTTGATTTCTTCTATAAAGAGGTCGGTCAGGATAGGTTTCCAATAGGCAAACATCGTCTGGTTGCCGTTTTCGGGGAGTTTTACTTTTCCTTCCAGCCGGTAGTTCTTGATGGC
Organism: uncultured Bacteroides sp.; assembly: GCA_905198575.1. Classification (GTDB taxonomy): domain Bacteria; phylum Bacteroidota; class Bacteroidia; order Bacteroidales; family Bacteroidaceae; genus Phocaeicola. The sequence continues at coordinate 5,931 of CAJKDC010000036.1, read as the reverse complement.
ATCCAATGGGCGGAGCAGTCCGTAAAGGAAAGAGGAAATACGCAGATGAGCTTGGGTATACTCCAATTCATCAGGTGTGAAATCACCGATATTCAGGTGTTTGAAAACGACTCCAGTGTAGGAATAGATGGCAGGCAGGGCAGGAGGTTCTGCCGAGCAGAAATCTCTGTACAGTAACATGACTTCGGCTGCAAGGCGGGGACTGACTTTCAGTGCTTCGGCCAGTTCTTCTTGCGGTATCTGGCACAGCTGCATGGCAAACTCGCGTGCGGTGGTTTCAAAGAGGGGAGTGGTGGTAAAAGTTGGGAGGTATTGTCCGGACAGCTGGTTTACCATGGTCTTTGAACACGAAATATAGGTTATCATGATAGTAGTCTTTTTTGTTAAACTTTTTGCAAAGATAAGCTTCTGATGGTGTTATCGCTGAAAAAACAGATATATTTGTGTGCCGATAAAACAATTGTTTGACAAACTTAACAAAAGAATTATGAAGAACTTAAGAAAAATGATGTTGTTGCTGGCTGTCTTGTTTGTGGCAACAGCTGCTTTTGCACAGGGAGATGCCAACGAGTTGAAGGTGGGCGACAAGATGCCTCAGTTTGTGCTGAAATCAGAGACTTATGGAAATGTGAATCCGGCCGACTTGAAAGGTAAAGTGGTACTGGTGAGCTTGTTTGCTACCTGGTGTGGCCCTTGCCAGTTGGAACTGGCTGAAGTAGAGAAACAGCTTTGGCCGAAGTTTAAGGATAACAAGAACTTCAAGTTGCTGGTAATTGGCCGCGAGCATACAGATGCCGACTTGAAAAAGTATAACGAACGCAAGAAGTTTACTTTCCCGCTCTATCCGGACCCGAAGCGTGAGGTGTTCTCTAAATTTGCAGGAAAATCTATCCCTCGTGCTTATCTGATTGATAAGACCGGAAAAGTAATCTATGCTTCTGTAGGTTTTGAGAAGAGTGAATTTGCAGAGTTGATGAAGAAGATAGAGGAAGCCTTGAAGAAATAATGGCTCTTTGAGAGTGCAGATAAGGAAAAAGCCCTTCCCGGACTCGTTGATGGTTCGGGAAGGGCTTTGATATTTAGGAACGGTTATATCGGCTTATTGATATTCCTGCCAGCTCTTTATCTGGATTTCGTCCTCACTCATTTGGCAGAATGCCTGGATGAAGGCTTTGGCCAGACGTGCATTGGTAATCAATGGTATGTTGTGGTCAATAGAACCACGGCGGATACGGTAGCCGTTGGTCAGCTCACGTTTGGAGTGGTTCTTCGGAATATTTACAATGAGGTCGAACTTGTGTTCGCTAATCATTTTCATCACATTGTTTTCAGCATCCGGACGTTCATCGGGCCAGAATACCGGTGTGGTAGGAACACCGTGTGCATTCAGGAACGTAGCAGTGCCGGCTGTAGCATAAATGCTGTATCCTTTTTCGCTGAGCATACGGCTGGCATCGAGCAAGTCTACTTTCGATTTGGTAGCACCGGATGAGAACATAACCGATTTCTTCGGAATCTTGTAGCCGGTAGCAATCATGGCATTCAGCAAAGCTTCGTTGAAGTCATCGCCTAAGCAGCCTACTTCACCGGTAGACGACATGTCTACACCCAAAACAGGGTCGGCATTTTGCAGACGGGCAAACGAGAACTGAGAAGCTTTTACACCGATGCGGTCAATATCGAATGCCGATTTGTCGGGCTGTGTATAAGGAGCGTCCAGCATGATGCGGGTAGCAGTTTCGATGAAGTTGCGTTTCAGAATCTTCGAAACAAATGGGAAGCTTCGTGATGCACGCAGGTTACATTCGATTACTTTTACTTCGTTGTTTTTGGCCAGGAACTGGATGTTGAACGGACCAGAGATGTTCAGCTCTTTTGCAATCTGACGGCTGATTTTCTTGATGCGGCGAGCTGTAGAGAAGTAAATCTGCTGTGCAGGGAATACCAGCGTAGCATCGCCTGAGTGTACACCTGCATATTCAATATGCTCGGAGATAGCGTATTCTACAACTTTACCGTTCTGAGCTACAGCATCGAACTCTATTTCTTTGGTATTCTGCATGAACTGAGAAACAACTACCGGATATTCTTTAGAAACCTGCTTGGCCATTTGCAGGAAGCGGGTAAGCTCTTCTTCATCGTGGCATACGTTCATGGCAGCTCCACTCAGTACGTATGATGGACGTACCAGTACCGGATAACCCACTTTCTCGATAAATTCGTGCATGTCTTCCATGCTGGTCAGCTCTTTCCATGCTGGCTGGTCGATACCCAGCTGGTCGAGCATAGCTGAGAATTTGTTTCGGTTTTCTGCACGGTCGATAGATACCGGAGAGGTACCCAAGATAGGAACTGACTGGCGATGCAGCTTCATGGCAAGGTTGTTTGGAATCTGGCCACCTACAGAAACGATAACACCTTTAGGCTGTTCCAGGTCGATTACATCGAGTACACGTTCGAACGAAAGTTCATCGAAGTACAGGCGGTCGCACATATCGTAGTCGGTAGATACTGTTTCCGGGTTGTAGTTAATCATGATAGACTTGTAGCCCAGTTTTCTGGCTGTCTGAATAGCATTAACCGAACACCAGTCAAACTCAACAGATGAACCGATGCGGTAAGCACCCGAACCCAATACGACAACCGATTTTTCATTCTTATAATAGTTGACATCGTATCCTTCTACTGCATAGGTCATATACAAGTAGTTGGTCAGTTCCGGATGCTCGGACGCAACTGTATTGATACGTTTTACAGCTGGCAGAATATTCATTTTCTTACGGTGAGCACGGACTGCCAAGTTTTCTTTTTCCATGTTTCCGCCTGTCGGTTTCAGTACAAAGCGTGCAATCTGGAAGTCGGAGAAGCCCAGACGTTTTGCTTCGCGCATGATTTCCGGTGTAATCTCTTCCAGTGAATTCAGACCTTCCAGTTTTTGCTTGTAGTCGACAATATTTTTCAGTTTGCCAAGGAACCAAGGGTCTATTTTAGTCAGTTCGTAGATACGGTCGATACTATATCCTTTTTCCAATGCAATGGCAATGGCAAAAATACGCAAGTCAGTCGGGTTCTCCAGTTCATCGTCCAGATTGTCGAAGTGTACGCCATCGTTTCCTACGAATCCGTGCATACCCTGTCCAATCATACGCAAACCTTTCTGGATAATTTCTTCAAAGGAACGTCCGATAGACATGATTTCGCCTACCGATTTCATGCTGGAACCAATATGGCGGGAAACGCCGGCAAACTTGGTGAGGTCCCAACGTGGAATCTTACAGATGAGGTAATCCAGTTCTGGGGCCACATAAGCAGAGTTGGGAGTTCCCATTTCACCAATCTGGTCGAGTGTATAGCCCAATGCAATCTTGGCTGCAACGAATGCCAACGGATAACCTGTAGCTTTGGATGCCAGTGCAGAAGAACGGCTCAGACGGGCATTAACTTCGATGACGCGGTAATCATCGGTATCAGCATTGAATGCATACTGAATGTTACATTCGCCGACGATACCCAAGTGGCGGATACATTTCTTTGAAAGCTCCTGAAGCATTTCTACCTGTGACTGACGCAGAGAGCAAGTTGGAGCCACAACGATAGATTCACCAGTGTGAATACCCAGCGGGTCAAAGTTTTCCATGCTGGCTACGGTGAAGCAGTGGTCGTTTGCATCACGGATAACTTCGAATTCGATTTCTTTCCAGCCTTTCAGTGATTCTTCTACCAAAATCTGCGGAGAGAAGGTGAAAGCACTTTCGGCCAGTTCGATAAACTTCTCTTCGTTCGGACAGATACCACTACCGAGTCCACCCAAAGCATAAGCCGAGCGAATCATAACCGGATAACCGATGCGGCGTGCGGCAGCCAGTGCATCTTCCATGTTTTCTACTGCCTGGCTTACTGGAGTCTTCATTTCGATTTCGTCCAGTTTCTTCACAAACAAGTCACGGTCTTCGGTATACATGATAGCATCTACAGAAGTACCCAGTACCTCTACACCATATTCTTTCAGGATACCTTTCTGATAAAGTTCAGTACCGCAGTTCAGTGCGGTCTGTCCGCCAAATGCCAGCAAGATACCGTCCGGACGTTCTTTTTTTATGATTTCTGTAACGAAGTGTGTAGTGACAGGCAGGAAGTAAACCTGATCTGCAATACCTTCGGAAGTCTGGATGGTTGCGATATTCGGGTTAACCAATACCGAGCGGATGCCCTCTTCGCGCAGAGCTTTCAAAGCCTGTGAACCTGAATAGTCAAATTCGCCGGCCTGACCAATTTTCAAAGCTCCTGAACCGAGCACAAGAACTTTCTTAAGCTGTTTTTTCATATATAGGAATATTTTTTAGGTTGTATTTTTCGTTTCATATTAAGGTCATAGCAAAGAAACTATTTATTTTAAAGAAATCAAAGTATCCAGACTTTTAATTTAAGAAATTTTCTGCCTATCTTTGCCGTCAATACTGAAAATAACGATAAAATCAAAGACAGCATGAAAAAAGAAAAAATTATCCTGACGGGAGACCGTCCTACCGGTAAGCTGCACATTGGACACTATGTGGGTTCGCTGCGCAGACGTGTAGAATTGCAGAATTCAGGATTATATGATAAGATTTTTATATTCGAGGCCGACGGACAGGCTCTGACTGATAATATTGAAAATCCGGAAAAAGTGCGTCAGAATGTAATCGAGGTGGCCTTGGACTATCTGGCTGTCGGACTTGACCCTGCCAAGTCGACTATCTTTATCCAGTCGCAGATACCTGAATTGTATGAGTTGAGTTTCTACTTCATGGATTTGGTGACTGTATCGCGTTTGCAGCGTAATCCGACAGTAAAAACAGAAATCCAGATGCGTAACTTTGAAACCAGCATTCCTGTAGGTTTCTTTACATATCCTATCAGTCAGGCTGCCGATATTGCAGCATTTAAGGCTACTACTGTACCTGTGGGTGAAGACCAGGAACCAATGATTGAGCAGACTCGTGAGATTGTGCGCCGCTTCAATCATATTTACGGTGAGACACTGGTAGAACCGGAAATCCTTTTGCCGGACAATGCAGCTTGTCTGCGTTTGCCGGGAACTGACGGAAAGGCTAAAATGAGTAAGTCGCTGGGTAACTGTATCTATCTTTCTGACTCGGCAGATGAAGTAGAAAAGAAAGTAAAGAGCATGTATACAGACCCGACTCATATCAAGGTAACTGATCCGGGAAAACTGGAAGGAAACTGTGTGTTTACTTACCTGGACGCATTCTGCAAGCCGGAACATTTTGGCCGTTACTTGCCGGATTATGCTAATCTGGATGAGCTGAAAGGACACTATACACGCGGAGGATTGGGTGACATGAAAGTGAAGAAGTTCCTGGCTGCCATTATGCAGGAAGAGCTCGGTCCAATCCGTGAACGTCGCAAAGAATTCGAAAAAGATATTCCAGCTGTATACAGTATGCTGAAAGCTGGTTGTGAAGTAGCCCGTGAAGCAGCTGCACAAACCATGTCGGAAGTAAGACAAGCAATGAAAATCAATTATTTTGATGATATGGAGCTGATTGCAGAACAGGCAAAGCGCTTTGCTGAATAATAAACACAGTGACGTAATTTGGTATAAAAATATATATTGAAGATTATACAGTTCGTATTTAAAGGAATTGTATAATCTTTTTTTGTTGTCTAAACGCACCCGGCCTTCTCTTAGGATAGGTTTATAAAAGCATTGTTTGGAGTAACAAAATGGGAAAAACGGCATCTGTAAAGTATGAATGTAGAGGATTTGATGCCCTTGAGAAAGTTTTTTTGAAGAAAAACGAAATATTTTTCCTGAAAAATTTGCAGGAATAAAAAAAATGCGTACCTTTGCATCCGCAATCGAGAACGAGAGCAAGGGCGTTTAGCTCAGCTGGTTCAGAGCATCTGCCTTACAAGCAGAGGGTCGGC
>CAJKDC010000035.1 GCA_905198575.1 uncultured Bacteroides sp. | reverse complement strand
CCCGTGTTTCAGCCGTGAGAGGGCCGCGTCCTAGGCCACTAGACGAAAGCGCCATACTTAAAATCTGACTTTATTGCTGTGTCATTTTCTTAACGGCAGCAAAGGTAGGCATTTTTTTTAAACCGACAATACTTTATGATATTTTTTTCTCAAAAAAGTGAATATTTCCATTCCAGACATTTCTTTGAAAATTCTATGAAAAGTTTTTTGTACTTTTAGGCTGTAAATACATAGCGAATACAACAACCCTAGTTTTATCAGCTTATGCATATGAAAAAACAATTAGCAATGCTATCGCTGTCACTGCTGATGGCAGCATGCGGTTCGGTACCGGTTACCGGACGAAAACAGGTTTTACTCGTATCAGACCAGGAAGTATTAGCTTCCAGTCTAAAACAATATACGGAGTATATGAAAAGTGCACCTAAATCAGCTTCGACTGCACAAAGTGCCATGGTGACACGGGTAGGAAAAAAAATTGCTGCAGCCACGGAGCAATACCTACAACAAAACGGACTGGCTTCTGAAATAAAGAATTTTGCATGGGAGTTTAATCTGGTAAAAGATCAACAGGTGAATGCATTCTGTATGCCGGGCGGTAAAATTGTGGTATACGAAGGACTCATGAAGCTGGTATCTTCCGACGATGAGCTGGCCGTAGTCATTGGTCATGAAGTGGCACATGCCGTAGCCAAACATAGCAATGAGCGTATGAGCCAGGAAATTATGGCACAGTATGGAGCTCAAATCTTAGGAAGTACACTGGCCGACAAAAGTCAGACGGTACAGTCACTGGCAGGAAAAGTGTATGGTATCGGTGCCCAGTATGGAGTAATGTTACCTTTCTCGCGCAAACATGAAACCGAAGCTGACTATATGGGACTTATTTTCATGACCATGGCAGGATACAATCCGGATGTCGCAATTGCTTTCTGGCAAAAAATGTCGGCTGCCGGAGGTAGCTCGGTACCCGAGTTTATGAGTACACACCCCAGTGATGCACACCGCATCAGCGAAATACAGCAAGCCTTACCGGCTATCAAAGCAAAGTTCGGTATAAAATAAAAAGATTTATGGCAGATAATTATATTGAAAAAAGATATGAAGCATACCAAGCACAAAAGGCTGCTTGGGAAAAGAACCGGAAAGCTGCAGCTCGAAGAAAAGCTGCAGCCAAACGAGTTTTTGTCACCGGCGGAGCTGAAGGTATTGGAAGAGCAATTGTAAAAGCATTCTGTGCGGCAGGACACCGGGTAGCTTTTTGCGACCGTAATGCAGAAACTGGCACAAGAACTGCACAAGAGACTGGAGCTCTTTTTCTTGAAGCGGATGTACGTAACGTTGCTGCTCTCGAAGAGGTTATGCAACAGCTATTCGACACTTGGGAGGATATAGATGTCATCATTAACAATGCCGGTGTAAGCGATTTTTCGCCTATTACTGATACTCCGGTAGAGGAATTTGACCGGATTCTGCAAATAAACTTGCGCCCTGTATTTATTACAGCAAGAAAACTGGCATTACACCGAAAGAACCAGGAAGTGCCCAACAAATTCGGGCGGATAGTAAATATCTGCTCTACACGCTACCTGATGAGTGAACCGGGCAGCGAAGGCTATGCTGCATCCAAAGGGGGTATCTACTCGCTTACCCATGCATTGGCAATCTCATTGTCCGAATGGCATATCACGGTTAATGCAATTTCACCCGGGTGGATTCAAAACTGTGATTACGATTCGTTGCGCCCAATCGACCACGAACAGCATCCTTCACGCAGGGTTGGTAAACCGGAGGACATAGCACGTATGTGTCTGTTTTTGTGCCAGCCGGAAAATGATTTCATCAATGGTGAAAATATCGTAATAGACGGGGGCATGACCCGAAAAATGATTTACGAGGAATAAACAGAAAACTTGGTAATGAATAGAAATGGTTATGAAGAGCGGTTGGGTACAGACCCGATGTTACCGCTGGTGTGGAGAATGGCACTGCCGGCTATTGCTGCACAGTTTGTAAATTTACTGTATAATCTGGTTGACCGTATCTATATTGGTCATATTCCCGGAACAGGGACAGATGCATTGGCTGGTATCGGAGTCACCAGTTCGGTCATCATTCTGATATCGTCCTTTTCATCCATAGTCGGAGCTGGCGGAGCTCCGCTGGCAGCCATCGCATTAGGACAGAATGATCGGGTACGCGCAGGAAAGATTCTTGGCAACGGATTTGTCATGTTGCTGTGTTTTACCCTCATTTCCACACTCTTCTTCTACGGATTCATGAAACCTATCTTGCTGTTTACGGGAGCATCAGAACGAACACTGGTGTATGCCACAGACTATTTGTCGATTTACTTACTGGGTACATTGTTTGTAGAGATTACTGTGGGGCTGAATTCGTTTATCAATACACAAGGCCGACCACAGATAGCCATGCTGTCGATTCTGATAGGAGCAGTACTGAATATTGTGCTCGACCCGCTCTTCATCTTCGTATTCGATATGGGAGTAAAAGGAGCTGCGATGGCCACCATTCTGTCCCAGGCTTGCAGCGCCTGGTGGGTAATGCGCTTCCTCACTTCGGATAAAGCTTCTCTACAACTGGAAAGAAAGTACATGCAGCCGGACCGCAAAATAATTCTTGCAGTATTGGCTTTGGGGGTTTCACCTTTTATTATGGCCAGTACAGAAAGTCTGGTAGGCTTCGTATTAAACGGGTCTTTAAAAGCCCATGGCGACATTTACGTCAGTGCTCTGGCTATTATGCAAAGTGCCATGTTGCTGGTCAGTGTCCCACTAACGGGCTTTGCCCAAGGCTTTGTACCTATTGTGAGTTATAATTACGGACATGGAGATACCGCACGCGTAAAAAGCTGTTTCCGCATTGTACTTACCTTTATGTTTTTGTTCAACTTTCTGCTGGTACTGCTCATGATATTGTTTCCCGCCACTGTGGCAAGTGCTTTTACAGACGATCCGCAACTGACTGCAACAGTGCAGCAAGCTATGCCGATATTTTTAGCCGGAATGTTGATTTTTGGTTTACAAAGAGCCTGCCAAAATATGTTTGTAGCCTTGGGACAGGCTAAAATTTCGGTATTCATCGCGTTGCTCCGTAAGGTATTCCTGCTTATTCCATTAGCGCTTGTCCTCCCTCATTTTATGGGAGTAACAGGAGTTTTTGCCGCCGAGGGTATATCGGATGCAACAGCAGCAATCTGCTGCACACTGATTTTCGCAATGCAGTTCCCCCGTATTCTCAAGAAAATCAAACAACCAGCGTAATCTAATTACAGGCGGGGGTGGATTTATTCCTCCCGCCTCATCAGTTTACGGAATTCCTGTACAATCTGCTGTCCCATATTCACGCGCAGGCTGTCCACACGATGAATGGCAACCGGCATTACAGCATCCTTATACTTGGCTTTCCCCACACGGATTTTCATCTTATCCAGATTGCCCGATATATTTACACCGGCCTTGAATGGCAATGGCGACTTCAGGATAGAGATATGATAGTCAAAGTTCATATTCAACCCTTGTGTACCTCCTACTGCAGCTTTATATCGGTCTATTTCGAGAAGGAACGGATAAACGGTTACATTTCCATCTTCCACAGTTAAATTCACAGAAATACTGTCGAACACATTGCGCTTTTTATTCTTGAACATCAAAGTCTTCGATATTTCGGCAAAAGTTTCTCCATCCATCAGTACCACACTATCACCCTTGATATACATAGCCGACCGTAAGGTAGGCAATTTAATGTTCATGTTCGAGTCTAACTCTGCCTGAGCAGCCACATCAAAATCTACATATCCACTGAAAGAACGAAGCATAGGTACAATCGTATCCAACGATGGAAGTACATCAACCAGCTTACCGATATTGATGCCATGCATTTTGAAATCGAATCCGGCAAACCCTTTTTCCTTTTCACGTGCACGATATACCAACGTCGAGCGCATCTGTGCTTCCAACGATTTCATACTAAGGTCTTTCAGGTGAATTGCCTGATTACGGATATCCACTGCACCATGTACATCTTCGAATGTCATTTTATCGTAAGTCACCTTCTTCAAGTCAGTCTGCAATTCAAAGTCCCAGTTGGTCGGAATCACAAAAAGTTGCATAGCGGCAGTTGTGTCAACCGGTGCATCTTCCTGCATCAGCGTATCAGTAGGGAAAGACAAGGCATTGATAAGCTGTGTACAATCCAAGTTTTTGGAAGAAACATCCAACGTTGCCCGCAAACGGGTATTGTTTTTCATGGCTTCATACAGATTGTATACAGCTCCCGAAGCTTTCATCTGCGAACGTCCGATACGGATATTCATATTATCCAATGCAATACGGCGATCGCCCACAGTAACTTTTGTCTTACGGATACGTATAGGCAAACTGAGCTGTGGGGTACGCACAATCAACCTGTTAAAGCCAATGATACCGTGCGGGTCCCAAAGTGAATCTCGTACACGCTCAGCTTTTACGCCAAAGCCACCTTTATCCATGCCCATACGCATGTCTCCCATCCTGCAGAACAAGCTGTCCGTCTGCAAAGACAAGCCGATAAGCGGCTGAGCCGGATTTTTCTTTCCCGGCTGAAGACTTACCGTAGCTGCTGCTTTCCGGCAGAACCAGCCCAAAGAGTCTGCATACTGTCCTTTCAGCAAAGCAGCGTTCAATTTACACTGCATTTCGGCAATGCGTGTAGTATCCTGCGGATTGGTAGTTTTAATATCAGCTGTCAGCTGGTTTATGGTAGTCAAAAGTTGAGGCGACGTAAGTTGCATCGTACGTATCTCGGCTTGTGCAGCCAGCACATCTTTTCCTGTAAAGTTAAGTGACGCATCGCTCGTAAACTGAAAGTGATGAATCGTATCGGTAATTTGCACTTCCTTCATATCAAGTTTACCCGATACGAGGATACGTCCCAAATCTTGTTTTTGCAGTGAAGACAAGCGGCATTTCATATTTACATCAGCGGTAGCCTGACCCGAAAGAAGGATGCCGGGCTGTAAAGGAAATGCTTGTGCCAAAGCCGAAAGATCAAGTTTAGAACGGGTATTGAGTGTCAGTCTGGGATCTCCAAGCAAATCATCAACACGTGCATCGGCCAGTATATCCGATTTAGCCCCCTGAAAATGGAATATTTTCAAGTCAAGATAAGAGGGCTGTTTACGCATCGGGTCCAGCTGTCCAAAGAAATCGGCTTCTATTTTATCTATACCGTATGGTAAGCCGGCATAATGTGCCGAAGCCTCATTCACCTGTACTTTAAGAGTGGCAAGTGGCATTCGTCCGTTTCCATAATGACCTTTGATGGTTCCTGCCAACTTTACTTCACCCTGCGTACTGACATCTTCTTTTTTTAACACGCTTTCAGGAATCATGTGCAACACGGTTTCCAGCGAAGGTGCATGTAGCGAATAAGCTATATCAACCAACAACGAACGTTTTACCATTGAATCTGTTGCTAAAGTATCAGTCTGAAGCGAATCAGCAATATTAGGCAGGGAATCACGCCGTAATGTTCCTTTCACTTCCAACTCCACCCCATTGACATTAAGCCAGGCATTTCGTAAGGTGAGTTTACGGGTGGCACGCTCTACCTCGACATCAGTCTTAAGATGGGTACGCATGTGATTAGCCCACAACTGGCCTTCTTGCCAAAAAAGCAGGTTCTGGTTTTGGTATTCTAAATTCAATAGCGAACGCTCTTTTTGCAAGGAAGCCTGCAACTGAAGATTGGCTTTCTCTATACGCGTATATACGCGTGTATTACGGTCATCAAAAATAACATTAGTACGTTTGAAGGCTACTTTCCGGATTTCTATACCGCCACTCAAATCGGGCTTGCCCGAGGTCGTTGTATCCGCAACTGAAGTTGTGTCTGTAGGCATCACATCCCAGTTAGCCAATCCGGCACGGTTCCGGAAGGCATAAACCGTGGCACTATCTACTACCACACGATTTACAGTCAGCTTACTGGACAGCATATAGTCTATCGGATTCACCACAAGTACACATTTACGGAAAGCCAGTAGCGAGTCGGTCTGCTGCCATGCTGAATCACGAAATGCCTTCGATACGATACTGCCGTCGAACATACGTAATCCAAAGCGTGGGAAAGTAGAGAAAAAAGTGAGGTCGACCTTTTTAATATCAACATGTGCATTCAGCGTCTGATTAGCCATTTTATTCACCACCGGAGTTATACGCTCTGAAGTAAAAATAAAGTTGACAAGCAAAGCTACTGCAACAAAAAACAGCACAACGAGTGAGCCCAAAGTTATAAAAGCTATACGAAGCCCTTTTTTGGTACGATTATTCATAGTCCTTTTTTTAATATATATAAGTTTAGCAGTTAAAATGAATACTACTCAGAAATTGACATCAAAGATACAAAATCGCAAAACAACCTGTCCTTCTTACGAAAAAGAAACCATAAAAAATTACTTTTTCTTTCATATTTCAAAATCTTTTCAGAATTGAGTCCTAGTTTTGCAGTACAATAAAGAAACAAAAAGTATTAATCCATAAAAATTGAAGTTATGAAAAAGTTATCATTACTGTTTGCGTGTTTGTTTTCTATCGTAGTAAGTGTATATGCTGCCGATGATAAACCAATTCAGGTCAACCAATTGCCACAGGCAGCTCAGCTGTTTATCAAAAATCACTTTCCTACAGCTAAAGTAGCTTTTGCAAAAATGGACAGTGGCTTCTTCGACAAAAGTTATGACGTTATTTTCACGAACGGCGACAAACTGGAGTTTAACAAAAAAGGCGAATGGACTGAGATGAATTGCCGCACCAGCGGTGTTCCGGCTAAAGCTGTTCCGGCTCGCATCCAGCAATATGTTTCTGAGAATTACCCGGATAGCAAAATCCTGAAAATAGAAAAGGACGACCACGATTATGAAGTGAAACTTTCCAACCGCTGGGAAATTAAATTTGACCTCAATTTCAACGTGATCGACCTTGACAACGATTAATGCTTAACTCCATCCGGATTATAAGGCACAGCTGTTCCCCTGAGCATATTCTGCACTGGAACAGCCCTTGTATTCCGGATGCCGTTGTAACCAAGCTACGGCATAAGCACAAGTAGCAACAGGGGTTAAACCCTCAGACAAAGCATAGTCGTATGCTGCTTTTACCAGTGCAGCAGCTACCCCACGGCCTCCAATGGCTTCGGGTACTATAGTATGGCGGATATCCAGTCCGCCATTTTCTATTCTATAAGCTACATGAGCTGTAACTCCGTCTAATGTAACCTCAAAACGGCACTTATCTTCTTTGTGTATAATTTCCATAATGCCAGATTATTTGTGTTCTACTTCTACCAACTCTCCAGTCACCGAATTCATTATAAATCCTCTAACCTTAATGTCCTGCGGAATAAGCGGATGATTCAGAATGATATCCAGCGTTTCTCTCACAGCTTCTTCTGTATCATGAAAACCACTGAGCCATTGTTTCAAATCAATACCGCAATAATCCATTAATTTAAGATGGTCTTCAGATATTCCACGCTGCCGCATATGTTCTATCATCATGGCTCCGTCCATACACTGCACACCACAGTCTGTATGAGCTATGACCATAATTTCTTCTACACCAAGCTCATAGATAGCAACCAGCAAACTACGAACCGCACTTCCAAACGGCTGGGTAATAATACCTCCGGCATTCTTGATAATCTTAACATCTCCATTCTTGAACCCCAAAGCTGCCGGCAGAAGTTCCGTTAGACGTGTATCCATACAGGACAAAATGGCTATTTTTCTATCAGGATATTTGTCTGTAATATATTTCTCGTATTCTTTATTAGCTACAAACTGCTTATTATAGGCCAAAGCTTCGTCAATCATATCTGTTCCTCCTTTTTTAAGAATATTCATTTTTTATAGCGGATACTAAGATACAAAAAATCAAACAAAGTATCCGTTCCATCTATAAATTCCGTATCTTTGTTTGTATAATTTTTAATCTTTCAAAATTATGGATGAATTAACGCTCACCACACCTACCCTACTTTTTTCTGCTGTATCCCTGATTCTTTTGGCATACACCAATCGGTTTTTATCATATGCACAATTAGTTCGCACGCTTAAGGACCAATACCTGGCCAACCATTCAGAAGTTACCGCAGCACAAATTAAGAATCTCCGTAAACGCCTATACCTCACACGGGCTATGCAGATTTTAGGCATTTCCAGTCTTTTTTTCTGCGTAGTTGTCATGTTCTTAATATATATTGACCTGCACACACTATCGGTTTATCTTTTCGGTCTGGCACTACTGCTTCTTATAGGTTCATTGGGATTGTCCATTTGGGAAATTCAGATTTCTGTCAATGCACTTGAAATCCATCTGCAAGATATGGAACAGAAACAAAAATAAAAAAAAAGGTTGTTCTGCAAGATATTACAGGACAACCTCCTAAAGGAATTATCAAGATCTAAAATTATCACTCTGCAACGACGTCCGAATTTTCTTCTGAAACGAGTTCTCCGTTAGCAATCAGAATGTTATACCACTGTATAAGTTTTTTGATATCGCTGTTATGTACACGGTCACGGTCATAATCAGGTAATACAGCAGCCATAAATTCAGCCAATTCTTCAGCTGATGCTTTTTTATAGTCGATAGCTGTTACGCCTCCATTTTCCTTAACTTTTATTGCCTCAAGCACAGTTGTCAAAGGAACTTCATCCTTATCTGTATACATAGCTATATCACCCAGTGAAATTACTTTATCACTAGCATAGATTGGCATTCTTTTTTTGTCTGCACTCACCGTTTCTACAATCAACATGTTCTTTGCCTGAGAAATAAGCTTATATAAACCCGGCTTTCCGGCAATTGCTAAAATAGTATTCAACATAGTTTGTTAGAATTTCTTTAATAAAAAATAAAAAAATATTATCGGCACAAAAATACGATACTCTATCGAAATTCACAAGCTATTTGCTCGAATTTGATTTATTTAATTTTTTAAGCAGCTCTTCCAGCTGTTTATCAAGCGAACAAACCCCATCATTCTCGATCACATATGTTGCCAGAACACATTTTTGTTCATCGCTCATTTGAGCTTGAATCCTCGCTTCTACCTGGCATCTGGCAGCATTATCACGCTGCATCGTACGCATAATACGCACGTCGAGCGGAGCATGAACCATAACAGTCGCATCTACAAGCTTATCCATCCCCGACTCAAAGAGTATGGCACTTTCTACCCCGACAATGGGATAAGACACCTCCTGAGTCGCAGCCCATCGCTTAAAGTCCTCCTTAACTACCGGATGCACGAGACTGTTTATTTTCCGGGCATGTTCTTCCGAAGAAAAAAGATAAGCTGCCAATACCGACTTATTCAGATTGCCGAACAGATAAACCTCATCTCCCAATAATGCTATAAGTCCTGCACGAATGATTTCATTGGTATTCATCAATTCCTTTGCCCGGCTATCCGTATCATATATTGGTATATTATACTGCTTAGAAAGGATTGAAGCTACAAAGGATTTTCCACTCCCAATTCCACCCGTTATGCCTATTTTCATCATAATTTTACAAGTAAATCATTTTTCATTGTTGTTCTATCAGATAATCAAGCTCTGCCGGTGAAATACGGATATGACTCACAGCCGGATGCCACTGCCGAAGCACCGGTTTCAGTTTAGAAGATCCATCCGTTGGCAAATTCTTATAATCTACCTCCACAGCAAAATCGATGGCATTCACTTCCTTAAAGCGATTCAACCCCACCTGAAAAGTAACTTGAACTTTCGACGGAAATGTACGAAGTACCTTTCCAGCCGGAAATCCAACTCCTGTAACTGGCACTTCAACCGTTTTTTCAGCATACATATCTGTAAGTACGGTCAAGTCGCTCACATTCGGTACAAACTTAGCCCCATACACATGTTTCAGAGCTACCTGATTGCGAAGGGTGTCCGATACATCTTTCAATGCCACCGGTATCGTGTAAGCAGCATGAATCGTGTCAAGTACAGCTTTGGGAGCATAAACAACTACTGAATCCGGTTGGAACCGTATATCCGAAATATAATATTTACGGGCAGCAGCCACTGTTCCATCCAGTTTCACCGGAATTTTCTTGGCAATTCCTTTTGCACATACAAAACCCAACGTATCGGGTTTCATACTTAACAGTTTTGTGGAGGTATTAAGCTGCATCGTAACTTTCTTCATGACATCGGTATAAGGCACACGCACATAAGCCGAAGTTCCATCAGCATATTCATCAAAGTTCACCACTACAGGATAAAACGTACGTCCCAGCATATAATTAATCAGTACAGTACCTCTATCACTCACGGTAACACGCAAGTCTGAAGGTAAATCTGATGTAATTACTACATCTTCGGGTACATTCTTTAACTTCAGGGGCACGGAAAACTCCGTTTCATAATGATCATCCAACGTCTGCAGCAACCAGAAGCTCGCCGATACGAATACAAAAAACAAGAAAATCAGGAACTCCCTGCTCTCTTTTCGAAGCAAGAAAATCCTGATTTTTCTTTCCGTTCTTTTACAATGCAGACGTATTTTTCTGCTATCGAGCATAACGAATTAAATTATTATTTTGCCTGCTGAGCAGTTGCATCAGCATAAATAGAATTTTTGTCCACCTTGATTTTTACACCTGAGGCAATTTCCAAAATCACAGCAGTATCTTCTATTTCTTTTACCTTACCATAGATACCTCCTGCTGTTATAACAGACTGACCTACTTCCAGATTCTTACGGAAATTGGCGATTTCTTTCTGCTTTTTATTCTGAGGACGGATCATGAAGAAATACATGATTGCGAAAATAGCAATCATCATGATCAAGAATGAATAATCTCCTCCTGCTGCTTGTGCTGCTGGCAAACAAACTGTTAACAAATTCATAGTCATTTAATATTATTAATTTTTAGTTCGGCGGCAAATATATTAATTTTTAATCAGCTTGTTTTCTTTTTTTAATTGATTAACAATTCCGTCCAACGTACCGTTAATAAAGCCACCACTCTTCGGAGTACTATATAATTTAGCAATATCCACATACTCGTTTAAAGAAACGCTCACCGGGATATTTGGGAAGCTCAATATTTCAGCCAAAGCTATCTGCATGATAATCACGTCCATAAAAGCAACGCGGTCCAAATCCCAGTTACGAATATTACTGCTAATCAAATGACGGTAATAATCAGCATTCAAGATAGCACGGCGGAACAGACGACGGGCAAAATCACGATCTTCTTCATCCTTAAATTCTGGCAGAAGCTCTTGTTTTGCTCCATTCTGCGGGTCAAAGCGCTTGATTGTTTTCAATACGAATGTATCGACAATTTCCTTGTCGTCATTCCAATACAGGCTCTGTTCTTCCAACACTTCGTCCAAAGCTGCATTATTGAAAATGATATTCTTGTATATTTTTCTCCAGAATTCACGGTCTTCATCATACGAAGAAGTTTCAGCAGCCATATATTCCTTATATATATCACTGTTTGTAATCTGCTCAAATAAAGATTTGATGAATTCGGGTTCGTTCTCCCATGTTTTTTTCTGATTACTTGCAAAATCCAACAACTGCTTGTTGATTTCCAATTGAGCAATAAACTGATTGTCCACAAACTTGGTATTAGGAGTAAGGTCCTCTTTCGAAGGAGCAAGTTTGTTCTTGGCGGCTTCCAAACGCTTATTTGCATACTTGGTCACCTCCACCATCAACAGCAACAAGAAATTGTACAAATCATACGCCTTGGAAAGACTGAAGAACAACTCTTTCTCTGCAGTATCCAAATTTTTACTACCATTCTGGTAATAAGCGTAAATTATCTGAATCACTTTCAGACGAATAAGAACTCTGTTTATCATAATTACGAACTCAATATTTTGGACTGCAAAAATAAGTCTTTTTCCACGAATAATCAGCAATGCAAACCTTTTTTTTCATTAAAAATTCAAGAAGTAATTTAAAGATATCGCTTTCGAGAAAGTTTATCGCATCATTTTTTTGTCAAATCAAAAAAAAATAAGCAATTTTGGCCTGAAATAACAAGAACTACAAGTGATAAGCATATGGAAGATTTAAAAAAGAAAAGTACGACTGAAAGCGATAAGAAAATTGTCTTTTCCAAAGTTATTAAAGCCGGAAAACGCATCTATTATTTAGATGTAAAGAAAAACCGGAAGGAAGAGATGTTCCTGGCCATCACAGAAAGCAAAAAAATTGTATCGGCCGACGATTCGCAAGTTAGTTTTGAAAAACACAAAATCTTTTTATATAAGGAAGATTTTGAAAAGTTCATCAACGGCTTAAATGAAGCCATCGGATTTATTAAAGAAGAGGAGCAACAGAACGATTTACACACCGAGCATCACACAGACAGCGAACCGACTGCCCTACAATCTGATGAAATAAAAATCGACATTGATTTTTAATCCAATAACACAAACACCTAACCCGACTTCCTTCCGCTAATAGAAGACGTCGGATTAGGTGATTATTTTATAATCCAAGAAACACTCACACTTCAAATCGAAGCAACATCTTCCCCTAAACATTCTAATTTTCAGATACAAAGCGATAAAAAAAACGAAAGAACAATTTGGCTGTTTCAAAAAAAAAGCATAACTTTGCACCGCTTTTTCAAGCTCATCGTGTGGATATACCACTACGTGTGATGGTGAATTAAGCAAAAACTACTTAATTTAGAGTAACACAAAAAATTTTTAGAAAATGAAATCAATCGCAATCAATGGTTCTTTGAGAACAGAAATTGGCAAAAAAGCCACAAAATCAGTACGTAAAGCTGATGCAGTTCCTTGCGTTTTGTACGGAGCACAGAAAGATGCTAACGGCAATCAGGTAGCTACTCACTTCACAGTAACTAACGACGAACTCCGTAACTTGGTATACACTCCACACATCTACGTTGTAGACCTGACTATCGATGGCAAAACTGTAAACGCTATCATGAAAGATATTCAGTTCCACCCTGTAACTGACAAAATCCTGCACGTAGACTTCTTCCAGATCGACGAAGCTAAACCTATCGTTATGGAAGTTCCTGTTAAATTGGAAGGTCTTGCAGAAGGTGTTAAAGCCGGTGGTAAATTGGCATTGCAGGTACGTAAGCTGAAAGTTAAAGCTTTGTACAATGCAATTCCTGAACGCCTGGTTATCGATGTAACTAACTTGGGTCTGGGTAAGACTATCAAAGTTGGCGAATTGAACTACGAAGGTCTTGAACTGTTGAACGTTAAAGAAGCTGTAGTTTGTGCAGTTAAACTGACTCGTGCCGCTCGTGGTGCTCAGGCTGCTGCTGGGAAATAATCAAACTGAATGAAATATCTGATTGTAGGATTGGGGAATATCGGCGAAGAATACCGGAATACCCGACACAACATAGGATTTATGGTATTGGACGCCCTTGCAAAGGCGTCCAATCTTGTTTTTAAGGATGGACGATATGGTGCTACCACTACACTTTCCATCAAAGGACGCCAGCTGATTCTGCTCAAGCCTTCTACTTATATGAATCTGAGCGGAAATGCCGTACGTTACTGGATGCAACAGGAAAACATCCCGTTGGAAAATATATTGATTGTGGTAGACGATCTGGCTCTGCCTTTTGGCTCACTACGCCTTAAAGGCAAAGGCAGCGATGCCGGACACAACGGACTGAAAAATATCGCAGCGACGCTGGGTACACAAAATTATGCCCGCCTGCGCTTTGGTATTGGCAACGAGTTTCCTCGAGGGGGACAAATCGACTTCGTACTGGGTCACTTCAACGAAGAAGATATGCAAGCTATGCCCGAACGCCTGGAAACAGCTGGCGAAATCGTGAAAAGTTTCTGTCTGGCCGGACTTAACATCACCATGAATCAGTATAACAAGAAGTAAAAATGGCTGAAGCAAGAATAGACAAGTGGATGTGGGCTGTGCGTATATTCAAGACACGTACCATTGCAGCCGAAGCGTGCAAGAAAGGTCGTGTCTGTATCAATGGTGCACAAGCCAAACCTGCACGTATGGTAA
Source organism: uncultured Bacteroides sp. (assembly GCA_905198575.1). Taxonomy (GTDB): domain Bacteria; phylum Bacteroidota; class Bacteroidia; order Bacteroidales; family Bacteroidaceae; genus Phocaeicola. The sequence continues at coordinate 10,423 of CAJKDC010000035.1, read as the reverse complement.
AGGAGGGTGACGTAATCCAAGTTAAAAAGCCACCTATCACCTTCTCTTTCAAAGTCTTGCAGGCTATTGAAAAGCGTGTAGGAGCCAAGCTAGTCCCGGAAGTCATGGAAAATGTTACAACTCCCGACCAGTACGAATTGCTGGAAATGAGTAAAATAAGCGGATTCATTGACCGTGCCCGTGGTACAGGCCGTCCGACGAAAAAAGACCGACGTGATATGGAAGAATTCTTTACGCCTGAGTATCTCGACGATTTGGAATTTGATTTCGGCGATGAAGACGAGGATGAAGAATAATATAGTTCAAAAAAATAGCGTTAGAGAAAAAAACTCTGACGCTATTTTTTTATTACACCATTATCATGATAAACACATTGCTCAAAAGTGATGAACCTTCATCTTTTAAATTACAAAAGTTCATTTCAAAAATGATACAGTCTGTATCAATAGATATTTTGACTACGCTGTAATACCATTTAGGCCGTCACTTTAACGCCCTAACAGACGGCGCACATCATCACGCTCACCTACTATCCAGACAACATCCCCTTCATTCAACGGAACAGATACATCCGGACTCATCAGCGTTCCATCATTACCACGTTCTACACCAACTACCAGACAACGGTACACATTACGGAAGCCTCCTTCACGGATATTCTTTCCACCGAAAGGAGAATCCTTGTCTACTACCAGCTGACAGAGTTTCATCTCCCGACGTTCCAACTCCTCGTCATCCATCTGTACAGTCTGCTGTTCCAGACAATCCGAAAAATAACTCAGCTGGTCATCGGTACCGATTACCTGCAAGGTATCCCCCGGGAAAATACGCGAACTTCCACCTGGTATATTTATCCGATTATTTCCACGAATAATAGAAGCTACATGAACATCGTATTTGCGTCCCAAATCCAGCTCATTCAGTGTCTGGCCGGCCCATTCGGAATCTACAGGCACCTGAAAATCACTGAGGTGAAGATCTCTGCTAAGCAGATGACCTGCATATTCAGGCTTCTTCTCTCCCTTAAACTGCTCCTGCATTTCTTTTGAACGCAAATTAAGCACAAAGCGGCGCTCCAGTAAAATAGACTGCTTCTTGAGAAAACGTGAAAACATCATGAGGCATACCAGTATAAACGCAACGGCAATAACCAGCGTAGTGGAAGCCTGGAACAACTGCTCAATGATATAGAAGACCAACAGAATACAGATAATCATGCGGAACAGAATGGTAGAAAGCAATGGAGCACGATTAAAACGGTTATCATGCCACAATGCCTGAAATTCCACAGAATGATTTTTTTTCATGATAATGGCACGCAAGAAAGGCGATATGGCCACAATAGTCAGCACCGCTGCCAACAGACGCCCCCATGGATCGGGCAATGCATGTTTGAGGAACGGTACCAGCAGATTAAACGACAATGCCATAACAGCAATACACAGCACCAGATAAATAACTACGATACGTGCAATGGCAAACAAAAGCTTTTTCCAGTTGTTTTCATGGTTTACTGTGGTCTGCGAACCCGTAACATAGTGTTCCAGCAGATTTCGCCAACGCACTGGCATACGGCTGTCGACTAAATTATAAGCCGGTACAGCCAAACGTATCATATAGGGAGTGAGAAAGGTAGTTATGACAGAAACTGCCACCACAATGGGATACAGAAAATCACTGGTAACCCGCAGGCTTACTCCTAGAGAAGCAATAATAAAGGCAAACTCACCAATCTGTGTCAAACTGAAACCGCACTGCATAGATACTTTAAGTGGTTGACCAGAGAGTAAGACACCACTGGTACCAAACACGGTCTGACCTATCAAAATAGCAAGGACAATCACGATAATCGGTCCGATATACTCTGCTATCATGACCGGGTCTACCATCATACCGACCGATACAAAGAAGATGGCTCCAAACAAATCCTTCACCGGCGCCACCAGTTTTGCAATATGTTCGGCCTCAACAGTTTCGGCCAAAATAGACCCCATGATAAAAGCACCAAAAGCAGGAGAAAATCCAACTTGTGCAGCCAGAACGACCATACCAAAGCAGAGTGCCAACACTACAACAAGCAGCGTTTCATTGGTCATCCATTTCCGCAAACGTTTCAATGCAACCGGAATCAAATAAATACCGACTACAAACCAAAGTATCAGGAAAAATACCAGCTTGAGAATGCTGAAAACCATTTCTGTCCCTTCGAAATTCTTACTTACAGCCAGTGTGGTAAGCATCACCATGAGCACAATGGCCAGGATATCTTCAAGTATAAGAATACTCATAACAAGTCCGGCAAACCGTTGCTGACGCAAGCCCATATCATCAAAAGCCTTATAGATAATGGTAGTAGACGACATGGCCAGCATTCCTCCCAAAAAGATACAGTCCATATCCTTCCATCCGAAGGACCAGCCTACGAAAATACCGATGCCAATCATAAACAAAATGATTGTACAGGCGGCTATAATGGCTGAGCCACCGACTTTCATCAGTTTCTTGAAACTAAAGTCTAACCCTAACGCAAAGAGCAAAAAAATCACTCCTATCTCTGACCACGTATGTATACTTTCTGTATCGGCCACTGAAGGTGTACACGAAAGATGCGGACTTGCCAAAAATCCGGCTACAATGTAACCCAGTACAAGAGGCTGCTTGAGACGTTTAAAAATAAGTGTCATAATTCCTGCACACATCAGAATGAGTGCCAGGTCGCTGATAACAGGTGCTAAAGAAGACATATTGCTTTCCTTTTTATATTTAACGCGCAAATTTACTGTTTTTGGAGAAAGTATGCAGAATTATGACAGAGTTTTCGCTGGTTATGAAGTAGAAAAACAAAAAGAAAGGCAGTAACTCACCCCTTGCCTAAACCTATCGGCTTAAGCAAGGGAGTTATGGTTGCACCTCCTAAACCCCAGCACATAAACAGCTATCTCATCAAAACTTTTGCTGCAACAGACTTAAACTGCGGCATAGTCATACCAATAGACGCTCCTATATAAGTAGGGTCGCATATAACAAACTTTTTGCCATTAACCATTACATAGTCTCCTTCAACAGCACCCGTAAAACAAACAGCTGTAGCCACATGATTCGGATAATCAAGCAGAACCACATCCAGATTCAGGATTTCCCGAACTAAATACGCATACAAGAAAGCCCGGTCTTCACAATCACAATATGGATAATAAAACAGCTCCTCTACAAAGAAAGGTTTCTCATAACCAAATTGTTCTCCATCAGTCTGATAAGCAAAAGCAGTCTGTACAAAGTCAATCAACATATTGGCAGCTTCTACCTGCGGTTTGCCCTTAACGCATCTTCTTAACGCTTCGACAACAGAAGTCTCTACAGTCCGGCTGACTGGAGCATTAAAGTAAACAGAAAGGTCACACTGCGGATACGATTTATAAAATGCAATCAACCCCTCATATACCTGCGATGTTATTTTCAATGACGGGTATTTCTTCGACTGCAAAATCCTACCTTTCGTTGCCCCATAAAATGCAGGAATTCCCGCAATTTTTGTGGAGAACATGTATTTAGAGTCTGCAAAATTCTTCGTGTATGTATAAATAGAAGTTCCATTTTCAACCTTGGCCCCCCATTTATAATAACGCTCTCCATTCATCGTCAGATAAGTCGTTCCGTAAATCATATCCTCCGAAGCATACAGCAAAGCCAATTTACCATCCACACGAGCCATTTTAACCTTATATCCACATTGACAAAGAATAAAAGCCTGCATCAAAACGATTTCATTATCGCGTACCAAAAGATTTTTTGCAACCTCCTCGACATATAAAAAATAAGCGTAATCATTCATCTGATACCGAGCCTTGGCTTCGAGACAAGCATTTACAAGTGAATGGAAGTCCTGCCGGCTAATTTTTTCCCATCCGGAAGCTATCTCATGTTCAGAAATACCGCTCAGGGATACACAGTTTTTCATCGACAATTCGACACTGCAGGATATTCCAAAAAAATCAAAGCCCAACCCTCCTTTTGGAAATCCAAGCTCCCCGCTGTCAGCATCAGGCAATGCTCCCCCTTGCCCTGTCAAATCAGGAAAGGTTGCACTAGGACTCACCTCCGGTATTCTCTGAATTTTACCTACGGGTATTTGCTTCGGCTTATATAAAGGGGCCTGCTTATCTATCTTAACCGGAGCAACCGGTTCAGGCCTTTTAGGACGATCTTCTGTTTGGTCACTTTCATACGACTTCCAGTTCTCTTTCAAGAATTGAATGAACTGACGATTCTGCTCGCTCACAAAATCAGAAAACTCCTTTTGCTGTGCTTTCACAAATTCATCAAACTCTTTCATCTCTTTTCCTATATCCTGAGCACAAAGCGCCTGTGGGGTAAAACAAAGCACCCCGCAAAGTATTATCCATTTATAGCCATTCATAACAACACACCTTTAGACAATTAATGATTAGTTAATTCCAAATCCGATTTTATATCCCAGCGAACAAAAAGTCTATTCCCTTTTACACCTTTTATCTGTGGGACAATACGCACATAAGTGATGGACTTCTCTCTAGACAGCTCCAGCATCAGACTATTCTGATAACTGTCAGCAACCGACTTAATTTCAGACTCTGAAAAAGAAGCGGCTAATAATTGGTCAGCTAGTGCAGAAATATATGCCACCCAAAACGAATATTGCATATCACTGCCTTCTCCGCCAGCTGCAGGCTGTACAGGCATATCCGCATACCAACATCCCTTTTGCGACAGATAATATTTATCCCCCCGAAATGTAGAACTGATTACCGGATGCTCCAAGGTACCCTTCATTTCAAAACAATCCACCTGCCCGTTTCCGGCAGGAATACGAAGCAAAATTTTGTATTCCTTTCTTTTAAATTTATCGTCAGAATATACAATCATCCATTCACTCTGCGACTTAAAAAAGGGGAATTTAGAGTAATCCTGCAGCGCATCCCCAACAGGCTTTACCTCCAACTGCAAAATCACCTCACCAAACAAAGTCTGATGTTCATTAACCACCCTATACATATAAGCCTGCGGAAGATGGTCAAGCCTCATCAAAGACAGCATCTTGCCTGAACCAGACTCCCTGTGCGAAGAAGAATCAACCTTGGAAAATACATCCGAAAGCACACTAATTCGCATTCTGTTCTGAAGAGTAAACAGCCACAACGCACGCCGGATAGCCTGCTTACGCCCTGTATCCAAGTCCAGGCAGGGGTCAGATGCAGCAATTAGCATCCCGTTTTCTTGCGCCATACCCATCCATTCGGGCAATGTATCACGCACCCCTGTCACCCAATGAGGTTGCATCATGTCTTGCGCACGCAAACCCGTAAAAGACAAAACCATACATAATATATAACAACAGACAAATCGCTTACCAGACATATCTCTTCAAAATAACAAATAGGTTGACCAAACATACATAAGCTATACCCAGTCAACCTATTTGCAAAACAAATTAATTATTGCATTTTACTCATTTCTTCGTCAAATACTTTTTTAAACTTTTCGTATTCAAAGTCAATTCGCAATTTGTCATCACTCTTTATGCGGTTGGCCATCGCTTCCATTATTTCATTACCGGCCAATTCTACAGCAACATATACCTTATATTTACCATCAGGTGTCTTCATAGTCTTCTCGCAAATCACCCGAACCCCCGAAAGTTCCTGACTCACAACCTGGCGCGCCAGCGACTGATATCTTCCCTTGGCCTCTTCATTCTCACCCTGCTGATAAGAAGACGAATAATTGTCGGTAACAGCCTTAACCTTTATGTTAATAGCCTCAGCCAGACCCGTACGGGCTTCTGTCATCGCTTTCTTTTTAGCAATATTCATATCGGTAGACAATCCCATAGCACTAGCTCTGAAATATTCATTGTTTGTCATAAATTCAGGACCCGAGCAAGGCACAACCACCTCTACATCCTGATTTTGAACTACAGATTGGGAGCTTCCACAACCTGACATAAAAACTGCTCCAAAGGCAGCAACTGCAATCATACTAATTTTTTTCATACACAAATAATTTTTCGATTTACTGAATTCTATTTTAAACTTCTCATTTTCACAATTTCACCGGTACTCTTCTTCAGGCTTAATAAGGCAACCCAATCGAGTTTGGGGGTTTCGATCACTAATTTTGTAGGTATATCCGGAACAATCAAAGCAGTCACACTGCCTGTACCCGAATTACTTCCTATCGTAATCCGCCCTATTTTCATCTCTTCCCCATCTTGATTGATAACTGTCTGGTCGACTACGTATAAACGGATGGCCACATCGTTCGAAGTGGTATTGACCAAATTACAATGAATACTGGATTTGCTTCCTACGCCAGATAAATGAGAATATTCCAGAAAAACCCCTTCTATCCACTCCTCGCGCATCGTGCCATCCTGTGCCGAAACGGGTGAAACAGAAGGAGTGGAAGCCGTTGAAGGCTTGACAGCCAGATAGGGCACTACCTGAGGGAGTTCCCCACCAATAGGCTCAGTAGGGCTTAGGGGTATCGGCTCTTGCTGAACGGGCTGCAATGATACCGGGAAAACATTCCTTGTGAGTATCTCACCCTCCGTATCAATCCTTAGCGATTTAATTTGGGCAGGAAATTCTCGCTTCAAACGTTTTAGCAATTCACGTACAACCATCAACTCTGCCTGAACATACGACTTGTTTTCTGGAACCAGCGTTCTTATCCCATTCAAAGAATAGTTCAACATTACCGCACTTGTCCGATTATCCACGAGGCGAATCAGCAAGTTGGAGAAATATTCTACCATATTATATAATTCACCGGAAACTATTCCTCCTTTCTTCAGCTGGTTAGCCATGGTCACAACAACATCAGCTTGTGCCGGCGACTCAACAACATTAAAATAATTGTTCGTAAGCATGCTCCGGATACTTGCAGCCAAGTTCTTCAACCCTCCGTCGGCAGGCTGTATATACGCATTCAGCTGTTTGTTTTCCAGGCGGATTGTCAAACGCGCTTCGGGAAGTGCGGCCAAAGCTTTCCGGAATAATGCAGAAAATTCCCCATCGGCCAATAATCGAAGTGCACCTGCAGCCAAGGAAACACGAATTTCCTGCTGGTGCTGTTTCGACGTCAAATTACGCACGTAGAATACAGAACTACCATTTTCGTCGGTTGGAGCAGGCGATGAAAGATCTCCATCACCAGCGATAAATGCCGCACAGAGCTGAATGTTTCTCAACGGTACACCATTTCGCAATACCACCACCTTTACGGGCGTTGCAATGCCCTGAAAAGCCTGTCCGCTCAGTTCACCCGGCGAAACAGTCAAAGTCACACCATTGAAAGCTCCCACTAACGAGGCATACACTTCGGTCCCCAGATTTACCGTTTTTCCATTATACGAGCATCTTAAATCCATATGAAGCACCGGCTTCACAGCATTCCACGCCTTTACCAGCAAGTCGGTTCCAGCAAGCATATCACCTTGCTGCATCATAGCACTGCCACGGTACCAGAAATCAAAACCGTCCTTAATGGCCTGATTGCGCTTCTCCTCAAGATACGCCTCATAGTCCAAGCGGTTCAACTCATAATAAACCCAATATTCGCCACCGCCCTGCCACGAATCTACCAGTCGGAATCGCTCCACATCAGCCTTCATCGTAGCCCGGATGCTTTCCGAATAAGACTCCCTCACTACTCCATTGTCTTCTACCGTATTTAACAAAGAAGAAGAGGATATCTGTATACTGATTTCAGAAGCCAAATCAGCCAAAGCCTGTTCCTTTGCCTTGTTCATATAATCTGCCTCACTGGTTCTGGCCATACCCACTCCGGCATAGCCCAACTCGTTTACAGGATGCTGCTTTACCCATGAAGGAATATCCTGCGCATGTGCCAGCAGACAGAAAAACAATAGTAATCCGATCAGCAACTTTTTTCTCATAACTGCAAAGTTTTAGTTTATTGTCACATAAATGGTATTTCCATCAATCCGAATCGCACTTGAAATACCCTGACTATCCAGATAAAACACCAGATTATCAGCAAAGGTAGACGCATCCAGCAACAATCCATCGGCATCATGTGCAGGCATCTGGATTGTATCAAAAATCAGACTTTCGGCAACCGAACCCTGGATGTGGTATCTCCCACCCTGTGAGTTTTTCCGGACCCAATTGCGGATTAACGAAGTAATACTTACATTATTGTCGCCCACACGGTCGTTCAGTGTATAGACCGAAGAGTCAGACAATCCCACACGTAAAGCCACAGTGTTTCCTTTAGTCAGTTTCTTCGCAAACTCAACAGCAATATCTTTCAGGAATCCGTCTAATACATCCTGAGCGGCATAAGCACAGAGCTTATCGAGGCCGGCAGTCTTAAACCGGTTAGTCCAGCCTGACCGCGAAGCCAAAGTACGACCTGTAGCGGTTTCTCTGGCCGACATAATCAGTGAGACACGGTTTCCAGCCGCCGAGATGTCTTTTTTAAGGTCTACAATTACGTAAACATCTGCTCCCGAATTCAGCAGGAGCTGGCGGTCGTTCGAATCGGCGTTGCTTGCCTCCCACTGCATGGAACGCTGCGTCTGATCCGTTCTTGTTTCCACACTGATAGTATTGACATGCAGCTGTTTAAAGCCATTATCGACCGCACTCACCGCCATACGCAAATCAAAATCCGAGCTTAGTATGGAAGCATACGAAAGACTGGTATTTCTTTTATAAGGAACCACCATGATGGAAGGCAGCGAAATCTGCTCTTGTGTTTCCTCCATTGTTGTGTTTTCCAAAGGTTTTTGCATAACATTATTTCTTACCATATCCTTTATCAGCGCACCGACCAGCACCTCGGCCACAACAGCCCCCTTATACATTCCGGATACTTGTTTTTCGGCCTTAGCCTGCTCATCGTACGAACGGACAAAAATGCTATATCTGGAGCCGAAAAACTGGTTAAGGTAATAATCGTTGACCTTGGTCATTAAAGGCTTGCCATTGTTGATACCGTCTACTCCATCTCGGAACAACGCATTAAAGATAGACTTCAAGGCATTTTCATACACACCCTTCTTTTTATCGGACAATCCGGATGCATATATCAGAGCGACACTCCCATCAAAATCATTACATACCACATCACTTGAATATATTTTCTGCCCCGAAATCTGAAAAATTCCTGCCAGCATGAAAACAGCTAACGCAAAAGATCTTACACGCACCATATCTGCCTCCTCCTTAATCCTCAAAAGAGATCGCCAAAAAATGTCTGTGGTCTGGAAACAACAATTAATGTAGCTCCCCTCTGCAGGGCGTCAAAAATCTCTTCACCGCCTTTTGAAACCTTACACAATGAACGGCCGGCACTCAAGACTTCCTTTACATTTAACTGACCGATTTCCTGTCTGGAGATTTCACCTGCAATATCCACTTCTTCATAAACAAGGAATTTCTGACGTTCAAGCACTCCTTTGTTTTTACCCAAGTCGATATACACCGTTTTCACCTTTTGCTTGCTTACTTCGCCAGACTGTACAATCGTACCTTCCATTTTAAACTGCTCGTCGACAAAATCTCCCATATTGATTTTCACATAATCCAATGTCTTCAATATGGCTTCTTCGCTGGTATTCCCTCTGCCTCCGGTAAAACCTTTATGCTCGAAAGTCTGTGTTCCCTTCAATGTTCCATTCGAAGCGTCTATCACCTTCAGGGTATAGGCAACACTGCCTTTATAATAAATCTTGCCCTCACTGTCTTTCTCCTTAGAAGTCGTCATCGATATGATTTGCCCCTGAAGAAGGTACCCTGCACCCAGAGTCGTCATACTTTCACTACGGGCAGTCGCATCTCCCATCGCCGACTCGGAAGCTCTTCTTTTCGCCTCTTTTTTCAGTACTTCATCCGAGTCTACATCAATCAGCACAACACGGTTCATTTCGTGAATTCCCTCAATCACTTTGTTTCTAAGAGCCTTGACCAATGTTTTGCTGATATTGCTGGAAGAAGAAAAATAATCCACATACAGTTTTTCCTTATCGTCTGTGCTACCTTGAGCAAAAAAACACAAAGGCATGAGGCCTAATACTAAAGTCAACAAATACTTTCTCATAACGTCTATTCTTTAATAATTATTAATATCCAAAAGATAAACGGCACTTCATATGTCTAGTCCCACTGTATATGTGTGCTCATTTATTTTTCTTTATTTAATGCTAAATAACAAAAAATAAAAATAAGAGTGAGCTGAATACAAGGTTTTCAAGAACATCAACAACCTTGCACAGACTAAAAGATATTACACTATTCACCGAAGAAAAAATACGTAACAGGCAATACATCAGTTATCGGTAGCTCCGGACTTTCTCTTTTCAATATTATACAATAGTTCGTTAAAAATTCGCCAAGCCTAAGCGGCTTTGGCGGTAAAT
>CAJKDC010000034.1 GCA_905198575.1 uncultured Bacteroides sp. | reverse complement strand
GCGCACTACGTTCGGGACGTAGGGGTCGGGCGTTCGAGTCGCCTCATTCCGACAGTAAAAAGGTCTAATTCTAAAGAATTAGGCCTTTTTGATTGTTCACATCCTTGTTAATTACATACACTTCTTTATTAACATCCTGTTAATAAACTATCTACTTCAAATCTTATTTAATCATATCAATCTGATTATCAACAATTTTACTTCTCTGCAATTTATACCGTAGCGTGTTCATAATGTAACAAGCATCCTCAAATAAACAGCTGTAATCCACAAAAAAAATAATGCATAATAAAAAGGCCGCTTCAACTCAAGCGAGCTAAAGCGGCCTTTTCTATTTATACCTTTATGAATAAAAGGATATTTATGGGTTAACGTACATTTACCTGATGCTTAACGGGTTTCATAATGAAAGTAAACTCGTAATCAGCATAAGGAACCTGATATTCAGGTCTGGTAATACGTCCCCAACTGTCTTCACAACCTAAACCTGCCTGTAACTTATCAATGCAAAGATTGGTCAAGTCAGCTTTTTCTACTTCCGGAGAGTGTCTTTGGTCTTTTCTTACACCATCATCCAACGATTCGATTGTATAATGCAAAGCGGAAGCGGAGAATGGAGCAGAAGCTATAATTTCCAATCCATTACCACCGGCATTCAGCATTTTCCACCAACGAATATCTGATTTTGTACCGTTTTCCTGCGGACGAATGTAAGAATAGAACTGATCGTCGACCTGCTGACGGTAAATTCCGATATTTGCATTCCATTTACGGTCGGCATAGTTTTCAACAGGACCTCTACCATAATATTCTATTGTCTCGAATACTTTAGGCATAGGCATCTGCATACCGAAACGGAACATATTAGAAACTTTAACATTCTTATCGGCTTCCATCCGTTGTTCCACCTTAATAGCTCCGGCATTGTTGATAACATATTTCAAATTCAGTTTTGCAGAGACTTCTTTCATCTCGTAAGCAGCCTCAACAACCACCAAACCATTTTCTGTCTGCTGTTTTAATGAAAGCAATTTCATTTCCGGATTCTTCCAAACTGCATATTTATTCTGAAGTCCGGCTCCGTAATCATTATCTACCGGTGCACGCCAGAAGTTAGGAGTCAATGCTTCGCCATCTTTAATAAAGTTGATGCCATCAGCTTCATATTTTACCATAAAGCCTGTGTGCTTGTTGAATTCAGTTCTAAAGTTTTCTCCTTCTACAATAAGATAGTTATAGTCATTGTCTTTTACCTCGGCCGGAATTGTCTGAATATTAGCTTGGGCTACATTTTCCATTTTCATTTCAGGAGCTACATACTCATTCAATGTCAGCTGATTCTTCGCAACTTCAAACCCTGCAGGCAATAAACCTTCACGGTTTTTCAGTTTATAAGAAACATTCAGCAACCATTCTCCACACTTACAAGTCTTACCTAAATCAAGTTTGACGCTAGCGGTCTGCTGAGGAGCTACATTCAGTTTTTCGACACGACCTGTACGGACTGTCTTTCCATTTCTCATCAATTCCCACTCCATGTAATAAGCGCTTAAATCACGGAAGAAGTTTTCATTATAAACTTTCACCTCTCCTTCGGCCAGGTTTCCTGGAGTAGTCCAGATATTCTGATAGAAATAGCCAACCTCATACATATGTGGATTAGGTTTACGGTCCGGACTGATCAAGCCGTTGTTACAGAAGTTATTGTCACTGGCATCGAACTTATTGAAATCACCGCCATAAGCATAAATTGTTGCTCCGTTTTTACCTTTCCAGCGAACAGACTGATCTACAAAGTCCCAAATAAAGCCTCCCTGATACTTCGGATACTTACGTACCAAATCCCAGTATTCCTTAAATCCACCTTGTGAGTTACCCATTGCATGTGCATATTCACACTGTATCAACGGTTTTTGTTTTGAGTCGTCCTTTCCATAGTCTTCACAGCTTTGATAACCATAATACATCGGGCAGAAAATATCAGTTTTTCCATCATAGCCTGCTTGCTCATATTGCACAGCTCTGCTTGAATCTTCAGCTTTTATCCAATCATAAGCAGCTTCAAAATTCGGACCATAACCGGCTTCATTACCCAATGACCAGAAAATAATACTAGGATGGTTGAATCCACGCTGAACATTTCGTTGGTTGCGTTCCAAATGGGTCTTCTTGTAACTTGGGTTCTTGGCCAGCGTTTCCGGACCGTAACCCATACCGTGAGATTCCACATTGGCCTCAGCCACAACGTAAATACCGTACTTATCACATAAATCGTACCAGAAATTATCATCCGGATAATGGCAGGTTCTCACAGCGTTCAGATTAAACCGCTTCATGAGCTGGATATCCTGAATCATACGTTCACGCGAAACTACATAACCGCCATCCGGATCCATTTCGTGTCTGTCGGCTCCCTTGAACAAAACTGCTTGACCATTAACCAGAATCTGTCCACCTTTAAGTTCAATCTTACGGAATCCTACTTTAACCGGAATAACTTCCAGTGTTTCATTTCCACGCTTCAAACTGGCACGTAAAGTATACAAATAAGGAGTTTCTGCACTCCATTTATTCGGATTTTCTACATTGAAGGTAGCTGTGGTCTTGCCCGATGCTTTTACTGTCTGACTTTGTACAAGCTCATTCTTTGCGTCCAGCAAATCTAACTTCACTTCTCCACTACCGTTCATATCAAGACTGACTGACAAGCTTCCGTTCTGATACTGAGCATCTAAATCGGGAGTCACACGGATATCCACAATATGCGTTTTATTTCGTGCATACAGATAACAGTCACGGCCTACCCCACTATAACGGAAGAAGTCCTGGTCTTCCAGGTAAGTTCCATCGCACCAGCGGAATACCTGAAACGCGATCAAGTTTTTCGCTCCTGGTTTTACATAGTTGGTCAAATCAAACTCTGCCTCCAATTTGCTGTCTTCACTATAGCCTACAAATTTGCCATTGACCCACAAATACATATTGGAAGTAACAGAACCGAAATGAGCAACAATTTTTTTACCCTTCCAGTCGGCAGGAATTACAATTTCTTTTCGATATGAACCTACATGATTGTCGGTAACAGGAACAAAAGGCGGATTATTTTTAAACTGTTCCCTCCAAGGATATCCTACATTTACATAAATAGGGTCTCCATATCCGTGAAGTTCCCATACGCCAGGCACAGGCAGATTATCCCATCCTTTGTCATTATAGCCAACTTTCCAGAAATCTGTAGGACGGCTGTCTGAATCTTTAACCCAAAAGAATTTCCAAGTACCATTCAAGGTCATAAAATTCTCTGATTTTTCTTTGACTGCCCGAGTTGCAGCCTCTTCATTTTCGTACGCAAAATAATTGGCATGCATCGGCGCACGGTTTACCGCATTTACTTCAGCATTCTGCCATTCTGTAAACGACTGTGCACCAGCGGTCAACGCGCAGGTGCCCAAAAGTCCTAAAATCAGTTGTTTTTTCATATTATATATACATTAAGATTTATTCAACAATCCATCTTTTATCATGAGGAATAATTACCTTCGAATTATAATACATTGATTCCTTTGCTGGAATTTTAATTGCATAAGTCTTTCCTTTATGCACATGTAAAGAAGTAGATCGCAACCAAGGATTCATATTCTTCAGCAACGAATAATTAATACCTTGTCCACGGGCAAAGCGTGCCAGATCTTCGATATTCTCTGAAACCTTGATTTCCCGGTAATGAATGGGAGGATACAAATCAGACGCTTTCAATCTGAACCCAAACTTCTGTGGTTCGGAAAGCAACATCTTTGCAGCCATGACACGATAAGGATACCGGGTGGTTTCTTCTACCAGATAAAGGTCAAGCGCATCATCTACATCCTGCCGGAGCAATTGTCGGGAAATACGTGCCTGACCTGCATTATAGGAAGCAATGACATTCATCCAACTTTTATAATTCCGATATGCATTCTTCAGATACTTACAAGCCGCATGAGTAGCTTTCTCCAAATGATATCTTTCGTCTACCGTGTTGCTTACTTCCAGTCCATAATCGCGTGCCGTACCTTCCATAAACTGCCACATACCCGCAGCACCAGCTCCTGAGCGTGCCAATGGGTTCAGGCTACTCTCTATAACCATAAGATATTTAAAGTCATCGGGAATTCCATACTGCTTCAATATGGGTTCCACAATCGGGAAATAACGATTAGCACGTTTGATTATCTGCAACGAAGTACTATGCATATACGAAAAAGCCAATAATTCTCTATCCAAACGCTCCTTCCGGTCGTAACGCGACAAATCAACCGTACTATCGCAAAGTGTAAACTGAGCAGGTACATCCAGACAACTATATAATGGAAGTGTTTTTTCGACGGTCTGCGTTGACGGCTCTTTTAGCTGATTTCCCAAAAGAAACGGCATACTTCCTATTAAAGCAGCAATAACCCAGGGCATATAGGAGTGTAAGGATATCTTTTTCATAGCATATCAATATAAAGTATAACAAAATTTCGAATTCACCTTACAAAGGTAATAGAATTCTGCATATTGAAAAAAGAAAGAGCACAGCTCTTAGTAAAAACAAGCTGTGCTCTTCTAAAATTTATTTAATTTCAAAAGTTCCTTGCAGTGGGAGGTTATTGGAAGCTCCACCAACCATCACCTTAAATTCACCTGGTTCAGCAGTGAACTGCATATTTTTGTCGAAAATAGACAAATCCTTACGAGTCAGGACAAAAGTTACATCTTTACTTTCTCCTTTCTTCAGGAAGATTTTCTCAAAACCTTTTAAACGAATAGGAGGTGTTACCACAGAGCTCACTTTATCATTAATATAAAGCTGTACTACTTCGTCACCGTCACACTGACCGGTATTGGTTACTGTACATACAACTTTCTGCATCACATCTTTGCCATCTCCTTCTTCCAGTCTCAGATTGCTGTAGCCAAATGTAGTATAGCCCAATCCGTAACCGAAAGTAAAGAGCGGTGTACCCGGACTATCCATGTAGTCTCTCTGAGGACCCTGAGAATAGTGAACTGGAATCTGGCCTTCGTTACGTGGAACAGACATCGGCAGTCTTCCGCTTGGGTTGTAGTCACCGAAAAGGACATCTACAATACCATTACCACCTTGCTCTCCTGGATACCAGGCAGTCAAAAGTGCCTGTGATTTTTCGTTTGCAAGATTCATATTCAAAGGTCTTCCGGCAATATAAACTGTAACCAGAGGCTTACCTGTAGCAGCCAGTGCTTTCAAGAGTTTTTCCTGATCACCCAGCAAATTCAAGGTTGCACGGTCAAAACCTTCACCACATTCCATATCTGACAAGATACCATCACCTTCATTCGATACGGTAGCAGCCCCTGTATTGATATATTTTGTCTTAAAATCGCGTGCACTTGAACCACCTACTGCCAAGATAATCACATCGGCTTTCTGAGCAGCTTGTACTGCCTCAGCAATATTACTCTGAGTTGTATCACGAATAGCACATCCCTTTACATAGTCAACCTGTGCGTTGGGAAGCTTTGCACGTACTGCGTCCAGAATTGTAACAACCTTCGAGCGTTCCTGCGGAGCAGTATAGTCGCCCAAATAGTTATACATCACATCTGCATTAGGACCAATTACCGCTACACGCTTCAAAGATTTGCTCAAAGGAAGAATGCCATCGTTCTTCAGCAATACAGTTCCTTCGCGGGCAATCTGACGGGCAATTTGACGATGAGCATCACAATTCACCACAGCCTTAGCCTCTTTAGGCGATACATACGGATTCTCAAACAATCCCATATTAAACTTCAGACGCAGAACATTCTCTACTGCACGATCAATGTATTTTTCCTCAATTCGTCCTTCTTTTACAGCTTTCACCAGACGCTTATATGCATTGGCACCCAAGTCCATATCTGTACCAGCTTTGATAGCCTGAATAGCAGCATCTTCCATATCGGCAGCCACATTTCCACCGGCAATACCGTCAATACTAGCCAAATCTGAATAAACAAAGCCTTCAAATCCCCATCTCTTTCTCAATACAGAATCAATCAGGAAAGTGTTGCTAGTACATGGTACGCCATCAATAGAATTGTACGAAGTCATCACAGTTGCAGCCTTACCTTCTTCTACTGCACGCTGGAAACCTGGCAAATATTCATCAAACAATGCGCGCATACCGATGTCTGCCGGATTACCGTTATGACCACCGCGAGGAACACCATAAGCAGCCAAGTGCTTCAATGTAGAATACACATGCTTGCCATCTTTATAATCGGTACCCTGCATACCCTTTACAAATGCAGTTCCCAAGATTCCAGTCAGGTAGGGATCTTCACCAAAAGTTTCTTCTACACGAGACCAACGCGGCTCACGGGCAATATCCAAAACCGGACCATAACCAATATTTGCTCCCTGCGAGCGTGCTTCCAGACCAATTGCCTCACCCATTGAAAAAATCAGATTTTTGTTCCAGGTAGAAGCTTGTGCCATTGAAGTTGGAAAAACTGTCGCCCCAATTGACATATGTCCATGCGGACATTCTTCCGCAAACAACACCGGAATACCCAAACGTGTTTCTTCTACTGCATATTTCTGCAAGGCATTCAGAGCTTTGGCTGCCAGTTCAGGATTCAACCCTGTCTCCAGTGTTTTCTGTGTCCATGGATCGGCTCTCAGTACAGCCCAATATGAGCCTATAGGAGCCTCACTCATTTGTTTTTTATACAAATCAGAAATAGTCACGCTGTTTTTACCGGTTTTGGTATACATTTCCCAACCCAGTGGACAACAAATCTGACCGACTTTTTCTTCCAAAGTCATTCTGCCCAGCAAATCATCAATACGTTCTTCAACCGGAGCAGAAGCCTGTTTGTAAAGAGGTTGTTGTGCCATAACAGGCGCAACACTCATAAACAAACAAGCGGTTGTAGTTATCAATATAGATTTCATAAGATATTATTTTTTCAGTTTAAACTTAAATGCCAAAGGTTCGTTTTTAAGACCTTCAGGTAATTTAACTACAACTTTATCACCTTCACAACTGTATTTCACTTTTTTACCAGTCTGCAATAATGTCATCTTTCCTTTTGGCAGATTACCCTTCCACTCGATAGTTGCAGGTAATGTTTCACCATCACTTACCGTATAGATTGCATACAGAGTTTCACCATCTTTATTGGCAGTAAACCAAGTCTTTCCGTCATTATAAACAGGAGTTGTACGTGTGCTGTAGATAGCTTCTCCATTTGTACGCATCCATTCACCAATCTTATGCAAACGGTCCACAACCGGCTGTTCGATAATACCATCAGCTGTAGGACCAACCCCCAAAGCCAGACAACCACCTTTAGCAACAATCTCAGCCAAAATAGAGATTACTTTTTCTGGAGATTTGTAAGGAGCATTCGGAACCCATCCCCAGTCATTACTCAATGTAATACAACTTTCCCACGGATAATTCAGCTGAGTAGCCGGAATGCTACGTTCCGGAGTCTGGTAATTTTCGTTTTTTCCACGAATACTACGGTCTACTGAAATCAATCCCGGATGTGTTTTTCTAGCTTTTTCCAATACACGGTCCAGATTTACATCGTCACCTGTAACCCAACCACCATCGAGCCAAAGGATATCCATGCTGCCGTAATCACTCATCAACTCACCCAACTGGTTCTCTGTAAATGTCTGATAGTTTTTCCACCAGTCTTTATGCTGCTCTATCTTATAATTCTGTCTGCGGTTAGGAGTAGAATAGTAAGGATTCCAGAACCACTCACAATGCCAGTCCGGTTTTGAAAAATAACAGCCAATCATAAAGTTCTTCTGTCGGAAAGCTTCGAAAACATACTTTGCAACATTGTTTCTAGGATTATCCTTGAAAGCTCCGTTCGCAATAGAGAAATCTGTATATTTTGAATCGAACATACAGAAGCCGTCATGATGCTTCGTTGTAAACAACATATATTTCATACCGGCATCCTCCATGACATCCGCCCATTGTTCCGGATTAAAGTTCACTGGATTAAATTTATCTTTAAGTCCCCAGTACCATTTTTTATAGTCCTCATAACTCATACTCTTGTCACGAGGAATCCAGTCTTCATCTTCCGAACAGATAGACCACGATTCTACAATACCCGGTACAGAATACAAGCCCCAGTGAAACAAAACACCAAACTTCAAATCCTGCCATTTATCCAGTTTATCCAAAACTTGCTGGTCTGTTGGCCATACATAATCCGATGCAGCCGACTGCTCATGCACAAAGCCCTGAACTTCCTGAGCATTTGCATTCAAGGTAAAAGCTGTACCAATAAGACAATAAGCTAAAATATTTTTCAGTTTTTTCATGATATTCTACGTCTATAATTAGTTGTTTATTTTTTTACTTTAAAGCTAAATGCCAGAGATTCATTTGCCAAGCCTTTAGGCAATGTTACTGTAACCTTATCCCCGTTGCAAGTATATTTCACTATACGGTTTCCTTTCAAAAGTTTCATAGTTCCAGTCGGGATATTTCCTGTCCATTCAATGGTAGCAGGTAGTTTTTCATTATCCGGCAAAGTATAAATAGCATAAAGTGTTTTTCCGTCCTTATCTGCAGTAAACCAAGTTCTGCCATCGTTATAATGAGGAGTGGTGCGTGTATAATAAATAGCTTTACCATTTGCTCTCAGCCATTTTCCTACTCCCTGTAGTCTTTCTACAACTTCTGGCTGGATAAGTCCTTCAGCTGTAGGCCCTACTCCTAAAACGAAGCATCCACCTTTAGCTACAATTTCAGACAACAGATTCACAACATGGTTAGATGTCTTGAATGTTGCATTAGGTACCCATCCCCATGCACCAGAAAGCGGCATACAAGTTTCCCATGGATGATTCAATTGCTTTTCTGGGATTGTATGTTCTGGAGTCTGATAGTTTTCATTCTTTCCTTTAATGGTACGGTCTACCGAAATCAAGCCTGGCTGCTGTCCACCTCTGGCATTAGCCAGAACCTCATCCAAGCGAACTTCTTCACCAGTAATCCATCCGCCATCCAGCCACAGAATATCAAACTTACCATAATTAGTCATTAATTCTGTCAACTGGTTATAAGTAAAGTCCTGATAATTCTTCCACCAGTCAGGATGCTTTTCTCTCTTATAGTTCTGCATACGTCCATTTGTATCAAAGTAAGGATTCCAGAACCACTCACAATGCCAGTCCGGTTTTGAGAAATAACAACCAATCATAAAATTCTTGGCGCGGAAGGCATCAAAAACATAACGAGCCACATCCTTTTTCGGATTATCTTTAAACGGTCCGTTGGCAATCGAGAAATCTGTATATTTTGAATCAAACATACAGAAACCATCATGATGCTTAGTAGTGAAAATCATATACTTCATACCAGCATCTTCCATAATGTCGGCCCATTGTTCCGGATCAAATTTGGTAGGATTGAATTTCTCACTCTGACCCCAGTACCATTTCTTATACTCATAATAAGAATCCATCGGACGGTTTATCCAATCTTCACAGCAAATAGGCCATGATTCACAGACCCCAGGAACCGAATAAAGTCCCCAATGAAACAGCACACCGAATTTTTGGTCCTGCCATTTATCCAGTTTGGCCAAAACTTCTTTGTCGGTAGGCCATTCATATCCGTCCGACTGTTCATGTACATAACTATTCGCATCTTGTGCATTCAAGCTGCTCGATAAGGCTGCTCCCAATAAGCAGACCATCAGTTTTTTGATGTTTTTCATGATGTGTGATATGTATTAATAATGATTGATTGACAAATGTTATTTACCCACTATTTCTTCAAGCCATGCCAGATTAAATCTGTAGTGTAAACGGCTACTTAATATATGTATAGTATTATCAGGTGTCTGTGTTCCGGCCAAATAACCTCTTGGCTCTGCATGACAGGCATCCATCACAAAGTTTCCGGTCCACGCTCCCCCATCCAGAAAACGCTCCTGTCCATCAGTAATCAAACGTCTTACCGGCCATGTTTTTCCCTCATCATACGATACGGCTGCATACATGCCATAACCTTTATATTCTTTTCCATCCACCGTCTTAAATGACATGCCACGTTTATCTTTTGGAGTACGTTGCGGATGATCTGTAAAAGAAACCAGCAACAAAGGCCCTTCGTTTAACCGCAATAAAACCAAACGCTGCCCTCCATCAATAGGTGGGAAAGGAGAAGCAGAATAATGCCAAGTCTTTCCTTTATCATGCGAAATACTCATAGGCATACGTTTTTCTCCTTCACTGTTAGTTATACTGTTTCCTCGTCCGAAAGCTAAAATATCTCCGTTTTTCAGAGAAACCACACCTGCATGTATTCCGGCAATTGTACTACCTGTTCCACCTTCCTTAAATTCAGGAAGCGGAGCACCATCCCAAGGATCTTGCCATGTTTTACCCCCATCCTTACTGATGTGAATAGCTGTACCATCATGACTTTCCGGACCAGCATCACAGGCTTGGATAAACCATCCTTCTGGAGTCTTAGATGTACCCGAAATCACCTGATGCCGCTTGGTATGTTCAGGAGCAATAATCTCCGGCCGACTCCATGTCAAACCGTTATCGGTACTCTTACGCATAATCATCATCAGATTTTGCCAATCGCCAGATGCCTCTACCCCATTCAAATGAAACAACGTACCCTCCTTGTCATTAAACAAGGAAGTACCTGTCATATTACGGTCTGGGACTTTAAAGAAGAGAGAAGCTTTATCCCATTCATCTGCTCCTTTTCTAAGTCTGGACGAAAGGACAACCATACCTCTTCCATTTTCCTGGTTGGCAGAAAACCATGCAGCAAGCAAATCTCCGTTATCACACCAAGTAATAGAAGGCTGATGATTATGTAAATAAAACGGTACATCTCTATCGATTGGTTCAACCACGAATGGTATTGGAGCTTTAAAAAAGGCTTTTCCATTTGCTGCCTTAGAAGCCAATGGATTAAAATCACACTCCACAACACGAAAACCCGTTTGTGAATGTTTATCTTCAGGAATCATCGCCATACGATTTGCACTCCTCAGATATTCAGTCGGTGTATGATGGCTTCCCCCACGAGTAACTCTATACATACCTTCAGCTGGACCAACTGGATCAATCTGTTCTCCTTCCTTATAAGGAGCATACCAATCTAAGCACCATTCTTCCACATTGCCATGCATGTCATAAAGGCCAAAAGCATTCGGCGGTGTTTGTCCGACTTGCAGTGAAACCGGTTTAAAGTTACGCGCAACGACCTGATTCCGACACATTGACTCCGGCAAACCATCCCCTGTATAATAAGCAGTGTATGTCCCTGCTCTACAAGCATATTCCCATTCAGCTTCAGTAGGCAAGCGGTAGTTCTTTCCTTCCTTCTTACTCAACCAAATGCAAAAATCTACAGCATCTTGATAAGTAACATATACCACAGCATCATCGTCATTAACCGAAATACCATTCTTTCCGCGCAAAGCCTTGTGCTCTGGACGGAATTGTTCGTATTGCGCATTAGTCACTTCGGTTTTACCCATACGAAAAGCATGTGTAATGGTAACTTTATGGATAGGTGCCTCATCATAGTTTTCTCCTTCACCTTTACTGCCCATATAAAATGAACCAGCTGGAATCTCAACAGTAGGAATCAAAGGTTGAGAAAACATCGGAATTTCAGACAAAAACGAAGTAATAAAAATTATGGCAAAATTTTTAATTTTTTTATTCATCCCACCTGAATTGGAGTTTTAGTATCGAAATTTTCACATACAAAGATAGTAAAAGATTATTATTATTTTACTTAAAAGTACATTAGTTTTCAACATTTAGCCCCACTTTCTCCAATAGATATAAAAAAGCAACTCCAGCCACTAAATACAGTTGCCGGAGTTGCCCCAAGTTATTGATTCTAAAGAATATTAATTAATCAAAGAATAATAATTTTCTTTTGCCCAGAACAATTTAGTATAGTAACCTGTAGACTCACTATAATTCAACTTAATAGCATTCTGACAGTTCTCACTATTGTAAGTAAGCTCATCACTAGTATACGGCAAGCGATGAGGAGGGGTCGGATAACTTGAAATCTGGGTATCACGAGAGAAATTCACAACTGGATAACCTGTACGACGAACCACATTCCATGCTGCATTTTCGTTCAAGAAGCCAAAGTTCAACCAAAGTTGAGTACAGATAGCTTCCTGGGTTGGTTTCCAGATATTTTCAATGTATGCGGCAATTTCAGCATCAGAAGGTTTAACCAATGGACGGAAAGCTCTGTAGCTATCATTGCCCGTCTTATACAAAGTACTATTTTCTTTCTGACTCCAATAGTATTCTACAGACTGGGTTACACCATTTACAAAATTAGCTTTAGCAGCAGCCTGATCAACAGCAACACCATAACCCATCAAATAAGCTTCAGCCTTACTCAAACTAACTTCGGCTGCACTAATCCAAAGACTGAACAAGTTTTCATTACCCTGTCCACCCTCACGGCCCATGATAGCCTGTGAATCAACCTTACAATAATAGTTAGCTGTAGTAATACCTTGACTGATGTACTCTTTACGCTTTTCATCTTCCAACTGAGTGATCTGAGCATTGGTCTTAGTTATATCGTACGAAACGTACTCACCATCCGGGTTTGGATCACACATTACTTGGATACGTGGGTCGGTGTTTGCATCGGGCACTCCGTTTGCCGGAACGTTCATCGCCTTCAACATAGCTACAGATACATTACCCATTGTGCCGGTATGCAATGCACTTGAATAACGCTTACCATAGTTCCAGTCATCCGACTGATTGTCAGTTTTAACACCCATGTTTTCATCGTTATTATCGATTACAGGATATTTTCCAGGATTTTCCAGGATTTCCTTAATCGCAGCATGAGCATCTGCAACACAATCACCATTACTTGACAAATGCAAAGCAATACGCAAACGCAAAGAGTTCACATACTTTTGCCACATTTTAATATTACCTGCTGCTGCAGTATAGTCCTGACGGGCTAACGTGGTAATAGCTGCTGGTTCGATATAACCGCCCAAATAATCTGAAGTAGCTTTCAAGTCGTTCAGAATCTGCTTATATAACACTACATCATCATCATATACACAAGCAGTCTTTGCAGCTTCATAATCACCATTTTCCCAAAGCATACCTGCACCACTGAACGGTACATCACCCCACATTGAGAGCACCTCATGCAACTGAGAGTAAACAGCTGTACGAGCCAAGTGAACGAAAATTTCGTTAATTGGCTTCTGGTTATCAGGCAAATTATTATATGTATATTCCAACAAACGGAACTGAGTTACCATATCATAAAAGTCCTTCCAGTTGTTATTGAAATAAGCTTCTGTAGCGCCTTGATAACGGCCTTTACTGTTATTATCACCAACAACACCCGAGAACAAGCCCGAAGTAGATGAATAAGTATAATAACTATAATAATGTAAGTTCATCCAAACATTACCTTTGTACAATACACCTGTAAATACCTGAGGAACACTTACGGTTTCCGTTTTGGATGGATCCTGATATTTTTCGTCATAGCTTGAGTCGGAGCATGATGAAATAGACATGCATGTTAATCCAGCCAAGAACAATGAATATATTTTTTTCATAAGTTTTTCTTTTTACTAAATTCAATAATTATTAAGGTTTAGAAACTAGCACGAAGTGAGAAACCGAATGTACGGGCACTAGCTGTAGAACCACCAACCTGAGCCTGTTGGATCCAGCTTGTTGCATCAGATGTTTCAGCGTCAAACAATTTCAAAGTACGGTACACATAGAACGGGTTACGAACAAATGCAGAAACCGTCAGTCTGTTGCAAGCAAATTTCTTAGTTAAATCAACAGGTAAAGTATAAGCCAAGCTAATTTCACGGCACTTGATAAAGTCATTCTTCTGAACAGCTTCGGCATAGCTCTGAGTTGCACCTGTACCCCAACCATAATGATTATCATTTGCTTCCATCTGAGTAACGATAACATCATTAGGAGTACCGTCTGCCTTCACACCAGGAAGAATCAAACCATTGTCCCATACATAATGACCATTAATCATTGTCTCACCACGTTTATATTCACCCATGGCTGCAATCTCTTCAGCTGTCAAACGGTGAATAGAAGCCTTGTCTGTAACATTATCAGTACTGCTATAATAGAAGATACCACCTGTACTATAATCACGTACACCTATTGCATCTTCAATATTACCTGCTGACATCATATACTGCCATGGGAGGTTCAAGATATGTCCACCAAAGCGGAAGTCAAATGCTACATCAAGAGAAAAGTTTTTGTAGCTCAAGCTAGTACCGAAACCTCCAGTAAACTTAGGCATCGCATTACCCACTTTATGACGTTCGCTCTTATCAGCGATGTAAAGACCATTATCACCTACAATGTAGTTACCCTTATCATCCTTCTGCCAAGTGTATGCATAGAAGTCACCCATTGACTGTCCTACATGAGATTCCAATACCACTGCACCACCGTCGGTATCCCAGTGATTCAAGACATCAAGGCCATCAGCCAATTTTTTAACTTCGTTACGGTTCCATGCCAAATTAGCACGCAAATCCCATTTCCAGTCTTTAGTTTCAATAGGAGAACCATAAACATTGAATTCAACACCCTTATTAGTCAACTCACCAACGTTCATCAACATACTACGAGCACCCATAGAGCCTGCAGCTGTGGTTGCCAAAATCTGGTCTTTTACATCGTTGTAATAGAAGTTGAACTCCATACCTAAACGATTATTGAGGAACTTGTTTTCAAGACCGATTTCGAATTCATGTTTAGTTTCTGGCTTAATCTGCTCGTTACCGATGCTTGTATCTACATAGTGATAAATGTAGTTCTTGTCACGAATAAATGCACCCTGGTTATAAACCATGTTAGCAGTATAAATTTCAGGAGCATTACCTACAATACCATAAGAGAAACGAATCTTACCGTAATTCCACCACGACGGACAATTATCTTTCAAGAGCTCAGTATACAAGATACTCATACTTGCAGAAGGATACCAGAATGAATTATTACCATTCTTCAAGGTAGAAGTTTTTTCCTGACGGATTGATCCTTCAATAAATCCCCAGCCGTCATAACCGTAGCTTGCAGTCAAGAAAGCACCGGTCTTCAACAGATTCTGCTTAGTCATTTTAGCTTCTTTAGTTCCTACAGATGCATTC
Organism: uncultured Bacteroides sp.; assembly: GCA_905198575.1. Classification (GTDB taxonomy): domain Bacteria; phylum Bacteroidota; class Bacteroidia; order Bacteroidales; family Bacteroidaceae; genus Phocaeicola. Next base: position 9,495 of record CAJKDC010000034.1, on the reverse strand, counting down.
AGATTAAACCAATTTTCCTGAGTAAGACCTTGCGTAGTAGCTACACTTGTTGAATAGAAGTTCTCCTGACGAGCATTCCAACCCAAGTTGGCAGTAACATTATGTTTCTCACCAAATGTTTTGTCGAACATCAACATCACATCACCGTAAACGATAGAATAACGGCTATTAGTCAGGCTATAGCCATCTGAATACTGACCGTTAGTAGAGAAGATATGGGCCTCTTCAGCACCCTTCTTCAGTTCTACCTTATCAAGTGTCATATCGGTAGCCAGACGTGCACCTAGTGTCAATCCAGGAATGATGTTCCATGTAGGATTAACAGAACCGATGAAACGCTGGTGGTCTTCTTCTTGATTCTGACCTAAAACCTGCCAGAAATACTCACTCATCAATGAAGTAGAACCCATCGGAGTATACAGGAATTGTTCATCCGGAGTAGAGGTATTAGGTGTACCACCATTAACTGCAGCTATACTGTTCATATAACCCAAACTGGTAACAGTACTTCTGCGGATAAGATCTACATCAGTGAAACCACCAAACATACCAGAGTAGTTATTAACCAAACGAGAGATACGGTAAGCACGGTTGTGGATGTACTGAGTACTATAGTTAGCAGAGTAGTTCAGCTTAATATCTTTGGTAATATCAAAAGTGCCATTTAAGCTAAAGTTATGCTTATTGTTGTCTGAATTATACTGCATTGCCTCTGCATCATTATAAGTGTAAGAGAAACGTACATTATTACGTTCTGTACTGTTGGTCAATGACAAGTTGTAAGTTTGGTTGATACCAGTACGGAAGATGTCACTCCACTGGTTGTGATCAATAGGAGCCCATGCGCGCTGTGTACCATCAAAGTAAGTAACCGACTTGCTTGGATCGTACTTAGCACCCCAAGAATAATAAGATTCACGGTTAGGAGTAGTAATGGCATTACCGTTACGGTCTACACGTGTCTGACGGAAACCTGTCAAAGCTTGAGGATCACTATCCCCAAAATAATAGTTATCATATCCAGGACCGTATTCTTTCTGAATTTCAGGCATGTATGCTACTTTATCAAAACTTACATTTGCACTAAAGTCTATCTTAGTTCCGGTTCCTTTTTTACCTTTCTTAGTTGTAATCATTACAACACCATTGGCAGCTTCAGAACCATACAGTGCAGAAGCAGCAGCGCCTTTCAAGATAGAAATGTTTTCAATATCTTCCGGGTTGATATCCACGATACCGTTTGATTCAATACGCTGACTTTCCCAATACCCAGCTTTATTGGCGTTACCGTTATGAATGGGCACACCATCCATAATAATTAACGGCTGAGTATTACCTGTAATAGAAGAAAGACCACGAACTGAGATTGATACTGAAGATGTACCACCACCTGGAGCAGACTGAATACGTACACCAGTAGCCTTACCATAAAGACCACTAGCCAAGTTAGAGCCACCAGTTCTTGTCAAATCTTCAGAAGAAACAGTACTTACGGCATAACCCAACTTCTTAGCATCTTTTTTGATACCCAATGCAGTTACAACAACTTCATCCAATTTCTGAGTATCATCCTTCAATACGACATTAATAGGTTGTCCATTGAAAGGAACTTCCATTGTCTGATAACCAACAAAAGAAATTTGGATAATGTCTCCTTTTTTTACATTCTGTAATGAGAAGTCACCATCGATACCTGTAATAGTACCATTAGTTGTTCCTTTTACAATTACAGATGCACCAATTACTGTTTCACCTGTAGCGTCTTTCACAATACCTGTACAAGTTTCTTGCTGCTGTGCTGATTCAATATTTGCAGCTTCAGGAGTTGCGCTAGCATAAGCCATTCCTGAGGATGCAAGCCCCATCAAGGTTAACAGCATACTTACTGATTTTACTCGTTTTAACATAGTTTGTTTTTTAAGTTTGAAAAATCGAAAAAAGGATGTCTTCAAAGTATAAGCTTTCGTGCTTTACATTATTTTGCAAATATATCCCATTTTTTTGAATAATCAAGTCGTTTATAACTATTTTTTCAAAACCCAAGATTAGTTTTTTTTACTTATTTAAGCACTTATTGTAGATATTAAAAATGAATTTTTAATCATAACACGCTATTATCATGATATTTATCACTTTTACAACACATCCTTTTTGTTTTCCCATATTCGATACTAAAATTCATATCAAAAAAAATATTTGGCAATGAGTTTCCTAACAAACAGTAGTCTTTAAAGTATACAAAGTATACTATATATAATACCAAACTTGAAATAAATCAATATTTATCATACGAAATCAATTCTCTTTTTCAAAAAAAATACCCAAGGATATTTTTATCATATCCTTGGGTAAAATATTCAATGGGAATCATTATTAGTTTTTAGGACCATCTCCAAATTGTGGGTTATTCTTATCAACCCATACTCGCTGAGTATTTAATTTATCAGGATCTGCATTATCAGTTCCATAAGAATAACCTTGTGCCTCATAAGCCTCAATGGTTATATCATGTAATTGATCAGTTCGAGCAGGTTCTGTCACCTTACAGCGTCGAGGTATTAAAGATGAATAATCCAATAATTTACTAAACTCTTGCCATGGCAACAACTGACTACCCTTCATTGGAACACCAGAACGTCTTACATTAACAAATTGATCGATTGGATTCATAATATAATGAATATATTGCTGAATATAGATCTTTTCCAAATCTAATCTCTTATCACCTGTTAATTTAAATGCATCATGACTAAGCATATCATTAACCATATCTTCAGTAATCTTAATCTTCGCATCCAACGGGTCATTAACACAAGTCTTAGAATAATATGGAACCTGATTCAATTCAGCTGCTCTATCATATACATAAGCAGACAATCTAGAACCATTTATCAAATGCTGCTGTGCAGATGACGGTGTTTTTGCTCCTAATAAATTAAACTCGGCCAATAACAATTCAACTTCAGCTGCACTAAAATAAATACCATACCAGGGAGTTTGTAATATATCCTTATCAGGAGCAACATCTGGATCATCAGGATATGTAAAATCATAGATTCCCTTAACTAACTCCTGATTTCTATACGAGATAGGTTTATAATTACGTTTACCACCAGAAGATGATTCCAGTTGTAATAATAAACCTGTAGGGTCGAAAATCCATTTATTTGCATCATCAAGTCCTGCTCCAATTTCCAAAGGAACACCATAATATCTTACCCATGGTTCACCATCACCTTTCCAACCTTTAAACTCACCACTTTCAATTATTGCATTTTCTGCAATATAAGGAGGCAACTGCTTTCCAGCTTTCAGAAAAGCACGTACAACAGGAGCATTAAACTCATTCTTCGTGAAAGCACTCAATAAACGGGTATCATGATTTGCTTTAAGGAAATTAATCAAAACATCGTGAGCAGCTTCTAATCCGAATTCATTATTCCAGTGATTATCATATTTTCCACGATTATACACAAAGTCATCTTCAGCACTACTCAATAAACCAGCAGGACTTGAGGTAACTTCATTCACTATTGAAATTGCTCTTTCACGATCTTGATTAATTAATCGAGCAGCCAATTTCAATTTCAAGGAATTTGCCAGTTTTGCCCATTTTTTCAAATCACCATTATAAAGAAAATCCTGTGTACCCAAAACATCTTTAATATCATGAGTCGTCAAATACTCTATCGTTTCATCCAGTTCCTTCAACCAGTAATCATATAATTCTGCCTGAGTATCATACTTTGGTAAGAACAAAGGAGGGTTAGTATATCTCGCTTGTTCTGCTTCTGAATACTGCAATGAACCATACATATCACTGTCATTCATTGCCAAGAATACGACCAAAGGATTACATAAATATTTTATGTATTCGTACTGTGCTTTATCTTCATCAGACATTTGAGAAATCTGATAACGCACATCATTTACCATACGCAATACATCATAAACATGTGATCCAACACTTCCTTGTTCAGTAATTAAATTAAAACTATCTATATTACCAGATGGTGCAACAGTACATTGTCCCCATCGTGCCATACGAGGTATATCATAAAACCAAGCAGAATAATCCATTGGTTCAAATTCATAAAGACACTGAGCAAACAGAAAACGGATATTAGGAATTGAAATATCCTTCTCTTGCGAATTCAAATCTTTAAATTCATCAACACAAGATGTCGTAAATAATCCTGCTCCCAAACAACAAGAAGCTAATATGTATTTTAATTTCATAATCTTATTTTTTATATTCAAAATTAGAATTCAGCGCTGATTGTAAACGAATAGTTTCTGATATAAGGTTCATAACCACGAATACGGAACTCAGCAGAGCGGTTACCACGTACACTTTCAGGATGTACATTATTAGGCAATGAATTATAAATATAACCTACGTTACGAGCAGAGAGGCTTAAATTAATACCACTAGCTCCAACTTTTGATGCGATGTTATTCGGCAATCTGTAAGACAAAGAGATATCACGAAGTGCTATATAGCTTAATTCATGTACCCAATCATCATTTACAACACCTTCTCCCCAAGAGTTTCTAAAGACATGATATGCACCAGCATGAGTCGGTTCAATGATATTCTTATCAATTGCTTCCTGATGAGTCATACCACTAATATCATGTATCTGTCCATCAATACCGGTAGCCATTGTACCAGGAGCAAATACACCATCTAAAATTACACCATCCTCATATGTGATACCATTCGAACCACCCGGGAATTTACTAGTCCACTCTAATCCTCCGTGTTCTTTATCACGATAAGCAAGTGATGTACCAGTCCATCCTGCATTAGAACCATATCTATTACTATACATTGCAACTAAACCACCAATACGCATATCAAGGCCTACACTTAATGTAAGATTCTTCCAGCTTAACCGAGTAGACATAGAGCCTAAGAAATCTGGTTGCATACTTCCAAGTTCTTCTACGACTCCACTTCGTTTCTGATATACAGCTCTACGCGTATCACTATAGTTCAACAAAATACGTCCTTGTTTGTCACGTGCCGGCAAAATATCAGTCATCAACAAACCATAGCTACCACCTACTTTTGCGACAGAACCAACACGATAATCGTAGTTATTTACCTGACCTGCCAATTCAATATATTCCGCAGCATCTGGATGTAATTCAATTATTTTACTAATATTTTTTGTCCATGTAAAGTCCAGTCCCCATTCCCAATCTTTATTTTTAAATGGAATAGTATTCAAGGCTATTTCAACACCTTTATTTTGGATATTACCTGCATTAATCAACTGAGTGCTAACTCCGGAAACCCATGGTTCACTAATTTCCATAATCTGGTCTTTAGTATTTTCCTTATAATAGGTAGCATCCAAATTGATACGATTCTTTAAAAATCTCAAATCCAGACCTATTTCCCACGCGTTTTTACGCTCTGGTTTAAGATTCGCAGCTTTCATAATCTTATCCAACGTATTTGTATAGAAATTAGATCCGTCAGGTTTTTCTACCATACTAAAGCCATATGCCTGATTTACATAATACGGGTTAGTGTCATTACCTACCTGAGCCCATGAACCACGAATTTTTGCGAAAGAAACCCATTCCGGCAACTTATCTGCAAAAGTTTCACTAATAATCCATGAACCACCTACAGATGGATAGAAATATGAATGATTTCCTGTTCCATTAGCATATACCAAAGCTGACGACCAGTCATTACGTGCAGTTAAATCCAAATACAACTGACTCTTCCATCCCAAGTTCAATGCAGCTATAGCAGACAGCATTCTTTTTTCTGCAGCAACCCCTCCTTCAGAAGTTTTAGGTTTCTTACTGTTATCCACAAACCACTGTCCAGGTACTACCATACCTCCGTTTGTTTTAACCTTATAATTGTTTGAAACTGTATTATAATATTCAAAACGAGCAAAACCACCAATATAATAATCTTTTATAGACTTATTCCAAGTAAATGATCCTCCAAATGTAGTCTGTTCTTTGGAATTTTGCCATATAGTAAACTCACCACCGTCATTTGCGTAACCATCCCCTAATTGTCTGTCTTCACCTCTATTATAATAGTAGTTCATATTGGCATCCGCCTTAAAATTCAGCCAATCTGTTAGCTTTACATTCAATTCAAAAGTCGGACGAATTACTGTTTCTTTCTGACGATATTCATTTTTATCTATTTGGAACCAATAGCTTCTTCCTGGAACATATCCGTATAAATCACCATAATCTGAGCTAGCTAGACCTCCGTGATCTCCTAAGTATTTATCTCTGAAATAGCTAGGATCATAGTTAGGTGTCCAAGTTCCATTTACAAAATTCTCACCGATATTGCGGACTGCATTCCGTGGAGTAGAATTTGCAAAGGTAACAGACGCCGCAACATTTACCCTATCCGTTAGCTTATGTGTTGCTTTAACCAAGAACGAATAACGCTCAAAAGTATTATTGGGAGTTGTTGACTCTGCATGCTTATATGACATTGAAGTATAGAATGTTGTCTTCTCATTACCTCCATGTATAGCGACATTTGTATTAGTATTAAAACCAATCTGATACATATCCAACATATTATTTTTCAATGGAGAATATGTAGTCATTGTGCCATCATAATTTTCGATTGGGCTGTTATCGTATTTGGGACCAAAGCCTGTTCCCCAAGTTCCAATTAAAGTATGTTCCCCCTTTGAATTTATCTGAAACTGAGTCGGTTCCCAAATATTACCATCACCATTTGCATCATAACGACCAACATATGGACCATCACCATAAATAGTCTGTATATCCGGAGTCTTATATGCATGATCAATACCAAATGTCTGAGAGAAACTTATACCCAATCCTTTTCCTGCCTTACCGCTCTTGGTAGTAATAACTACAGCACCATTTAAGCCTCGTGAACCATAAAGCGCAGTAGCAGCAGCACCCTTAAGTACAGATACTGTTTCAAAATCGTCAGGGTTAAGATTCTTCAATTCATTACCATAGTCATTAGAATTGGCTCCCCAGTTTAGGTCATCATTACCAGATACATTATTATCTAGAATAACACCATCTACAACATAAATTGGCTGGTTATTATTACCCATTGTTGACGCACCTCGAATCTGAATTTTTGCAGCACCAAAAAGACCACCATCCGACTGAGAAATTTCTACACCGGCAACTTTACCTTGTAAAGCAGCAACAGGAGAAACAGTATTAGCTGCTTTAAGCTCATCACCCTTAACCTCGGTCATTGCATAGCCCAACGCCTTTTCTTCACGTTTCAATCCTAATGCTGTTACAACAACTTCATCCAATGTCTGTGTGTCATCCTTCAATGTAACAGTAATCGGTTGTCCCTTATATGGAATTTCAACTGTTTGATATCCAACAAACGAAATCTGGATAATATCACCTTTCTTTACATTAGATAAAGTAAAATCACCATCAATGCCTGTTATGGTACCATTAGTTGTTCCCTTAACTACAACAGATGCACCAATAACGGTTTCACCTGCAGCATCTTTTACGATACCTGTACAAGTTTCTTGTTGCTGACTTGCATTGAAACTTGTAACTTCTGGAGCTTCATTAGCATGTGCAATTCCTGTTGATGCAAAACCAACTAGAGTCAACAACATACTTACTGACTTCATGTGTTTCAACATAGTTTATTTTTTAAGTGAGTAAAATAAGTAGTATAAAAAATTTCAGAATATAGTGCTGTGTTTTTAAATTATATCAATTATATCGTTTATTCCTAATATAATCACAATACAATAAAAATATTTCTCACATTTTTTAAGGTTACATATTATTTTGCAAATATATACTTTTATTTAAAACAACAAAAATAATTATGATATAAAATTATGCATCTTATCATTGTCTACTTTATAATGACCATTAATTATTAATTTTAAACTATTCACAATAAATCATTGATACATAAAATCATATTATCACTTATAATATAATATAGTTTTCTATAGTTATTGTAAATTAGCATTATAAAATCTATTCCCATTTTCCTCCCTAAAGGATTTTTTCATATTCAGTAATCAACAATATATATGAATTTTCAAAAATAAAGGAAAAAAATAGGTACAAGCCAAAAGAAAAACGTAACTTTATAGCAACTAAAAAATCTAAAAAACATGATAATTAATTCTATTCTTGACACAGACTTATACAAGTTCACTACATCCTATGCATATATCAAGCTCTTTCCATATGCAATGGGAACATTTCAATTTATCGACCGTGATGAGACTGAATATACTGAAGAGTTTCTAGCTAAACTGAAAACGGAAATAGAGACATTAAAACATGTATGCCTCCGGAACGATGAGTTGCAATATATGTATAAGCACTGCCGATTCATTCCTTTGGTTTATTGGGAATGGCTTTCATCATTCAGATTTAATCCAGACCAAATAGAAGTATATCTTGACGAACAACAGCACTTACATATTTCAATAACAGATTTTCTATATAAAGCCACTTTATACGAAGTCCCTATTTTAGCCATTGTATCAGAAGTCAAGAATCAATTCAACAAACAGTTCCCTGACTCGGATGAAGTGCTGGCACGTCTTACAGCCAAAGTAGAGCTTTCGAATGCCAATAAGCTTCCATTCTCTGAATTCGGTACCAGAAGAAGATTTTCATTTGAAGTGCAGGATTTAGTTGTTGGTTACCTCAAACGCCATGCCAGCTATTGCAATGGTACTTCAAACTGTTATTTAGCCATGAAATATGACATGCGTCCCATGGGTACTCATCCACATGAGTGGTTTATGTTTCACGGAGCTCAGTTTGGATATAAACATGCCAATTATATGGCTCTTGAGAATTGGGTTAATGTTTACGACGGTGATTTAGGTACTGCTCTGTCAGATACTTATACTTCTGAAGCTTTTCTTAGTAATTTTAGCCGCAAACAAGCGAAATTATTTGACGGTGTCAGATGCGATTCTGGTGATGAAATCCGCTTCATAGACCAACTAATCGCGCGCTACAAGGAATTAGGTATTGACCCTACTACAAAAACCATCATCTTTAGCAATGCACTTGATTTCACAAAAGCATTGAACATATATAAGTATTGCCAAGGTAAAATCAGATGTTCATTTGGTATAGGAACAAACCTTACAAACGATACCGGATACGCACCTTCGAATATTGTGATGAAACTAATACAATGTAAAATGAATGCACATCAGGAATGGAGAGAGTGTGTAAAACTTTCTGATGATATGGGTAAACACATGGGAAGTAATACCGAAGTACAAGCCTGTCAACATGAATTGCGTATCTAAAAATAATCTCCTTTCATAAAAACAGTAAGGTCGTCTGAATATTTTAAAAATGCAACTCAGACGACCTTTTTATTTTACCACAAAAGGTACAATGCACAAAAAAGCCCCCAGCATCATCGATGCTGAGGGCCCTGACTAAAACGGCGACTACCTACTCTCCCACAAATCAGCAGTACCATCGGCG
>CAJKDC010000033.1 GCA_905198575.1 uncultured Bacteroides sp. | reverse complement strand
TCGGCTTCAACGAACGGCAGACCGCCACGCTCATCAGCGGCAAGCCGTTGTTCTACGAGGGCGAACTTTACTCGGAAGAACACAAACGGAAATTCAAAACCGAGGAAGCGGGCTTCCAAGTGGTGAAAGATCCGAAAGACAAATCGAAACTCGCACTTGCCATCAACGGGCAACTGATTGGCGAATGGTTCAAGGAGCGGTTTGACAGGCTGTTCTCATCCATTAGAAGGACGGTTGGGCCTTTTAGGAAAGGCAAGGGTATGGGATTATAAACAATGCCAACGGGAGGGGGAGCAAGTTTGTGTTTTGGGCAGACCAAAACCGCTTACCACCCTCCCGTTGGTCAAGTGTAAGTTGTAATTGCAATCAGCCATATTACCACTTCACCGGCTCGTTCAGAATTACGCCATCGGCAGCATCCTCTGCCGTGAAGGTGTTGCCCCGATACTGCACACAGAGCATCACGAGCGGAGAGGTTCCGTTGTTACGCACACTGCGCTTTCCGTCGGGAGACACACGCACTACGCTGCCTTCTTCCACAGGGAACACCTGTCCGTCCACTTGGAATTCGCCTTTGCCCGCAAGGAAGAGGTAAAGCTCCTCATGTGTCTTGTGGGTATGGAAGAATCCCGTTTCCGTTCCCGGCTGGAACATCTGGAAGGAGAACTCGCCGCCCGTTGCCTGGAGCGCCGCGCCTCCGAACACTTTTCCCGGAATCTTCACTTCGGGCGAAAGTTCGATAACATAATCACTCAGTTCACTCAGTTTGCCAACGCTTATCGCGCTGAAGTTTTCGGCTACTGCCACATGCTTAATTTCTTTCATATCAATAATCTTTTTATAGGGTTTATAATTTAAAGGTTTCTCCGTCTTCGGGGATAAGCAGGCGGGACATATCGACACCGTGATGCACTGCTTCGTTGCGCAGGATAGCACGGGTGGTCTGCCCGTGGTCGGTGGCATCCATGTGGACGGCTATCAGCTTAATGTGGGCAGGCAGCTCGTCCAACATCTGCATCACTTCCTCTTCATCGGGAATGATGCTGCCATCTACTTTGGAGAACTCCGGGAAGACAGCACCGCCACTATTTACCACAATATAGTCGGGCTTCAGCTGCTCTACCGTTTTGCGGATGCAGGCTTCCCATTTACAATCGCCCATGATATAGACGGTAGGGCATCCCTTTGCCGTCAGCACATAGCCCGATACGGGCCCCATCATCTCGCCAATCTTGCCGAAACCGTGATGTCCCGGTATGCGGTAGATGGTCAGGTTCTCTATTTCCAGCTTGTCCTCAATGGCCTGCACGCGGGTAAAACCGTCCTGTGCCACGGTTGCCGTGTCTTGCGGTTGGGTATAATACGGGATGTCCTTCGGCAAATGCACCTTCACGGTATCATCGTAATGGTCGGGGTGGATATGCGTCTGCAACACCAGATCCAATCCCTCAGTTATTTCACGAATGGGTATAGTCAGGTGCACCCGTGGAGTCCGATACACGCCGATAGCCGACTGCATACTTCCTTTCTCGGCAAAAAACGGGTCAACAAGGATATGCTTCCCTGCATACTGAAGTCTCAAGGTGGCGTTGCGCACCAAACGGATAGTTGTTGTTTCCATTATGTTATTGTTTTAATGATTACGGTTGCAAAGTTCGGCAATATCCTCCGATGACGTTATGCCCAAAATCTGCAAAGATATGCCATTTTGATAAAAGGAATATGTTACCTTTGCAGAAACGACATGCGTATGAAAGAGATAATCAATCCCGAAAAGATAGTCAGAGTTCCGTTCAGCAAAACCTATTGCGGGGTGGACTTCTACATCAATACGGCCACCAGTAAGGATATTGGCCATGTGCTGACCGAACACAAACGGTTCAAGACAGACTTCTTCAGTTTCTATTTTTTCCGTCGGGCAAACGGCTTCCTGTTGCTGAACTTCCGCAAGATAGAACTGCACGACGGCATGGTGCTGCTCCTTTCGCCCCACCAGCAACAGGAGTGGCACGTGGACGAAGCGGCACTAGACTATACGTTTCTCATCTTCCGCGAAGACTTCATGCGCACGTTCCTTGCCGACAAGTTCTTTGTTTATCGCCTGCTGTATTATTATCAGACCGACACGCCGCCTTATCTCTATACTTCGCCCGAAGAACTGGCGGAGTACATGCGTCTGCTCGGCAAGATAAAGCAAGAGCTGCTGCACCCGGTGGCAGATACGTACAACCTCATCGTGTCCGTGCTCTATTACCTGCTGCTCCTTATCAACCGGGCGTATGCCGTCGCCTACCATCTGCCTGCGGAAATCGCGAAGAACAATTACGCTTTCCAGTTCAAAGACTTGCTGGAACAGCACATCCGCACCATGCAGCGGGTGCAGGAGTATGCCGACCTGCTTCACATCAGCCGCATCACGCTGAATACCTCGGTCATGGCACAGTTCGGCGTATCCGCCGCCCATTTGCTGAAGCAACGTCTGCTGGAGGAACTGAAGAACGAACTGCTCTTCGCCAACCGCACCGTCAGCCAGCTGGCGGATGATTTCCATTTCTCCGACCCCAGCCACCTGATGCGTTTCTTCAAACAGCAGACAGGAAAAACGTTTACGCAATATACTGCGGACTTTCAAAAAGGAATTTATGAATGAAATGCAAAACAAGAAAAGTTCATAAGACATGCTTCCTCATCCATAATTTTTTGTATTTTTGCACTCAACGAGAGTTGTTAGGCGGAAATACACTGCATATCACAGAATTTGAAACTGTTTCCAAGTCATTACCTCGTCTTTTGAGAAATGCTTATAAGTAGCTTATTTCTAATATATTCCTGTTTTAACATCGTTTTTTTCGACAAAACATTCATAATAGCAGTTCGAATTAACCTCCACGTTAACTCCAATGTTCTTTATAAAGTCGATTCTCTGTAAAAAGTCTCAGCATCCAGAACAATCTTTTTGTTGGCAACATCTGGAGTTTCCAATTTTTCCAGGATAACTTCTGACGCGGTTTCGGCCATCATTTGCACGGGTTGTTCTACAGCTGTGATCGTAGGGTGTACCAATTTACACAAATCTGTTCCCGACATACAGGCAACAGCCACATCTTCAGGAATTCTCACACCCCGACTTTGTAAATAATTTTTAGCTCCTAAGGCAGACATCTCTGTAAAACTGAAAATCGCATCGAATTCAATATTACTGTCCAGCAGTTTCTTCACAGCATTTTCACCTCCGGCATAATCTGCACCTGCTTCTACCAAATACTGTTTATCAAAAGCAATATTAAATTTACCCAAGGCATCTTTATACCCCCTTATACGCTCAAACGTATTCTGGATATACGAAGGACCTGCAAGATGTATGATTTTTGTTTTTCCTTTTCTTATCAAATGTTCTACCATGAAAAAGGACTTGATATAATCGTCAATCTTTATCTGTGTGGCATCCATTTCAGATATTGTTCTGTCGAAAAAGACCATCGGAATCCCTTTTTTCATAATCCCGCGATAAATATCCGCATTTACCTGGTCGTGGCAAACACTTATAAGTATTCCATCTACCCGGTAGTCTTCCATCATTTGCAGATTTATTTTTTCTATATCCGGATTCTCCTGCGACTGTGCCAACATCACCCGGTAGCCTAATTTATTGAGATACTGTTGAGCATAAGTTATAAAATTCACATAAAACGATGTAATCATTTCGGGCACTACGATGCCAATCGTACGCGTTTTCTGTTTTCTTAAATTGACAGCCAGTTCGTTACGCTTATACCCTAGCCTTTCTGCGACTTCCAAAATTCTTTTCTGAGTTTCCCGACTCACATTCTGACTGTCTCCACGCAAGGCACGTGAAACTGTCGACTTGGAAATGCCCAGTTCTTTAGCTATATCGATGATGGTAGCATACTTCATAAAATCCGAATAAATGGTTAACATGCAAATATAGCATTTTTTCGGGAACGGTTGCGGAAATTGGGAACGGTTGCGGGAACGGTTGCGAAATTTTAAATCCGTTTTTTTCGCTTTTGATGAGAAATGAAGCTCTACATTTGACTCAGAAAAACCTAAAAAACTAATCATTATGATACACAAAAAACAGAAAATTGAACAGTCCCGTGTTCCATTCATCAGCAAACTGGCTTACGGCATGGGAGATGTAGGATGTAATTTCAGCTGGATGTTCGTAGGAAACTTTCTCATGATTTTTTATACGGATGTTTTTGGCATCAGTATGAGTGCAGTAGCATCCTTAATGTTGTTTTCACGCTTTTGGGATGCTATTAACGATCCTGTTATCGGAGGATTGTGCGATAAAACCAATACACGCTGGGGACGGTATCGTCCGTGGTTACTGTTTGGAGCTCCTCTTACTGCACTGGTATTGATTCTGACATTCTGGGCTCACCCCAATTGGAGTGACGCCAGTAAAATCGTTTACATGGCAACCACTTACTGCCTGCTTGTGCTTGGGTATACCTGTGTAAACATTCCTTATGGCACTCTTTGTGGGGCCATGACTCAAAACATGGATGAGCGTGCTCAGATTAACACCTCCCGTTCGGTCAGTGCCATGATCGCCATAGGCATTATCAACATCGTGACCATTCCTTTGATTGAATCGTTCGGACAGGGCAATGCACAACAGGGGTATCTGATGGTAGCCGTTCTTTATGGCATCATCTTTGCTTTATGCCACATTTTCTGTTTCGCGAAAACCAAGGAAATCGTAGAAATTCCCGCCGAACAAAAACTGGCTTTGAAAATACAGCTCAAAGCAATCATGAAGAACAAGCCGTATCTGCTGGCCCTTATCGGTCAGATTCTATTCGGATTTATTCTCTACGGTCGCAATGCAGACATGCTATATTATTTTACCTATGTAGAAGGAAATGCCTCGCTGTTTTCTATGTATTCACTGGCAATTATCATCCCTTCTATTGCTGGAGCTGCCTGTTTCCCTTATGCTTTTAAATTGACTAAAAACAAAGGATGGTCTGCATCTGCTTTTGCTTTTGGCACAGGTGCAACAATGATAGCTCTGTATTTTTTCAGTCCCGTTACCAGTCCTGTCGGTTTTTACATTTTTGCAGCCCTTTCTCAGTTTTTCTTTTCAGGATTCAATACGGCCATTTATGCCATCATCCCCGATTGCGTGGAATATGGTGAATGGAAAACCGGAATAAGAAACGACGGATTCCAATATGCTTTCATTTCACTCGGGAACAAAATCGGAATGGCATTAGGAACCTCATTATTGGCACTGGTTTTGGGCATGCAGGGATATGTATCAAACGCAGTCCAAAACGAAGAAGTCATTGCCATTATGCGACATGCATTCAGTACGATTCCCGGAGGCTTTTGGATACTTACTGCTGTGGTTCTAACCTTTTACAAGCTCAACAAGAGACTATATAACAGAATCGTAAGAATCGTAAAATATAGAATTCTAAAAAAGAGACTCCAATAAAGACGCATCAAATTTATTATACGAATTATACAAACTTTAAAATCAATAGCACAATGAAAAAGATGATGAAAGTTGCCGTTATGAACGGTATCGGAAAAATGGGATATGTAGAACGTGAAGTACCTCAACCTGCCGATAACGAGGTTTTGGTTAAACTGGAATACGTTGGCATCTGCGGATCTGACATGCATTATTATGAAACTGGCAGAATCGGCGACTACGTAGTGAAACCTCCTTTTGTTCTAGGACACGAACCTGGCGGAGTGGTTGTAGAAGTAGGCAAGGATGTAAAGCATCTCAAAATTGGTGACCGCGTGGCACTAGAACCTGGAAAGACTTGTGGACATTGTGAGTATTGCAAGGAGGGTAAATACAATCTATGCCCGGATGTCGTATTCTTCGCAACCCCTCCAGTCGATGGTGTTTTTCAGGAATATGTAGCCCACGAAGCAGCGTTGTGTTTCAAGTTGCCCGACAATGTAGATACAATGGAAGGTGCTTTAATAGAGCCTTTGGCTGTAGGATTTCATGCAGCCAATCAAGGGGGAGCTCATGCCGGACAAACTGCTGTGGTCTTTGGTGCCGGATGTATCGGACTGGTCTCAATGATGGCTGTAAAAGCCGAAGGAGTTTCTAAGGTATACGTCGTAGATATCATGCAGAAACGACTGGATAAGGCATTGGAACTGGGAGCTACAGGCGTAATTAACTCAATGGATAAAAACGTACAGGACGAAATATCCCGTCTGACAGAAGGAAAAGGCGTTGACCTGGTCATAGAAACTGCCGGAATGGAAATTACGACCCGTCAGGCTATCCATATTGCCAAGAAAGGCTCTACCATTGTCCTGGTGGGATACTCAAAGACTGGTGAGATGACTCTCCCACTTAGCCTGGCACTCGACAAGGAACTGACTTTTAAAACAGTCTTCCGTTACCGCCATATTTACCCGATGGCTATTGAGGCTGTAGCTTCCGGAAAAGTCAACCTGAAAGGTATCGTTTCCAATGTGTTCAGCTTTGATGACATACAAAATGCCATGGACAAGAGTGTCAGCGACAAGGCCAATATTGTAAAATCTGTCGTAAAAATCGGATAATCAAATACAGGTCTAACAGATAAAGGCAGTATAACCGGTAAAGTATGAAAAGATTTTATCTGACAGTATGGGGAGTAATTTTTACTCTCCATACGTTTGCTCAAATTCGTTTCGATGCAAACATAGCCAACAATCATTTATGGAGAGGTATTGAAGTAGCAGACGGTGTGGTTATAACCAGCGATATTTCCTACACAATGCTCAACGGACACATCTGTTTAGGATTCTGGGGAGGCAGCAATGTCACTGGTGAATACAAGGAATTCAACCATC
Source organism: uncultured Bacteroides sp. (assembly GCA_905198575.1). Lineage (GTDB taxonomy): Bacteria > Bacteroidota > Bacteroidia > Bacteroidales > Bacteroidaceae > Phocaeicola. Next base: position 17,933 of record CAJKDC010000033.1, on the reverse strand, counting down.
ACCTGTCTTTTCGGACAAATGGGTTTTCACTTTCATTTTGGGACACCTATAATTTCTCATCGGGTGCGACCTATAATAATAAGGAATTCTTTAACTATAAGGCTTCGGAAACCGGACGCTTTCTGGATGCTATAATCGATTACCGGTTCAAAGGCTATTTCCCCTTATATGTCAGTTGGTCGACAATCTTATTCGGACGTGACCGGAATACAACCAACCAGGCCAACAAGTATTCCTCATTCTGCTACATTGAATATCCTGTCTATGCTAAAAAGGGTTGGCATCTGTATGCAGGTATCGGGACAGCCTTTGCTTTAAACAAGGCTGGAGATTCTTCTCACTTCTACGGAGAACAGCCTGGCATCGTCCACATAAGTCTGAAACTTTCACGCAAGATTTCCATTCAGGGATACAAAATTCCTGTTCATGCCTGTGCCGTTTGGAATCCGCAAGCCAACCAAGCTTTCTGGCAGATAGGAGCTCAGCTATTCAGCTTTAATTAAGTTATGCCTTCCCTTTACAGCGCAAGGACATTATACCTGACGACACCGATAAGCCGTAGGTGTAGACCCCACAGTCTTTTTAAAGATGCGGGCAAAATGTTGGGGATACTGAAATCCCAGACAATAGGCAATCTCGCTGATACTTTTATCGGATGCCAGCATCTCCTGCTTGGCTACACTCACCAGCTTGTTCTGTATATACTCCTGAGCCGTACGTCCGGTTTCCTTTTTTACCAAGTCGCCAAAATAATTAGGCGAAAGATTTACAGCATCGGCAAAGTATTTTACAGTGGGAAGTCCCATTTCCTGTGGCTTGTCGCTCTGAAAATAACCATCCAGCATCTCTTCAAACTTAATAAGGATGCCTTTATTTACCGGAGTGCGCGTAGTAAACTGCCGGTCGTAAAAACGCTGACAGTAATCGAGCAACAACTCAATATTCCGGCAAATCAAGCGACGGCTATGCCGGTCGGCAGGCCGCTCCAACTCTGCTTCCAGCTGGGCAAGGCAATGCTCGAAAAGCTGTTTCTCCTCGTCCGACAAATGCAAGGCCTCGTTCGAAGCATACGAAAAGAAAGAATAAAGCCGGATGTCGCGTCCCAATTCCGTACCGCGGATAAAATCCGGATGAAACAACACCCCTTTTGCCAAAGGACGAGTTCCTTCTTCCATATGCACTTCGACAACCTGTCCCGGTGCAAAACTGGTAACCGTTCCTTCCTGATAATCGTATGTCTGCTTGCCATAACGCAAATCACCGCACTTGGTCTGCTTCAAATATAATGCGTATACCCCATAATTTATGGTAAAATGAACCGGGAAACGAGTGGCACGCGCCAAATCAATGACTGCTACCTGCGGATGTATGAATTCCAGTCCGTAGAGTTTGCCGTAATCGGCCAAGCTATCTAACTTTATGACTTCCTGCATTTCAAGCTTTTTTTATTTTCCACATAAAACATATCAGCAGCTTCCTAACGGGTTAGGTTCCTATTATAATTGAGCTGACTGAATTGAATCGAAAATTAATATTTTGTTTCTGAACAGCCAAAAAGCATGTAAAATTTTATGTTTTTTTCTTTCTGTTCTTTCATCAGTATGCATCCGGTGCTTCTTTACTGAGATAAACCTTCGGCATTGCTGTGACTAAAATTCGTCTTTTTTATGCGATAAGTTCATCATTGCAATGATGCAGTGAAAATAAAATGTTGTAACTTCGCAAGCGTAACAACGACCCATTCTGTATGAATTATCTGGTATTTATTACGTATGAATCCAAACAATAATTAAAGATATATTAATTAAAAAACGATATGGAAAGCATTGCAAAAAAAGAGATTCCGGTGCTGGTACTTACCGGCTATCTGGGCAGCGGAAAGACAACGCTGGTGAACCGGATTCTGACCAACCGACAAGGTATTAAATTTGCCGTAATTGTAAACGATATAGGGGAAGTAAACATTGACGCCGAACTGATTCAGCGGGGCGGTGTGGTAAACACGGACAACAACAGTCTGGTGGCACTGCAGAACGGCTGTATCTGCTGTACGTTGCAGACGAACCTGATTGAGCAGGTCTTCGAACTGATGAAATCGCAGCAGTTTGACTACATCGTGATTGAAGCCAGCGGAATATGCGACCCGGAACCGATTGCACAGACCATCTGTACCATTCCTCGATTGGGAGAGGCATACTCACGCTATGGGGTGTGCAAGCTGGACTGTGTAGTGACAGTCGTGGATGCCTTGCGCATGCAGAGTGAATTTGGTTGCGGCGAGGCACTGACCGAGCATCCTGCCGGTGAAGACGATATAGCCAACCTGCTTATCCAGCAGATTGAATTCTGCAATATTGTCTTGCTGAACAAAATCGATGAGGTAAGCGAAGAGGAGCAGAAACGCATTACGCAGATTATCCGTACCCTACAGCCGGGAGCTGAAATCATAGCCTGCAATTTTGCAGATGTGAAGCTGGATAAAATCTTAAATACAAACAGTTTCCGTTACTCGAAGGTGGCTGCATCTGCCGGATGGATTCAGGAACTGGGTAAACCTTGTGAAGAACCGGAGCACCACACGGAACATGATGCCGGGGAGCATCACCACGAAGAGCATCATCATGAGGAGCATTGCCACGAGGGACACCATCATCATGAGGGTTGCTGCTGCCACCACCATCACCACGAAGAGGGCGAAGCGGCAGAATATGGCATCGAGACATTTGTATATTACCGCCGTCCAGCTTTCGACATGAACAAGTTCGACTACTTCATCAATGCCCAATGGCCCCGCAACGTTATCCGCGCCAAGGGAGTGTGCTACTTCAACGATAACCCGGACATGACTTGTCTGTTCGAACAGGCCGGAAAGCAAAAGCAGTTGAGCGAGGTGGGTCAATGGTATGCTGCCATGCCCGAGGAAGAGCTGATGCAGATGTTCCAGCGTGAACCGGGTTTGCTGCGCGACTGGGACGAGCGCTATGGCGACCGTATGCAGAAGATTGTATTCATCGGTCAGCACATGGACAAAGAACAGCTGATTGCCGACCTAGACGCGTGTCTGGAATAAACAGACGACTCAAAATTTCATTTTAGCAATAAACTGATAACATCCTAAAATGGGACTAAATAAAATGAACAAAAAACATTCTTTTTATCTATTACTTGGAAGTGTAGCTACAGCCTCGTGCCTGCTGAATGCAGGATGCCAAAAAGCCGCTACACAAGACTTCTCCCGCTCGGATTATTATACCCGGGGAATCGGGAAATATCCGGGATGCCCGCAGGAGGATTTTTCTCCGGAGTTGAAACCTGACGACACGTACCGCAACATTGCGTTACTGCGTACAGCTTACCAGTCGTCCAGTTATGACTATAACCTGACGGCTCAGCTGGTTACGGACGGTATTATAAGTACTGCCCTGCCACAATATCTCACGTTATCGACTCCGGACGGGGCATCACCGAAACGGGAACGGGAATGGATGATTGACGAAGGTCCTTATTCCAGAAATACGACGGTAGGCGAAGATACGTATTTTCAGTTCAGCCTGCACAACTACCAAAAGCAAGCCGATAAGGTTTACCTGAGAGGGTCTGTAACCTATCATGCTGACAAGGCAGGAAAGGGATACGAAATGTTGTGCATGGGTTCGAACGATGGAGAGAACTGGGAAGAACTGGGCCGCCTGTCCGGAAAGGGATTACCGGGAAAAGCCAGCCGCTACACCATGCACTCTGACCCGAATAAGCAAAGCGAAAAAGGAGACCTGCCGGTACGTATTCTCGACCAATACATTCCGCTTACCAAAGTCGGTGCATACAGTTATTACCGCATTGTATTGCGTATGCCGGGAGCTGCCTATTGGACTGTAAAAGACTTGAATTTCTACAACAACAATGATTTGGTAGAGCTCAAGCCTTCGCAGTATTTCAACAGCACTTGGATGAGTGCGACAGACAAAGAGGAATGGATTTATGTAGATCTGGGAAGCGTTTCTACATTCGACCGGATTGTCCTGCACTGGATAAACAAGGCTGTGGCCGGAAAGATTCAGGTTTCAGACGATGCCAAATCATGGAAAGATATTGCTCAGCTGCCTGGTGGTGAGGAACTGACTGACGACATTCCGGTAAAAGGCAAAGCCCGTTACGTACGCATTACCATGGAAAAAGCTGCAGGAAATGATAGGTATCTGCTCAGCGAAGTAGAGGTTATGGGTAAAGGCGGACTGACAGCGCAACCTGTAGCACACCCCCAAGTAAGTGGCAACAGTCTGACACTTTCCGGCGGCAACTGGAAACTGCAAAGAGCTTCCGAAGTGAAACAGTCGGGCAATGAAATAGCCTCATCAGCATTCCTGCCTGATGGTTGGATTACCGCTACCGTACCGGGAACGGTCTTGACCAGTTACCGGAATGTGGGTGCTGTACCCGACCCCAATTATTCGGATAACCAACTTAATATCTCCGAGGCTTTTTTCAATTCCAGCTTCTGGTACAGAAATGAGTTTGAAGTACCCGAATCGTTCATCAAAAAACGGGTTTTCCTCAATTTCGACGGCATCAACTGGAAAGCTCATGTCTATCTTAACGGCAAAAAGCTTGGTGACATTGAAGGTGCATTTATCCGTGGTAAAATGGATGTCACAGATTGCATTGTGCCCGGCAAGAACGTATTGGCCGTAGAGATTATAAAAAACAGTCATATCGGTGCAATCAAGGAAAAGAACAAACAGAGTACCGACTTTAACGGCGGTATCCTGGGAGCCGACAATCCTACCTTCCATGCCACTATCGGCTGGGACTGGATTCCTACGGTACGCGGTAGAAACATTGGTATATGGAACGACGTACGGCTGACCAGCACAGGAGCGGTTACAGTCAGCGACCCATTAATCGAAAGCGTATTGCCCTTACCGGATACGACATCGGCAGCACTTACCGCCCGTACTTTCGTGAAAAATCATACCGAGAAAGATGTGGAAGGAGTACTGGAAGGAAGAATCGGTGATATCCGTATCGCACAGAAGGTTACCCTGAAGGCTGGCGAAGAAAAGGAAATCGCCTTCACACCGGCAAATTATAAAGAACTGACCGTACAGCATCCGCGTCTGTGGTGGCCTAAAGGCTATGGCGAGCCTTATCTGTACGATGCAGGCTTTGTCTTCAAGATTGGCAATCAGATTTCTGACAGTGTAAACTTTAAGGCGGGCATCCGGCAGATGACATACAACGAAGACAATCATATCCTGAACATGTACATCAACGGACGTCGCTTCATCGGCCGGGGCGGTAACTGGGGATTCAGCGAATCGAATCTGAACTACCGTGGCCGCGAGTACGATGCAGCCATCGCTTACCATGCTGACATGAACTTCAACATCATGCGCAACTGGGTAGGAATGATTGGTGACGAAGAGCTTTACGAAGCTTGCGACAGACACGGTATTATGATTTGGCAGGACTTCTGGCTGGCTAATCCTTCGGACGGACCAGACCCTTATTATCCGGAAATGTTTATCACCAATGCCGAAGACTATGTACGCCGTATCCGCAATCATGCTTCGGTAGAAATTTACTGTGGCCGCAACGAGGGCTATCCACCCGAACGCATCGACAAGGCTTTACGACAGATTGTGAAGGATGAGCATCCTGGCATGCACTATATTTCCAGTTCGGCAGATGACGTTGTGAGCGGACACGGACCGTACCGTATGCTTCCTGCCAAAACGTACTTCACACTGGAGGCTGGGAACGACAAGTTCCACAGTGAAAGGGGTATGCCTAATGTACTTACTTACGAAGGTTTCAAACGCACCTACTCTCCCGAAGGTATGTGGCCTCAGTCGCACGAATGGGGAATACACGATTATACGCTGGAGGGAGCACAGGGAGCAACCTCATTCAATGAAATCATTGCAGAAGGTTACGGCAAACCACAAAGTGCACAGGAATTTGCCGAACTGGCACAATGGGTTAACTACGACGGACACCGCAGTCTGTTCGAATCGAGAAGCAAGAACCGCATGGGGCTGCTGATGTGGATGAGTCACTCTTGCTGGCCTTCTATGGTATGGCAGACATACGACTATTATCTGGAACCGACAGCTGCCTATTTTGCCATCAAGAAAGCTTCCGAGCCACTGCATATCCAATGGAATCCGGCAACCGATGAAGTGGAGGTCGTGAACTACAGCGCCGGCAAGCGTAATAATCTTACAGCAAAAGTGCAGATTCTGAACATGGATGGCAGCATTGCATGGGAAAAATCGGCTACGGTAAACAGCCTGGAAGACACGACCGAGAAATGTATTGCATTGGAGTATCCCCAGAATCTGTCGCAAGTGCATTTCATCAAGTTGTGGCTGATAGAAAACGGCAAAGTTGTTTCTGATAACTTCTACCACCGAAGCTTGAAGGAAAACAACTATCAGGCATTGAAGGAGCTGCCACAGGTAACCCTCGACTGCCAGTCGGCTACACAACAGGACGAACAAGGAAATTGGAAAGCAACTGTTACACTGAAAAATCCGGCTACTGTCCCTGCCCTGATGATACGCATCAACATTACTGGCGATAAGGACGGTGACCAGTTCTTGCCTATTCTTTACTCCGACAACTATTTTGCCTTGTTGCCGGGTGAACAGAAAGAAATCAGTATCCGCTGGAAAGATGTAGATACACGAGGCAATGCACCCGTTATCACTGTATCGGGATATAATGTTGCCCGTACCAGTAAATAACCGGTATTAAATCAAATCTTAATACAGTAAAAAAGGACCGAAAGCGCTTTTGTTAGCGTTTTCGGTCCTTTTTTGCATCAATCAAATATTTATTTCCTCTTTTTCACGAACTGAATAAACACTTAACAATCAATGCAGAGCAGCGTAATGCAAATCTTCTTCGCGGAAATAGCTTACTTCACGGAAAAATGGATGAACCGGACCAAAACCAGAACCAAACTTATACATAGCTCCCGATTCAATAGACTGCTGAATGAATACTTCAGCCTTGCGAACCGCATCAAGCAATGCATAGCCTCTAGCTACATAGGTGGCAATAGATGAGGCAAAGGTATCTCCAGTCCCGTTTACATTCTTCGTCAGTATTCTTTGCTTGGAGAATTCTTTCATCAGTCCGGTACATGGATCATAAAAATAATCGGTAAGTGTATCTTCTCCCGGAACAGATTTCAAGATGACCGCATTCCCCCACTGACACAACTCCTGCAAATCCTCTTTTATATGTTCAGTACTCACCGAACGCCCTAAAAGGACTTCTGCTTCGCGGTAATTCGGTGTAATAATAGCAGCCATGGGAAAAAGCAAATCCTTATATGCTTGTACAGCTTCTTCTTTCAACAAACGGTCACCGGCGGAGCTGACCATCACGGGATCTATCACTTTGGGAATATCCTTAAACTGTTTCAGCAATCCGGCTATTCCCGTTACCAGTTCAACAGAATAAAGCATACCCGTTTTAATGCAATCAGCCCCTACATCTTCCAGAAAAGACAGCGCCTGGTTTACGATCATCTGTACAGGAATGGTATAAATGTCCTTTACGCGCTGCGTATCTTCATCTACTATGCACGTAACCGCTCCGGCTGCAAAGCCACCACATGCAGACACAGCTTTGATATCAGCCTGCAAACCGGCACTTCCCAAAGGCTCACTGCCCGCAATCAAAAATACCTTTTTAAAATCCTTCAACCTATTGTCCATAATCTTTTTATTTTATAATAAAATGTAGATTTAAGTCTTTTGGAGAATTTCCAATCACATAAAAGAGTTTTAAAAATATCTCCAAAAGACAAAAGTACAGAAAAAAACAGTAGTACATACAGTCACGGCAAGAAAAGATAATCCAGAACTACTTCTGCAAAGCTTCCAGCAAGCGGTCGGCTGCCCGTAAAGCATTGCCTTGCTCTTCTGCCAATAAAGAAACAAACTTACTGCCTACAATACACCCAGCAGCATAAGCCGATGCAGATTCGAATGTCTGTCGGTTGGAAATGCCGAAGCCTATCATCCGGGGATTCTTCAGATTCATCACAGCAATCCGACGGAAATAAGCCAGTCGCTGTGCATCAAAATCACGCTGTGCACCGGTTACTGCAGCCGATGATACCATATAGATAAAACCGTCTGTGTGCTCATCAATCTCCCGGATTCGGACTTCATCAGTTTCAGGTGTTATTAGCATGATTACTTTCAGTCCATATTGCTGTGCTAGGAATTCAAAGGTTTCGCGGTATTCCTGAAAAGGCAAATCGGGAATAATAACCCCATCAATGCCACATACATTGCACTGCTTACAGAAAGCCTCAAAGCCATATTGCATAATGGGGTTGAGATACCCCATCAGTATCAAGGGGATAGAAACCTGACGACGAATATCCTTGAGCTCGGCAAACAAGCCCGATAAAGTCATCCCATTCCGAAGGGCTTGCGTAGCTGCCTGCTGAATCACAGGACCGTCGGCCATAGGGTCACTGAAAGGAATTCCAATCTCTACCATATCAATCCCTTTTTGTTCCAATGCTTGTACCACGGAAGCTACATTGCCGGGCACTGGCGCACCAGCACAAAAATAAACTGAAAGAATGTTTTGTTTTTTTGTCTGAAACAATTGATGGATGCGATTCATATTACAACGATTTAAACTGTTCAACAAATGATTTAATTTTCCGAATATCCTTCAATCCCGGTGAAATTTCAAAACCGCTATTCAAGTCGATTCCGGCCCACGACGGATGATAAAAGGTTGCCAAATTATCCAACATATCCGGACGAAGGCCACCACTCAGCAAAAAAGGAACGGCCTCCGTGTAGTTATCTAACAAACTCCAATCGAACCGCCGACCGGAGCCTCCATAGCCAGCCGTCGGCGTATCAAAAAGGAAATAAGAACAATAAGGAACGTATGGATGCATTTCCCGAAACGATGTCCTGTCTTTAACCCGAAAGGCTTTTATCACATGAAAGCCGTCAGCCTGTAATATCCGACACAATTCGGGAGATTCATCTCCGTGCAACTGCAGATGTGTCAATCCCAACTCCATAGCACGGGTACGGATATGATCCAATGTTGCATTGACAAACACTCCTACTCTCGTTGCCCGTACAGGCAGATAGTCAGGAACTGATGACACAAAGCGGAGAGAACGCTCGTAACAGATAAATCCAATCCAATCTACACCGTCCGCCTCAACCTCACGGATATTCTGTCCGCAACGCATACCGCAAACTTTCACGATCATAAGCTCAATGTTTTAATAAAATCCGATAAAGCGTTTCCCGGATTGTTTGTTTTCATAAACGCCTCTCCCATCAGAAATCCACGGAATCCAGCCTCACGCAACGAACGGACAACTGCAGCTGAAGCTATCCCACTCTCGGAAACCCAAGGCAATGAGGCTGGTAACACGCGAGCCATGCGGAAAGAATTCTCCACATCCGTATGGAAACTACCCAAATTACGGTTGTTCACCCCGATTAAGTCTACATACTCGTTTAAGCAGTCCAGCTCTTCTTCCCGATGGACTTCCAACAGCACTTCCAATTGCAATTCGTGTGCCAGACAAGCCAACTGCCTGCAACGCAAGGGTGTCAGAGCAGCGGCAATAAGCAAAACTACATCGGCCTGTAAAACGCGTGCCTGATATAACTGATACTCGTCTACCACAAAATCCTTTCTTAAAACAGGCAGTTGCGCCGCCTGTCTGGCTATCCGTAAATCCTTCAGCGAACCGCCAAAAAACGCTTCATCTGTGAGTACCGACAAACCTGCTGCCCCAGCCTGCTCATAAGCCTGCACGACTTGTGCGACATCAGCTTCCCGATTTATCCATCCTTTGGAAGGTGAACGGCGTTTGAATTCGGCTATAATTCCTGTCGGGAAATTAAGTAGTGACTGTGCAAGGCTATGCACCTGCATCCTGTCGGACAACTGCTGCTGCAATTGTGTTTCTGTTATTACCTGCTTCTGGCGGGCTACCTCTTCTTTTTTAGCCGCCAGTATTGTCTGCAAAATATCCTTTTCCATTCTCCTATCAGCTATTCAGTTCAACAAAACGGCAAAAAGTACCCCATGCTTTTCCACTTTCCAGTGATTCCCGGGCTATAACAACACAATCCTCAATCTGCAACTCAGGACGCACCGTCTGTATGGCAAAAGAAGCATTAATCAACACACAGTCTGTCTGTGCCCTAGTGGCCCGATTCTGTAAAACGGCATCAAAGATACAAGCAGCTTCGGCAACCGTTGTGCCTACACGCAACTCTTCTTTCCTGACCGTTGTAAATCCTAAGTCAGAAGGCTTGTAAATTGTTTCATAATGATTCGTCATCACTTTGAATTCATCTGTGAGCGATATTTCATCATATCCGTCCAAATTGTTTACAACAGCAAAACCTACACCGAGCTGCTGCAGGACATTGGTATAAAGGCGCATCTGCTGCAAATCTGCCACACCCAGCAACTGGTACGCCGGCAGGCAGGGATTAACCAGCGGACCCAATAAATTGAAAAAGGTGCGCACTCCCAATGCCTTGCGGACCGATGCCACGACCTTCATTGCCGGATTAAAAAGCGGAGCATGCAGATAAACCATATTACAGGCTTCCATCGACCGTTGCAGCTGGTCCGCATCATTCGTAAATCGTACCCCGTGGCTTTCCATCACATTACTGGCTCCACTCACCGAAGTTGCCCCATAATTGCCATGCTTAGCCACCCGATACCCCGCTCCTGCTACCACAAAACAAGCACATGTAGAGATGTTAAACGTATTCTTTCCATCTCCTCCTGTACCTACAATATCTATCGGTTTATAAGTTTCCAAATGCACCGGTACTCGAGTAGCCAGCAATGCCTCCCGAAAGCCAAGAAGTTCGTCCACGCATATCCCCCGCATTTGGAAAGCAGCCAGCAGAGCAGCCAGTTGGGTATCATTGACACTTCCGCTCATAACCTGCTCCATAAGAGAAGCAGCCTCTTCACGGCTTAAAACTTCATGATTGAACAAACGCTTCAATATTGTTTTCATAAGCATTCCTGATTTTTCGTCTCACATTCACAAGCAGCCTGCAGCCAGTTGGCAAGCATGGCTTTTCCATCGGGTGTCAATACCGATTCGGGATGAAACTGAATTCCTTTCACATCGAACGACTTATGCCGTAAAGCCATGATGTATCCCTCTTCGCTGCGTGCCGTTACTTCCAGACATTCAGGGAATCCGGCATCCGCCACAATCCAGGAATGATACCTGCCCACCGGAATGACAGCAGGCAAACCCGCAAATAACGTATCGGGAAGCGTAACATGTATCGGACTCTGGATGCCGTGATATACGCTTGAAAGATTCTCCAGTCTTGCCCCGAACACTTCGCCGATAGCCTGTTCACCCAGACAAACTCCAAGTATGGATTTTTTACCGGCATAATAGCGTATTACATCATTCAGCAGACCTGCTTCTTCCGGTATACCGGGACCCGGAGACAAAACAATTTTATCGAAAACTTCCAAATCCTCCAACCGGAAGCTATCGTTTCGCAACACAGTGACCTCAGCTCCCAGTTCTTTCAATAAATGACTCAGATTATACGTAAACGAGTCGTAGTTATCTATAATTACAATCTTCATCTTTCCTGTTTTTATAGTTTTTCTGCCATTTCAATGGCCTTTCGCAATGCTCCCAACTTATTATTTACTTCCTGCAATTCATTCTCTTCGTCACTCTTGGCTACGATACCGCCTCCCGCCTGAAACCAGAGTTCATTATTGCGGCTGACAAAGGTACGAATCGTTATAGCCTGATTCAAAGAGCCATCCAACCCGATGAAACCGATACATCCACCATACGCTCCGCGGTTGTGAGGTTCGTATTCGCTGATCAACTGCATGGCACGCACTTTAGGAGCCCCACTCAATGTACCTGCAGGAAAAGTATCGATAAAAGTCCGCACGGCTGTAGCTCCTTCGTCCATCGTACCGCACACCCGACTGACCAGATGGATGACATGGCTGTAATAATGTGGTTGCTTGTAGAAAGCCACATGTGCATTGTGGCAGTTCCGGCTCAAGTCATTACGGGCAAGGTCTACCAGCATCACATGTTCAGCATTCTCCTTAGGGTCTGCCAGCAGTGCGGCAGTAAGCCGCTCATCTGTCTTCTGATCGCCACTACGGCGGGTAGTTCCGGCTATCGGGTCAATCGTCACCGTTCGCCCCTCTATCATACAGTGCGTTTCGGGTGATGAGCCAAAGATACGAAAACCGCCGAAGTCAAAATAAAACAGATAAGGCGAAGGATTGATACTGCGCAAAGCCCGGTACAGCTTAAAGTCGTCACCTGTATAACGCTGGACAAACCGGCGTGACAAGACTATCTGAAAAACGTCTCCCCGCTTACAATGTTCAATGCCTTTGCGAATATTTGCTTTATGCTCTGTATCGGTAAGCGGACTACCGACCTGTCCCACCGGATGAAAGTCATATTCTGTAAAGTTGCGGTTCATCACCGCCCGCTCAATCTCCGGCAAATGCGATTCCTCACCTTCCGAAAGCAACTCCATCAATACCAGCTCACTTTTGAAATCATTGAATACGATGAGATACTTATATAATATGTAGAGCATCTCCGGTGCATCGTTTCGGGAGTCGGCACTATCCTTCACTGCTACCGGCTCAAAATAACGTACAGCATTGAAAGCCGTATAACCATATACTCCGCAATAACGCGCATATTCACCCTGCACTTTAAAACTATCCAGGAAATCCTGTAAAGCTGCAATCACACTCTCTTTACCATCCAGTGCTACCGTTATACAATGTCCATCAGGATAAGTACACACCGCTTCACCATGATTCACACTGAAAGAAGCAATCGGGTTCAGTCCGATAAACGAACGGTTATTCTCGGCAGCATGCTGGTCCGCACTTTCCATCAGGACACTCTGTGGAAACAAGTCGCGCACCTTGAGATAAGTGCTCACCGGTGTATGTAAATCGCCCAGCATCGTTCGGCTTGCTACATGATATTTAAAGGTTTTCATTGTTCAACTCGTTATAATCGTATTGTAAATAAGTATCCAGGTCTTTATCACCACGACCGGAAACCGTAAGCACCACAACATCCTCCGGCCGGAAATTGATTTTCCGCAAAGCACCTAACGCGTGAGCTGATTCCAGCGCTGGAATGATTCCCTCCAGACGGGTAAGTTCGAAAGCGGCCCGCAACGCTTCATCATCGTTCACGGCCAGCACCGTAGCCCTGCGCATACTGGCCAGGTTAGCATGCATCGGTCCGATACCGGGATAGTCCAGACCTGCTGAGATGGAATACGGCTCAAGAATCTGTCCGTCGGCATCCTGCATGACCAAGGTACGCGAACCGTGAATAATCCCCAGCCGTCCCAGCTGGATAGTAGCGGCCGACAAGCCAGTATCCACTCCTTTGCCTCCTGCCTCAGCGAGTACAATTTTAACCCGCTCGTCATCCAGATAATGATAAATAGTTCCGGCCGCATTACTTCCTCCACCGATACATGCCACCAGATAATCCGGATAATCCCGGCCTTCCTGCTCAAGCAACTGCTTGCGGATTTCTTCGCTGATGACCGACTGCAAGCGAGCAACCATATCCGGATAAGGATGCGGACCAACTGTAGAGCCTATCACATAATAGGTTTCGGCAGGATGACAGCACCAGTCGCGTATGGCCTCATTGGTAGCATCCTTCAGTGTCATGTTTCCCGAAGTAACCGGAATCACTGTAGCACCCAGCATCTTCATCCGCTCTACATTGACATGCTGACGCTCCACATCCATCTTGCCCATATACACCACGCAGTCCAGCCCCATCAGTGCACAAACCGTAGCCGTAGCCACGCCATGCTGTCCGGCACCTGTTTCGGCAATGATACGGCGCTTGCCCATGCGCTGTGCCAATAAAATCTGCCCGATGGCATTGTTAATCTTATGTGCTCCGGTATGGTTCAGGTCTTCACGCTTTAAATAGATTTTACAACCATACTGTTGCGACAGCCTGCGCGATAGAAACAAAGGAGACGGACGCCCCACGTAATCGCGCAACAATTGTCTGAACTTCCTTTGGAAATCATCACTATCCAATACTTCACGATAAGCACTGCGCAACTCTTCTACACAGCGATGCAAAATTTCGGGAACATACGCTCCGCCAAACTCACCGTAGTAACCTCTTTCATCAACTTGAAATGTACTCATACTGCATTTGTATTTTAATAGTTTTTGAATCAACATAAAAAAAACGGCGAAGAGGACTGCCGTAAAGTACGACAGTCCTCTTCGCCGAAATATATAGACTAATTTATCTTTATTCGTATCTACACAGACTGGTTCCCCTTACGACTTCGTGAGTTGTAAGCGGCGCCACCAGAACAATGTATTTACGAAAGAATGTGCCATATCAAAAAATAGTTTTCATTTGTTTCGGTTGCTAAATTACACATAAAATCGGAATACACAAACCTTTTATCACATTTTTTCGAAAAATATCAATCATGGAGATAAATCTACATTATTATATAACAACAGCCATTTCAGAAATCAAAATTTGGATGATTCCTAAAAAAAGCATTACTTTGCAGCAAACTATTATTTCTGAAAAACAACAGACTATGAAACATTCCTTACTAATGTTGCTGGCTCTTTGGGGGTGCACCACACAAACCATCTGGGCCGAGAAACAAATCTATGTATCCCCTAAAGGTAACGACCAGGCTGAGGGAACACTGTCACATCCGTTAAAAACCATCCGTGCCGCATTGGACAAAGCCAACACGCTGAACAACGAGGACGTAAAGATTTTCTTACGCAAAGGCTGCTACGAACAATCGACTACCCTCGAAATAGGCCAAAACGGCAAGTATGCTTCACTCACTATCAGTCCCTATCAGGATGAAAGCGTGAGCATCTCAGGAGGACGGGAGATTTCCTTATCAAAAATGGGAAAAATATCTGACAAAGAAATCGCCGAACGCTTACCAGAAACGGCACGCAAGTTTGTCCGTGAAATTGATTTCCGCAAGCTTAACATTCCTATGGCCGATTTGCGTCCGTCCGGTTTCGGCCGCCCCAGCAGTCCGGCATGGAGTGAATTATTTGCAGACAATGAACCTCTCAGTATTTCCCGCTGGCCCAACGATTCTACCGTACTGATAGGCAAAGTCCTGGAAGCCGGAACAGGTGAAAAGGTCAAAGATGCCAAACTGCCGGTATTTCAGTACAACGAAGAACGTCCGTCGGCATGGAGTAAAGCCGGTTCATTCTGGATAGGCGGATACTTTGCACACGGCTATGCCAGTGATATGATACGTGTAGACCATCTGGACCCTGAGACCCACACTATCCATACGGCACAGCAGACCGTCTACGGATTTATGACGGGAGCCGACTGGCGGCGCTGGTACGCCCTGAACCTGCTGGAGGAACTGGATCGTCCGGGCGAATATGTCATAGACAAGGAAAACGATAAGATGTATGTCTATCTGCCCGAAGGAACCCGACAACTGAATGTCAGTGTTCTGGATGAACCACTGGTTGCCATCGAGAACTGCCGGAACGTTACACTCAGCAAACTTACTTTCGAATACGGCCGTTCCATCGGAATCTATCTGGAAAATACCCAACATGTACGCATTACAGGATGCACCATACGCAACGTCGGTGGTGTAGGTATCTCCATCGGTAAAGGAACAGAAACACCCGATAAGCAAACCCTGCGCCCACATGCAGCCGAAGCTGGAGGCTCGCCTAAATCGCGCGTAGTAGGCGACTTAATGGGCAGAGTTTACCAGGATATCCTGTTCAACCGTAACGGCGGTACCGACAACGGTATTACCGACTGCTACATCTATAATACCGGTAGCGGAGGTGTAAGTCTGGGCGGAGGCGACCGCGCGACACTCACACCGGCCGGAAACTTTGTAGAAAACTGCCGCATACATGATTTCAACCGTGTGGAAAAATCGTACCGCCCCGGTGTGTGGATAGACGGTGTGGGTAACCGCGTCAGTCAGTGCGACATCTACAATGCTCCCAGCATGGCTATCTTGTTCCACGGAAACAACCACATCATCGAATACTGCAAAATCACCAACGTGTGCAGCGAGGTAGACGACCAAGGAGCCATTTACTACGGACGCGACCCGTCTGAATTGGGCAACGTCATCCGCTACTGCTATTTCCATAAACTCAGTCCACGCCACCGCGTCACAGCTACTTATCACGACGACGGTGCCTGCGGAGGCGAAGTATACGGAAATATTTACCACAACGCAGGTTCACTGCCTGTACTGATTGGCGGCGGACATTACAACCACTACCACCACAATATTTTCATCGATTCGCCTGTGGCTATCCATCTGGACAACCGTATGCAGAACTGGGGAACAGGAATGGTTGCTCCTAACGGCATTATCGACCAGCGACTGAAAACTGTAAAATTTCAGGAACCGCCATATAGCACAGCCTATCCGTTTTTGGTGAATTACTGGGAAGAAGACCCTTCCTATCCGCACGGAAACCTGATAGAAGGCAATTTGTTCTACCGGATTAAAAATCTTGTAAACGGACAAACTCAATGGGGAGAGTTCCGCAACAACTGGTCTACCAACAACGACCCGGGATTCGTTGACCCCGACAACCCGCTGAAAGGGTTTAAGAAAGATGCACCTGTTTACCAGTACATTCAGGGATTCCCGCAATTGCCGTTCGACAAAATCGGATGTACATTAAAATAAGAACAATCGTATTTCCAGTCATTATTATCCGTTCAGGCCTTTTCACATTTCGCCTGAACGGATATTTTTTTTCCGGTATTTTATTATTTTTGTACCCCGAAACGCTATTAGAATAACCCATGAAACTGATATACCTCTATCACAGTGGTTTTGCACTGCTGGCCGAACATTTTACGGTAATAATAGATTACTTTCAGGACTCGCAGTCGCTTACCGAAGGCATCGTACACGACAGTCTGCTGGACCGCCCCGGAAAGCTGTACGTGCTGTCCAGCCACTTTCATGCCGACCACTTTAACCGCAGGGTCATGAACTGGAGAGAACGAAAAGCGGATATCGTATATATCCTCTCCAAAGACATCTGCCGGAAAAGAGGCATAGCCAAGCCTGCAGCCTGTTGGCTGAAGAAAGGAGAAACTTATCAGGATGAAAACTTACGGGTGAAAGCGTACGGTTCTACCGATGCAGGTATCTCTTTTGAACTACAATTATGTGGTAAAACCATTTTCCATGCTGGCGACCTGAACAACTGGCACTGGATGGACGAAAGTGACGAAGCCGAATGGAGGGGATACGAGAACCATTTTCTGAAAGAGCTGGAAAACATCTGCTCCAGCATGCCGGCAGCCGATCTGGCACTCTTCCCTGTCGACCCGCGTTTGGGAAGTGAATACATGCGCGGTGCTATACAGTTTACAGAGAAGATACAGACCCGTGCCTTTCTTCCCATGCATTTTGACGAGGCCTACGAGGCTGCCCACCGGTTTCAGTCACTGGCACGGGACAAAGGCATTCTTTCGCCCGACATACAGTACAGAGGACAAGTATTTGACGACTTAATTTGAATCTGAATTTTAATAACTCCGGCAATTCCAGGCAAATCAAGCTCTCATTGCCGATAAAACTTAAATAAAATGAAAGTAAAAGGACGTTTTGACCATTTCAACATCAATGTAACCAATCTGGAAAAGAGTATCCAGTTTTATGAAACAGCGCTGGGATTGCACGAAGCCAGCCGTAAAGAAGCCAGCGACGGTTCGTTTATCCTGGTTTATCTGACAGACGACTGCACCAGCTTTATGCTGGAGCTGACCTGGCTGCGCGACCATACGGAAGCCTACGAACTGGGAGAAAACGAAAGCC
>CAJKDC010000032.1 GCA_905198575.1 uncultured Bacteroides sp. | reverse complement strand
GCAAAGCTACAACCAAACCTCAAAGTGTAAAAGGTGCATTTCTTCGAATGCTTACGATACACAAGATGCGTACCGTTTATTGCAGTGCCCGGATGGCAGCGCTGATTTTTGCAGGGTCGGTAACGTCGTTCAGATACTCTTCTATTTTTACTGTTCCTCCCATTGATACATTCGGGTTGCGGAATTTCATGCCGCTCTCTTTCTGGCTTCTGCCGGAGAAATGAAATTCGGTAGCACCGGTTGCTTCGCAGATTTTACGGATGTTGCCGGGATTGACACCACAGCCAGGCATGATGATGATGCGTCCGTCGGCCTGTTTTACCAGCTCTTTCAGCAAAGGGATGCCCTGTTCTGCCGTTGCTTCCAGACCGGAGGTAAGGATGCGGCTACAGCCCAGTTCGATAATCTGTTCCAGTGCTTCCTGCGGATTGCTGCACATGTCGAAAGCACGGTGGAAGGTTACGTTCATTCCTTCGGCTGCCTGCATCATTTTGCGCATTACGTCCATATCCACTTTTCCGTCGGCGGTAAGACAGCCAAATACCACTCCGTCTGCTCCCAGTTCTTTGGCGATGCGGATGTCGTGCAGCATGATTTCCTGCTCCAGCGGTGAGTAAAGAAAATCACCTCCGCGCGGACGGATAATGACGTGCAACTTGATGTCGATGCTTTTCCGAGCCATCAGAATGTCACCATACGAGGGGGTTGTACCGCCTTCCGGGATACCTGCACAAAGTTCTACACGGTAGGCTCCACCTTCCTGAGCGCGGATGGCACTTTCTACCGAATTGGCACAATTTTCTATACGATAATCCATGATTTGTTGTTTTGGGTTAATACTACAAATTTATAAGATAATTCTTTAGGTTCATAGTATTTGGAAGATAAAACGTGCAAATGGTATTTTTCAAGAATTATGTAGGAGGAATTGATGAAACAGTCTGGATTTTTTGGTTCCCCAAGCTGTTCTATTGCAGGAAAGTAGTATCTTTGCCGCCAATATAGTTATAAATAAGGTATATGTTGACATTAGATACGGTGTACAGAGCTTCGTATGCATTGAAAGAAGTCATCCGAAGAACAGATTTAATTTACGCTCCGCGCATCAACGAGGAGAGTTTTGTGTATTTAAAACCGGAGAACTTGCAATATACAGGTTCTTTTAAACTGCGAGGTGCATGTTATAAAATTTCCACATTGACCGATGAGGAAAAGCAACGTGGCGTGATAGCCTGTTCGGCGGGAAACCATGCGCAGGGAGTTGCTTTGGGTGCTACGAAACATGGTATTAAGTCTTTGATTTGTTTGCCCGAAGGAGCGCCGATATCTAAAGTGGAATCTACGAAACGTTATGGAGCCGAAGTCTGTCTGGTGCCGGGAGTGTATGATGATGCCTATCAGAAAGCCCTCCAGCTGAAAGAGGAAAAAGGGTATACTTTTATCCATCCGTTTGACGATGAGGCTGTTATTGCCGGTCAGGGGACAATCGCTTTGGAATTGCTGGAGCAGTTGCCTGATGTGGATGTTGTTATTGTGCCGATTGGTGGGGGAGGACTTATTTCCGGTATTGCCTATACCCTGAAATCACTGAAACCTTCTGTGAAAGTGTATGGCGTGCAGGCCAAAGGTGCGCCCAGTATGCTGAACTCTATTGAGCATAACCGGATAGAAAAGCTGAGTACGGTATCCACCATTGCCGATGGTATTGCTGTTAAAGAGCCGGGAGCCCATACGTTTGAGCTGGTGAGCAAGTATGTGGATGGAATCGTGACGGTAACCGAAGACGAGATTTGTGCGGCGATACTGGCTATGCTGGAACAGCAGAAACTGATTTCGGAAGGTGCCGGTGCAGTGGCAGTGGCTGCAGCCATGTATAATAAGGTGCCTATTTCGGGCAAGAAAGTAATTTGTCTGGTTTCGGGAGGAAATATCGATGTGACGATTCTGAGTCGTGTGATTGGCAGGGGACTTGATATGTCTGGCCGTTCTTATTCGGTTACCATTGATTTGTATGACAAGCCTGGACAGCTGATGGGAGTAAGTAAAATTATAGCCGGATTGGGAGGTAATATTATTTCTGTGTTGCACGAACGTAGCAGTACGGGGAATAATGTCACCGGATGCTACCTTCGTCTGGTGATGGAAACCAGAAATTCAGAACATATCAGTATGATAAGAAATGCTTTGCTTGATGCTGGATATATGATAGTTAAATAGTGCCTTGTGTTAATAGAAATGAAAAGACGGTATACATTTTGATAAAAGGCTTACCGTCTTTTTGCATTTTTTTAGAAAGAAATACAAGCCTATACATATGGCTTTTTCAATTTTTCTTTTAACTTTGCCCAAGTTTGTAAAGTATAGTTTGCAAAAAATGACCGATAAAATAAAACATCTAGGTATTGTGGAAAACATTGACGGCTCTCACGTTCAGGTGAAAATCGTTCAAACCTCTGCGTGCTCTTCGTGTAGTGCCAAGGGGCATTGTAATGCTTCCGAGACAAAAGAAAAAATAGTCGATGTTTATAATGCTGCAGGACTGACATGCCAAATCGGAGATAAGGTTATGGTGTGTGGAACTACATCCATGGGGATGCAGGCGGTCTTGCTGGCTTTTGGAATTCCCTTTTTGATATTGTTGGTTACATTGTTTGTTGCCATGCATTTTACGGGCGGTAATGAAGTCCTGTCGGGTGTTGTGGCAATGGCGATGCTTATACCTTATTATATAATAATATATATCTGCAGAAAACGCTTGAAGCGGACTTTTGCATTTACGTTGGAAGAAATAAATTACTAAAACAAACTAATTGATACATTATGGATTTAATTGTACTTGCAGTAGTTTCTCTTGGAGCTATCGGGCTCATTGCAGCTGTAATCCTGTATGCTGCTTCTAAGAAATTTGCTGTGTATGAAGACCCACGTATTGCTCAGGTTGCCGAAGTGCTTCCGCAAGCAAACTGTGGTGGATGTGGTTATCCTGGTTGTTCCGGCTTTGCCGCTGCGTGTGTGAAAGCCGGTTCGCTGGAAGGTAAGTTGTGTCCTGTAGGTGGACAGCCTACTATGGATAAAGTTGCCGGAATTCTTGGTCTGGAAGCAACTGTTTCTGAACCTAAGGTTGCGGTAGTGAGATGTAACGGAACCTGTGCAAACCGTCCGCGTGTTACCCAGTATGACGGTGTGAAGTCTTGTGCCATCGCTCATGCTACTTATGGCGGTGAAACAGGTTGTACCTTTGGCTGTCTGGGTTGTGGCGACTGTGTAAGTGCATGTACATTTGGGGCAATAAAGATGAATCCGGAAACCGGATTGCCCGAAGTGGATGAAGCAAAATGTACTGCTTGTGGCGCTTGTAGCAAGGCTTGTCCGAGAAACATCATTGAAATTCGTCCGAAAGGAAAGAACAACCGCCGTGTTTATGTGCAGTGCGTGAACAAGGACAAAGGTGTGGTAGCCCGTAAGGCTTGTGCTGCGGCTTGTATCGGTTGCGGCAAGTGTGTAAAAGTTTGTCCTTTCGAAGCAATTACGCTTGAAAATAATCTGGCCTATATTGATCCGGCTAAATGTAAGTCTTGCCGTAAGTGTGAGATGGAATGTCCGCAGAATGCTATTGTGGCTGTCAACTTCCCGCCGCGTAAAGCTAAACCTGCAGAAACGGCAGCTCCGACAGAAACCGTTAAAGTGGCTCCTAAGGCAGCAACCGAAGCTCCTGCTGCGGTGAAGGAACAGAAAGCTCCGGAAGCGGTAAAGCCAACGGCAGAACAACTGGCTGCTCCTGCGGCAGACACTCCTAAAAAAGAGGCGTAATTAACAATAGTAGTAATCTAAAAAAACAATATAACAGTGAAGACATTTAGAATTGGTGGAGTTCATCCAGCAGAAAATAAATTGTCTGCGGGTAAGGCTATCGAAATATTGCCTCTTCCAAAACAGGCCGTTTTTCCTTTGTCTCAGCATATAGGTGCTCCTGCAGTTGCTGTAGTGAAAAAAGGTGATGTGGTGAAAGTGGGTACCAAAATTGCCGAAGCCGGAGGTTTTGTATCTGCTGCTATCTTTTCGTCTGTATCCGGAAAGGTAAACAAAGTGGATAGCATTATCGATGCAAGTGGTTACCGTAAACCGGCTATCTTTATCGATGTAGACGGTGATGAATGGGAAGAATCGATAGACCGTAGCACTGAACTGGTGAAAACGTGTGATTTGACTCCTGAAGAGATTGTTGCAAAAATAAAGAATGCAGGTGTAGTTGGTATGGGTGGAGCTTGCTTCCCTACTCATGTCAAACTGACTCCTCCTCCGGGTTGTAAGGCTGAATGTGTCATCATCAATGCGGTAGAGTGTGAACCGTACTTGACGGCAGACCATCGTCTGATGCTGGAAAAGGCTGATGAGATATTGGTGGGTGTACAGATTCTGATGAAAGCCGTTAAGGTCAGCAAGGGATATATCGGTATCGAGAATAATAAGCCAGATGCCATCAAGCTGATGACTGAAAAGGCTCGCAACTATTCGGGCATTGAGGTTGTTCCTCTTCAGGTGAAATATCCACAGGGTGGTGAAAAACAGTTGATTGATGCCGTAATTGGCCGTCAGGTTCCTGCTCCTCCTGCTATTCCTATCAATGTAGGAGCTGTGGTGCAGAACGTGGGAACTGCATACGCAGTATATGAAGCTGTACAGAAAAACAAGCCTTTGTTTGAAAGAGTGGTAACCGTTACCGGTAAGTCGGTAAAGAACCCGTCGAATTTCCTGACGAGAATGGGAACTCCGATGAGCCAGCTGATTGATGCAGCAGGCGGACTGCCCGAAGATACTGGAAAAGTTATCGGAGGTGGACCGATGATGGGTAAGGCACTTGTAAATACTGAAGTACCTATCTGTAAAGGTAGCTCGGGTGTGCTGATTATGAACGACAAGGAGGCTGCACGTGCAGAAGCTCAGCCTTGTATACGTTGTGCCAAATGTGTGAGCGTTTGTCCGATGGGGCTGGAGCCGTATCTTTTGGCTACCTGTTCGACACACGGTGACTGGGAACGTGTGGAAAAGGAGATGATCATGTCATGTATCGAATGTGGCTCTTGCCAGTTTACATGTCCTTCTCATCGTCCGATGTTGGACTTTATACGTTTGGGTAAAGGTAAAGTGGGCGGCATAATCCGTGCACGTAATGCTAAAAAATAATACTTGAATATTATGGCTAATAAATTAATAGTTTCTTTATCGCCTCATGTGCACAGTGGTGACAGCGTACAGAAAAACATGTATGGTGTAATCATTGCTTTGATGCCGGCCTTGTTGGTCTCATTTTATATGTTTGGTTTGGGGGCCGTAATTGTAACATTGACCTCTGTCGTGTCTTGCCTTTTCTTTGAATGGGCTATCACTAAATTTATTTTGAAACGCGAGCGCAGCACTATCATGGATGGTTCGGCTGCTTTGACTGGTCTGTTGCTGGCTTTCAATCTTCCTTCTAACTTGCCTTTGTGGATTATCATTATCGGAGCATTGGTAGCTATCGGTATCGGTAAGATGACTTTTGGTGGCTTGGGTTGCAATCCTTTTAACCCGGCATTGGTAGGACGTATTTTCTTGCTGATTTCCTTCCCGGTTCAGATGACATCATGGCCGGTTGCCGGACAGTTGGCCAGCTATACAGACGCACAGACTGCGGCAACACCGCTTGCTTTGATGAAAATGGCAGTACATGGTGACCAGGAGGCTTTGAGCCAGTTGCCAAGTGTAATGGATTTGTTCTTGGGTAACAATCCGGGATGTATCGGTGAAATCAGTGCTTTGGCTTTGTTGCTGGGACTGGTTTATATGCTTTGGAAGAAAATTATTTCTTGGCATATTCCTGTTTCCATTCTTGCAACTGTATTTGTATTCAGCTATGCATTCCACTTGGCTGACCCTGTAAAATATGCCTGCGGTTTCACACATCTGTTTACAGGTGGTTTGATGCTGGGAGCTATCTTTATGGCAACAGACTATGTAACTTCGCCTATGACGCATAAAGGTATGCTTATCTACGGTGTGGCTATAGGTTTCCTTACTGTTGTTATCCGTCTTTTTGGCGCTTATCCTGAGGGTATGTCATTTGCAATCTTTATCATGAATGCATTTACTCCGTTGATTAATACTTATTGTAAACCTAAACGTTTCGGGGAGGTCGTTAAGAAATGAAAAAGCTTGAATCATCTTTAAAAAATATGGCTCTGGCACTGACAGGCTTTTCTGTGGTAGCTGGAGGCTTACTGGGCTGGGTGAACGATATAACTACCGAGCCTATTGCACAGGCGAATGCCAAAACGCTTAGTGATGCCATTGCTGTAGTGGTGCCCGAATTTGACAATAATCCGGCTGAAGCACCCGAGGAAGTGGACCTGGACGGCGTTATTTACAAAGTATACAAAGCTACTAAAGGTGGTGAATTTGTAGGTGCTGCCGTAGAATCTTCGTCTATGGGATTCGGTGGTGAAATAAAAGTGCTGGTGGGTTTTGATACGGAGGGAAATATTAAAGACTACTCATTGCTGGCACATGCGGAAACTCCGGGACTGGGCTCAAAGGCTGCCGACTGGTTTAAGAAAGGTGCCAAAGGAGATATCACCGGAAAGAATCCGGGTCAGGCTCCGTTGACTGTATCAAAGGATGGAGGTGAAATAGATGCCATCACAGCTTCTACCATTACTTCACGTGCTTTCTTACGGGCAATCAACAATGCCTATGCTGCTTATAAGAATCAGCATGTAGATGGAGCCAGTGGCGCTACACAGCAGGCTGCTGCAGAGGAAAATTCGAATGTAGAATCAAATTAATAGGAGGGCACTATATGAGTAATTTTAAAATTTTGATGAACGGAATCGTTAAGGAAAATCCTACTTTCGTTCTGCTTTTGGGTATGTGTCCTACTTTGGGTACTACATCTTCTGCCATTAATGGTATGGGTATGGGACTGGCTACAATGTTCGTATTGATTTGTTCGAACGTGGTTATTTCTTTAATTAAGAAACTGGTTCCGGATATGGTACGTATTCCTATCTTTATCGTTGTTATCGCTTCGTTTGTTACCGTGCTGCAGATGATGATGCAGGCTTATGTACCGGCATTGTATGCTACACTGGGCTTGTTTATTCCGCTGATTGTAGTAAACTGTATCTTGTTGGGACGTGCTGAAGCTTTTGCTGCGAAAAACAATCCTTTGGCATCATTCTTTGATGGCTTGGGTATGGGATTAGGCTTTACCATAGCACTTACACTGCTGGGAGGAGTTCGCGAATTCTTGGGAACAGGAAAATTCTTCAATATCACAATTATGCCTGAAGAATATGGAATGCTGATCTTTGTATTGGCTCCGGGGGCATTCATTGTGCTGGGCTATCTGATAGCTTTGGTGAATCGTTTAAAGAAAGCATAATTCCTAAAACAATAGAATATGGAATATATTTTGATTTTTATTACCGCAATCTTTGTGAACAATATTGTATTGTCACAGTTCTTGGGTATTTGTCCCTTCTTGGGAGTTTCGAAGAAGGTTGAAACTGCAATGGGTATGGGTGCTGCCGTGGCATTCGTGCTGGTATTGGCTACCATTGTAACATATATGATTCAGAAACTGGTGCTGGATGCTTTTGGCTTGGGATATTTGCAGACAATTGCCTTTATTCTGGTTATCGCCGCACTGGTTCAGATGGTAGAAATTATTTTGAAGAAGGTTTCACCTGCCCTTTATCAGGCACTGGGTGTATTCTTGCCTCTTATTACAACCAACTGCTGTATCTTGGGTGTTACGATCCTTGTTATCCAGAAACAGTATGATTTGCTTACAGGTGTGATTTACGCTTTTTCTACTGCTTTAGGTTTTGCTTTGGCTTTGATTGTTTTTGCTGGTATTCGCGAACAGTTGAGTCTGGTTAATATTCCTAAAGGTATGAGAGGTATGGCTATTGCCTTGGTAACTGCAGGTTTGCTGGCAATGGCATTCATGGGATTCTCGGGTGTAGATGCAGGTTTAAAACCGCTTTTAGGCCTTTAATTTGATATTACGAAAGAGTGATAAAACGAATAAAAGCTATTTTATATCTGTTTTATCACTCTTTTTTGCATTTTTTGTAATATTAATGCTCTATTTATTCATCTAAATAGTTGAATTAATCAATAAATATTTTTATTTTTGCATTATTCAATAAGGCTGAAAATTAAAAAAGTCTGTTGAATGGTGTTTGTATTATAATAAAACCAGGTTAATACACGTTATGAAGACAAGAATTTTGGTGACTGGTGGAACCGGCTATATTGGCTCTCATACAGTAGTTGAACTACAGAATAATGGATATGATGTAGTAATAGTTGATAATCTTTCAAATTCAAGAGCGGAAGTCGTTGACAGTATAGAAAAGATAACTGGTGTTCGCCCTGCATTCGAAAAGGTTGATTGCCTTGATATGCAAAGTCTGGAAAATGTCTTTGTGAAATATCCTGGCATTAAAGGTATCATCCATTTTGCTGCAAGTAAGGCAGTGGGTGAATCTGTACAAAAACCGTTGTTGTATTATCGTAATAATTTGGTTTCTTTGATCAATTTGCTTGAGTTGATGCCGAAGTATAATGTTGAAGGTATTATCTTCTCTTCATCTTGTACAGTTTATGGCCAGCCGGATGTACTTCCGGTAACAGAATCTGCACCAATCAAGAAAGCTGAATCACCTTATGGTAATACGAAGCAGATTAATGAGGAAATAATTCGTGATACCGTAGCATCGGGTGCTCCGATTAATGCTATCATGTTACGTTATTTCAATCCGATAGGTGCACATCCTACTGCATTGATAGGTGAATTGCCTAATGGAGTTCCTCAGAACTTGATTCCATATCTTACACAGACTGCGATTGGAATTCGTGAAAAATTGAGCGTATTTGGTGATGATTATAATACTCCTGACGGCTCTTGCATCAGAGACTATATTTATGTAGTCGATTTGGCTAAGGCTCATGTAATTGCTATGGACCGTATTTTGAATCATAAACAGAAAGATAAAGTTGAAGTCTTTAATATCGGTACTGGTAGAGGATTATCAGTTTTGGAATTGATTAAAGCATTTGAAGCTGCAACTGGAGTTAAGCTCAATTATCAGATTGTTGGTCGTAGAGCTGGAGATATTGAAAAAGTATGGGCTAATCCGGCATATGCTAATGAAGAGTTGGGCTGGAAGGCAGAAACTTCTATTGAAGAAACACTTCGTTCTGCTTGGAATTGGCAGCTGAAATTGAAAAATGATGGCGTTAAATAATCTTTTGTGAAAATATATACGTCAGTATGGCGTTTTATGCAAGATCTGAATCTCATGTGAGTATGTGAATATACATATGGGTCTTCTTAATGAAGAGCAGATTATTATTGCATAGTAGTTTTGTCGTGTTTTATTTTGTGTTTGTGTTGTGACTGTTCTTCGACGTGAAGTCGGGGGACAGTTTTTTTATACTAATATGGAGAGAGTTTTCTTTAGGGATAATGGTAAAAATACATCATGCAATGAAAGGATATAATGAAATGACTTCCGGCTCTACATTGCCGTTGATATTGAATTTTACATTTCCTTTGATATTAGGAAATTTGTTGCAGCAGACCTATTCTATGGTGGATGCTGCTATAGTAGGTAAGTTCTTGGGTATAGATGCTTTGGCCTCGGTGGGTGCCAGTACTTCTGTCGTTTTCTTGATTTTAGGTTTTTGTAATGGTTGCTGTGGAGGATTTGGAATTCCTGTAGCTCAGAAGTTTGGAGCAAGGGATTATGTAACAATGCGCCGTTATGTATATGTCAGTTTGCGGTTAGCCGGAGTTATGTCAGTCTTAATAGCTATTGTGACCAGCTTTCTGTGTGCATGGATTTTGCGTTGTATGCAGACTCCCGATAATATATTCGAAGGAGCATATTATTATCTTTTGATTACCTTTATAGGTGTTCCATGTACTTTTTTCTATAATTTACTTTCCAGCATTATCCGTGCTTTAGGAGATAGTAAGACTCCGTTTTGGTTTCTGTTATTTTCTACTGTGTTGAATATATTTCTGGATTTACTGTGTATTCTGGTTTTTCATTGGGGAGTTGCCGGGGCGGCAATTGCGACAGTCGTAGCTCAAGGAGTATCTGCTGTTTTGTGTTATAGTTACATGTACCGGAAATTTCAGATTCTTCAGACGACACCTTCTGATTGCAAGTTCCGATGGGATTTAGCCAAGCAGTTGCTATGGATAGGAACCCCTATGGGATTACAGTTCTCGATTACCGCAGTTGGAAGCATTATGTTGCAGAGTGCCAACAATGCGTTGGGTACAGTTTGTGTGGCTGCTTTTACAGCAGCTGTGCGCATTAAGATGTTTTTCTTATGTATGTTGGAGAGCTTGGGAATAGCTATGGCTACATTTTGCGGACAGAATTATGGCGCAGGAAAACCAGACCGTATATGGATGGGAATAAAATCAGCCACCCTTATTATGGTTGTTTATGTAGCTGTTGTCAATTTAGTCTTATGGAATTTATCAGAGGATTTTACACTGCTGTTTGTTGATGCTTCCGAAACAGAAGTGATTGCCAATGCTGTTTTGTTTTTGCATGTTTCGGCTTCTTTTTTCCCATTTTTGGGAATGCTTTGTATTCTACGCTATTCTATACAAGGAGCCGGTTATACACAATTGTCCATGCTGTCTGGTGTGGCAGAAATGATAGCACGTATTCTGGTCAGCGTATGGGCAGTACCCCTTTGGGGCTATTGGGCCGTTTGTTTTGGTGACCCGACAGCCTGGGTTTTTGCCGTGATGTTCTTAGTACCTGCCTTTCATTATGTATACAAGCGTCTGCACCGTATTGTGAAGAAACAGGAAGCTTAATTTTTTACACGGAGTCGTTTCCATATCAGTCTGGGAATAAGTTTCCAGACTGCAACAATTAGTTGGTATCTCCAATCGATGATAACGACTCTCTTTCTTTTTTCGAGTGCCTTTTTGATGCTGAAGGCAACGGTTTGAGGGCGCATCATTAACGGATAGTGCTTGCCGTAGTTAAGGAGAGCTGTAGCCACAAATCCAGGTCTGATATCTGTGAAATGAATATTTGCCTTTTTCATGCATGCCAGTTGTTCCAGTGCGTCCATGTAAGTATTCTGGAAACGTTTGGTAGCCGAATAAGCTGGGGCTATGCCCAGTCCTTTTGTCCCGGCAATGGAGCTGATGACAGCCAGATGTCCGTGTCCCTGATTCATAAAGTAGTGGAATACACTTGTTGTCATACGGGTAAATCCTGCTACATTTGTTTCCACAGTTTGCATTTCTGTCTGGCGGTCTAAGGCATAATTCTGATAACCGATTCCTGAGCTGTGCAGATAAATATCCATGCCTCCCATGCGTTCGACAAGCTTCATTAGCTTTTCAGGAGCGTCTGGTTGCGTGATGTCTATAGGCTGGATAAATATATGCTGAGGTGCAATTTTTTGTATCTTTTCCAGCAAGTCAGCTCTTCTTCCTGCGATACCGACTGTCCACCCTTCCTGAATATATAAAAGAGCTGTTTCGTAACCGATTCCGGAGGTAGCCCCAACAATGACTATTTTCTTTTTTGTATTATTCAATTTCATATCATATGAGGTAATTATTGGTTGGTTCTTATTTCATAATAAAAAGTTTTCGATACAGGATGCTGTTCGTGTAGGTCCGGTTGCCGGTTGTAATAGAAACTACCCTTGAAAGGCATCTTTTCATTAATGGGTCGTAAAGATTTCGACAGATGATTGCAGAATGCCTGATACGAATGCGTATTCGGTGTTCCCGAATCATCTCTGTATATGAGCAGATAATGATTCAGCGGACGAGCATGTACCAGCTGGTTGATATCCAATGCCAGGCCCTTTGCTTCTCGTGGTGAAATCCTGTCGAACAGGTTAGACAGATTGAAAACAATCAGCTCAGACAGTACCGCATGGGCATTCCATAAGGAAGGAGGTACGGCTCCCAGTCGCGGATAGGATACTTTTTGTACACGGGTATATCCGGTACGGCCGAAGAAGGTATCCGACAGCTTTTTCAATGCTTCCGTAGGCTGTATGTCTATCACTGTCAAATCCAGATTTGTTATCACTCTTGTTACATCTGCGAAAGCAAGTGCAGAAATACCTGCTTCACAGCCTAAATTACAGAAAACAACCCTTCCGGATACATTTTGTATAGCTTTTCTCAACCAGTTGCCCGTTCCTTCGAATAAGGCTTTGGCTGCACAATACTGCTGGCAGCCATAATAATACGTATATGCTATGGCCGTATTGTATTCACCAATTAATTTTGCGCCCTGCGGTTTTTCTATAAAATTAAATCTGCCATATTCTATTAATTCTTTATAGCGTATATGCACTTCATCTTCCGATGCCGTGTTATATTTCAGGAAAGGTTCTTCTACAAACGTTTTATAGCAGTCCTTGAAATAGTCAGGCAGTGCATAATTGTCTATACGAATATCCCATGCAGGACTGAAGTCACTGATTTCAAAATCACCGGAGCAAAACAGATTTACAGGAATATCTACAAAACCATTTTCCTGGCGGATATATTCCATCAACTTGTAAAAAGTAATGTTTGCCGTCAGGACATCAGGATTTCCCGTCAAAATCAGTTGTTTTCGGGCTCTTGTGATAGCCACATTCAGTTTTCTGTCGATGATAAATTCCTCTTCACGGAACGTATTGGCTGTAAGAAAATTCAGTTGACTGAAATTGTGTATCGTAAACGAATAGATAATGACATCCCTCTGGCTGCCCTGATAGCGTTCAACCGTGTCGATGGATATATTCAGCAAATCGGGAATGCCCAGTTTACTGATTTCTTTTCGAATCATTGCTATCTGATTACGGTATGGCACAATCACCCCGACAGTCCGGTCCGCATCAAAATATGATTTTGTAATGCTGTAAATTCGCTTCAACGCGGCCGCAACAATGCAAGCCTCATTCTGATTTGTCTTTTCGTTGCCATGTCCATCCGGTGAAGCTGCAGCAACAAAAATCATTCTTCTGTTCAGTAACAGTCTGTCCAATCCGTCTTTCGGTGTGTAGTCGTTAGCTTCGTAAGGTGAGTCAGCCTGCTGATGAGGAAGAGGTATGCATTCCAACTGTTCATTGAAATAAAAACAATGGTTAGGGAAGGCAGCGATTTTAGGGTGCATTCTTCCTTGTTTGCGGAGGATACTTTTTACGCAGTCCGGACTTTGCTTATATAGCCGTTCGAACAGTGAATTACGGCAGTCGGTAAGTCCGATAGCTTGCAGTAAATCACTTTCTACAGTTGCCTCTTCGGCATTTTGCAGCGCAATGGCAGGCAGCTGTTTGTAATCGCCCACCAGTACAAATTTCTTGATAGCATTCTCCTGCAAATGGCGGGCAGATAGAATACCAATCAGTTCCGGCTCCAGAATCTGAGATGCTTCATCTATGATAGCCATATCAAACTTCTTTAACTGAAACAGATGAGGACGGTTATTGATAGCCGTAGTAGTACCTACTATAATAGGAGTAGATTTAATGCGTTGCTGGATGTCAGCCAGCTTCTGGCAGTCGGAAACAGCATTCTTTAATAAATAAGGAACAAACCGCTTGTCGCACGACAGTTCATTGCCGATGCGGATAAAAGGAACACTGTCTGCGATGCCGGATTCTGTCAGCATGCCACAGATTTCGTCTACAGCCCGGTTGGTATACGAAAGCAGCAACAGTGATGCCCCCGGTGATGCAAGCGCTTCTTCTACCATGAAACGCAAGGCACACGAGGTCTTTCCGGTTCCCGGCGGACCTACCAGCAGAAAATAGTCGGATGCCTGCTTCTCCTTTAAAATAAGTTCATTAAATCTATCATAATCTTTCGCTAACCGAAGCGTTGTATCCACCTGAGGAGCTCTTGCCCCCAGCAATAATTCCTTTCTGTCATTACGTGCCGACAAGAATGTGTACAGTCCCCGTATCCCGTTGGCAGCAGAAATATCCGATGAATCGTGTTCAATGGCAAAAATCTCGTTTTCACTTCCTATTATATCTTTGTTCTGCTGACCGTTGCGCAGGAGTATCGTTAGCCTGTCCGGTTCGATGGATACAATATTCCCTTTCATCAGAATCTGATTTCTTACATCAGGATACGCCTGATAAGCATAGAAGATAATAATATCACCCGCCCGGAAGTTCGGCAGGAAATTTTCGCCCTGCTGGGGGATACTCAGTTCAATCCAGTCGTATCCTTTGTTCTCGGCGCTCTTCTTTTTCTGCAAGATACGCAGTCCCAGAAGAATATTCCCCGATTCAATCTTTTCGGCCAGCGGAATATGCCAGATACCCGCAAAACCGTTGGCCGGATTATCTTTACCTCCCGTTTTTTGCAGAATTGTTTCTTTGGAAATAAACGTATAGAAACGCTGGAAGTAAGCCTTTTCCAGCGGGGTACACCGTTTCAGAGTACGGATTGTCTCATCCAGTTGCGGTTCCTGAAAGTCGTTCCACAGCCTACTGTTTGTCAGTTTTACATTCAGCAGATCCGTGCTCAGCTCTTCCGTAACTTTTGCAATAGCCCCTTCACCAAAAGCCATTTCATAGGAAACAATGTAGTTCCTCAGTTGGATAGCCTCACGGAACAGTCTTTCGGCAAAATGCTCTATCATCAGTCCGTCCGTATATTTTGAGTACAGCAGAAACGTTTGCATATCCTCTGTCTGCTTTCCGAAGTTATACATCAGCACCCCCTGATACAACATCATTTGCACAAAGTGGTCCTCCTTATGCTTTCGGTGATAGTCGTCCCTTTTACCCGATTTCTGTTCTATCAGCACTTTGAAATCTTTCTGGAGCATATCCACTCGTCCCTGCAATCCCAGCTGTTCGCAGATGAAAGAAGCTTCCAGCAAAGTTTGCTGTTTATTGAACGACGGAATGTTATGCGGCAGTACCGTATGGATAAACGAGCGGATATTCATCATTTGCGTCTGTGCCTGTGCATGGAAATCAGCCGGAATAGGGCAGGTGCAAAACTCCAGCGCATTGGCAGCGAAAAATTTCTTGAGCGAATGTTTATAAGAAACCTCCTCTTCCGGTTGCTCGTTGATATAGTCGTCCAGAAACTGTCCGGCCAGGTTACCCATTAAAATAGGAGCTGTATTCGCTCTGGGCTTGATACGGTTCATGAAATAATTCAGCGGGTGATGTCCGTACTCCCTGAAGCAGGAAGCCAGCGCACTGATGTCAATCAGGTAGTCCGGATGAATGACGATTTGGTTCGGGATATAATGCTCATGTTCATCTACATGTACATCCAGCAAATTCAGTTGCAGGTTTTCTGTCAATAATTCACTTAGATACGACAAGTCCCCCTGATATCCGCCTTTACTGTAATCGATGATGATAAAAGGATTATCCTCACTGTCGGTTACTGCAAAAATCTCCTTTTCGTTCCAACTGGTTACTGCCACTCGCAGATACGGAATGCGCGAATGGCGGGTACCTTTATACGGGCGGTTAGAGTGCGGAATCTCCGGAAGCAGTGATGCCGGAATATCTTCCTCGAACGTCAGCGATATAAAGCGGACCAGTGCACGGAGGTCGTACAGATACTCCTCCATAACAGGCACAAAGTCATCGTTGAATGCCGCATTGCAATTGCGCCGCATGGTCTGGATAGCATATTTGTCCGAAGGAGTAAGATGATGTATATTACAGATATAGTCCAGTCGGGAGAACAAATTGGCGAAACTCAGTGTGGTTGCAGCAGTCAGCTCATAGCAGGCATTTTCCAGCACCTTGAACAGCAAGATATATTTGGCCCTGATTGTACTTACGGTAGCAGCCGGGTGCCGGTGTATCTTTTCTACCTGTTCATACAGGTCGTACGATTGTATTTCAATTCGTTCTGTATTCATTTGTTTTACTTTTGTGCAAATATAGCCATATAATTGATGGCTCAGGGTCAGTTTAGCATTTTTAAAAAGGGATACATCAGCTATTTTCCTATCTTTGTGCATTCAATAAGAAATTTAGGTATGAAGAAACTAGTATGTCCGCAGTGCAAGATTGCTGCCATGTATGTAAAGAACGAAAAGGGAGAAAGATTGTTGGTCTATGTCACTTCCGACGGTACCGTCATCCCTAAAAACGAAGGAGAATCGCTGGAGGGATACGATGTGACCGAAGTATTTTGTCTGGGATGTTCCTGGCACGGATCTCCTAAACGTATGGTAAAATATTAACTTATTAGTATAAGACTGAAATATGAAAGTTGGAATTTTAGGCGCCGGTCGTATTGCCGAAAAGATGGCGATGACCCTGAACCAGATGCAGACAGCCTCTGCCTATGCTATAGCTTCGCGTGACTTGCAGCGGGCTGCCCAATTTGCAGAGAAGTGGAATATGGAAAAAGCGTACGGCTCTTACGAGGAGATGCTGGACGACCCGCAAGTGGAGCTGGTCTATATTGCTACCCCTCATTCGCATCATTATGAGCATGCCCGCATGTGTTTGCTGAAGGGAAAACCCGTGTTGTGCGAAAAAACATTTACAGCCAATGCAGCGCAGGCCAAGGCTTTGATAGAACTGGCTCGTGCGAAAAATGTTTTTCTTGCAGAAGCTATCTGGACCCGCTATCTGCCTTTTTCGCAGACCATTACAGATTTGATAAACAACGGTGTAATCGGCACTCCGCACATGCTGACAGCCAATCTGGGTTATCCGGTGGTATATAAAGAGCGTATCACCCGGCTCGACCTTTGTGGAGGTTCCTTGCTCGACCTGGGAGTCTATCCGATAAACTTTGCCAGAATGATTTTCGGTACGGATATTGCCAAGGTGACATCTACCTGTCTGAAAGGAGAAACAGGGGTGGATTTGCAAAACAGCATCACCTTTACCTATGCCGACGGGAAAATGGCAGTCATGCAGACCACCGTCTTGTGCGCCAACGACCGTCAGGGAATTATTTCCGGCGATAACGGATACCTGATTATTGATAACATCAACAATCCTCAGGAGGCAGTAGCCTACAACAAAGACCATGCAGAAGTGGCCCGCTATCACTGTCCCGAACAAATTACCGGTTTCGAATACCAGGTAGAAGCTTGTATGCAAGCCATCCGTAACGGCTGGATAGAATCGCCCTATATGCCTCATCAGGAGACCCTGAATGTGATGGAACAGCTGGATGCCCTGCGTAAAGAATGGGGAATCGAATATCCGGCCGATAATAGCACATTCTAATTGTCGTTTAAACGAAATAAATAGCCAACATCCATTGATTTTGTTAAGAATTAAGTTGGATTGTTGGTTGTTTGATTATAATTTGTTAACTTTACCCGCGAAAATGATAAAAAAATATAGAATGAGAAAAACACTTGTAATTGCGGGAATAGCTTTGTCGCTGATGGCTTGCAGTGGCAATAAAGAAAAAAGTGCGGATGCTGTAAATCCGTTCTTTACCGAGTATGCTACACCTTTCGGTGTACCACCTTTTGATGAAATAAAACTGGAGCATTACAAACCTGCCTTTTTAAAAGGTATGGAAGAACAGGCTAAAGAAATTGATGCAATCGTCAATGCTCGCTCAATGCCAGATTTCGAAAATACCATTGTGGCTTTGGACCAGAGCGGACAGTTGCTGCGCAGAGTAAGCGCTGTATTCTATGGTTTGAACAGTGCCAATACCTCGGACGAAATGCAGGCGCTGAGCAAAGAACTTTCACCGCTTTTGTCTAAGCACAGCGATGACATCAGTCTGAATCCACGTCTTTTCGAACGTGTAAAACAAGTTTATGACAATAAGGAAAAATTCAATTTAGATAAAGAACAGACCAAACTGCTCGAAGAAACCTATCAGGATTTTGTTCGCGGCGGTGCCAATCTGGACAGTGCAAAACAGGCCAAATTGCGTCAGCTGAATTCTGAAATTGCAATGTTGCAGCTTACCTTCGGACAGAACATGCTGAAGGAAACCAATGCATTTCAGTTGGTAATCGATAAAAAAGAAGATCTGGCCGGTCTGCCGGAAAGCCTGATAGCCAATGCTGCTGCAGCAGCTAAAGCGGCAGGAATGGAAGGCAAGTGGCTGTTCACATTGCATAATCCCAGCGTAATGCCTTTCTTGCAGTATGCCGATAACCGTGCATTGCGTGAAAAGATTTTCAAGGGATACATCAACCGGGGCAATAACAACAACGATGCCGACAACAAAGAAGTTGTAAAAACCTTGCTGCAGAAACGGCTGGAGAAAGCCCAGCTCATGGGATACGAAGATTATGCATCTTTTGTGCTGGAAGACCGTATCGCCAAGACATCAGCCAATGTTTACAACTTGCTGGACGAAGTGTGGGCACCGGCCTTGAAACAGGCAAAAGCCGAACTGGCCGACATTCAGAATGAAATCAAAAAAGAAGGCAATTCTTTCGAAGCCGAAGGATGGGACTGGCGCTATTACTTTGAAAAAGCTAAAAAGGCCAAGTTCAATCTCGATGAAAACCAGATTCGTCCTTATCTGCCTTTGGACCAGGTTCGCGAAGGGGCTTTCTATGTAGCCAACAAACTCTATGGCATTACCTTCACACAGCTCAAGGACATGCCTTTGCCACACCCCGATGCCTTGTGTTTCGAGTGCAAGGATAAAGACGGAACGCATCTGGGAGTATTGTATATGGATTTCTTCCCGCGTGCCAGCAAGCGTGGTGGTGCATGGTGCGGTTCTTATCGTTCGCAGACTTATGCAGACGGTAAGCGTCAAGGTCCGGTAGTAACCATCGTTTGCAACTTTACACAGCCTGCAGCCGGCGAACCGGCTCTTCTGAGTGCCGATGAAGCTGCTACCTTGTTTCACGAATTCGGTCATGGCTTGCACAATCTCTTCAAGGATGTACACTATTACGGCGTTTCGGGTGTTCCCCGCGACTTTGTTGAGCTTCCTTCTCAGATTATGGAACACTGGGTGTTCGAACCGGAAGTGCTGAAAGTATATGCCAAACATTATAAAACCGGTGAGGTAATTCCTGCCGAACTGATAGAAAAGCTGGATAAGAGCGGCAAATACGGTCAGGGATTTGCAACGACCGAGTATCTGGCAGCTTCTTTGCTGGATATGGACTACCACGTGCTTAAGGAAATACCTGCCGACTTTGATGTGATGGCCTTTGAACAGCAGACACTCGGAAAACGCGGATTGCTCAAACAGATTCCGTCACGCTACCGCACTACCTACTTTAACCATACGATGGGTGGTGGCTATACTGCCGGTTACTACAGCTATATCTGGGCCGAAGTACTCGATGCCGATGCTTTCCAGGCATTTAAAGAAACCGGCGACATCTTCAATCAGGACCTGGCGCAGAAGTTCCGTACTTACATCCTCACTCCGGGCGGAATAGACAATGCTATGGATATGTATAAGAACTTCCGTGGCAAAGAACCGGGAACAGATGCACTGTTGAAGAACCGTGGACTGAAATAATCTCTATATAAAAAATAGCCGGATGTAGCTTTCCCTTGTGTTTTTTATACAAGTTTTAAGGTTACTATCCGGTTATTTTGTATCTTTGCACAAAAATATAAGAAATGGGCAATTGTCGCCTTAATATAATTTAAGCAGAGTAAAATGGATAAAGTTATCATTAATTCTTACGAAGAATTCGAAAAATTAGTAGGACAGCAAATTGGTGTATCAGATTGGCTGGAAATTCCACAGGAACGAATCAATCAGTTTGCCGATGCAACCTTGGATCATCAGTGGATTCATGTAGACGTAGAAAAAGCCAAAGCTGAAAGTCCTTTCAAGAGCACGATTGCACACGGTTATCTTACTTTGTCATTGTTGCCATATCTGTGGAATCAGATTATCGAAGTAAATAACCTGAAAATGATGGTTAATTACGGTATGGACAAAATGAGATTCGGACAGGCTGTGCTGGTTGGACAGAGCGTACGTCTTACTGCGCATCTGCAGTCACTGGTTAACCTGCGTGGTGTAGCCAAGGCTGAAATCAAATTCTCTATTGATATTAAAGATCAGAAGAAGAAAGCAATCGAAGGTGTAGCTACCTTTTTGTATTACTTCAACTGATTTAGGAAATCAAATAGTTCAAGGAGCTGTCCTGTTGTCTAACAGGGCAGCTTTTTTTATTTGTACAGCCTGTCTTTTTAAATATTCTTTCTTTTCTTGTAGTGCTGACAAATATTTTTATAAAAAGTATAAACTATAAAGAAAAAAGTGTATATTTGTAAAGCGCGGATGAGGTTTCGTATCCGAAACATTGTCGGTGCTCTGACTTTATGAAATGAATCAGCAATAATTTAAATTTTATTATTAATTAAATTCTTACTGTTATGAGAAAGAAAATTAGTATGATGTTTGCAGTCATGATGTTGATGGTAGTGACTGCCTTTGCCCAAAAGCCTAATATTCATATTTTGGCTACCGGAGGAACAATTGCAGGAGCCGGTGTTTCGGCTACAAAAACAAATTATACAGCTGGACAGGTAGCCATTGCTACATTGATTGAGGCCGTACCTCAGTTGCAGGATATTGCCAATGTTACAGGCGAACAGATTGTGAACATCGGTTCGCAGGATATGAACGATGACGTGTGGTTGACACTGGCTAAAAGAATCAACGAACTGTTGGCTAAACCAGAAGTAGACGGTATTGTAATTACTCACGGAACCGATACGATGGAAGAAACAGCCTTCTTCCTTAATCTGACAGTGAAGAGCCCGAAACCTGTAATTCTGGTAGGTGCCATGCGTTCTTCTACAGCCATGAGTGCCGACGGACCGCTTAACCTTTACAATGCAGTGGTAGCTGCCAGTGCTAAAGAATCACAGAACAAGGGTGTAATGGTTGCCATGAACGGTGTTCTGCTGGGTGCAAGCACTGTATTGAAAATGAACACTGTAAGCGTTGAAACTTTCCAGGCTCCTAATGCCGGTTCGCTGGGATACATCTTCAACGGTAAAGTATTCTACAACATGGAAAGTGTAAAGAAAAACACTGTAAACTCTGATTTCGACGTTACAGGTTTGGATAAACTTCCTAAAGTAGGTATTGTGTATGCTTATTCTAACGTTGAGGCTGATATGGTTGAACCGATGCTTGCCAACGGTTATAAAGGTATCATCCATGCAGGTGTGGGCAACGGTAATATCCACAAAAACGTATTCCCCGTATTGGAAAAAGCACGTAAGCAGGGTATTCTGGTAGTTCGTTCTTCACGTGTACCTACCGGTCCTACTACACAGGATGCCGAAGTAGACGACAATAAATATCAGTTTGTTGCTTCACAGGGACTGAACCCGCAGAAAGCACGTGTTTTGTTGATGCTTGCATTGACTAAGACAAACGACTGGAAACAGATTCAGAATTATTTTAATCAGTATTGATTCACGTAAAAAATTACAGTTATGAAAAAGACGCTTTTATGCTTGATGGCCGGGCTCTGTGTCTCGACGGCTTTTGCAGAAACAGTGGACTCGGATGCTGATGAACTGAAAAAAGACAAGAAGGAATTTTTCGAGAGCATGTCAGAAGGAAAGTCTGTTTTCCAGGCTGTAACAGGATATAACCAGAAACAGGACTATCTGCATCTGTATATGAACATGCATGCCGGATACGATGCCATGTTCCAGGACGGTTTCCAGCAGGGCAAGTTCAATATTCGCCAGATTCGTATCGAAGCCAAGGGTAACCTCAACTCATGGTTGTCATACCGCTATCGTCAGCGTCTGAACAGAAGCAACGACGGAAGTGGCGGCTTCGACAACACATCTACTTCCATCGATATCGCAGGTATCGGTGTGAAACTGAGCGACAAATGGTCTTTGTTTGCCGGTAAGCAGTGTGCATCGTATGGTGGTATCGAGTTCGACTTGAATCCGATTGAAATCTACGAATACAGTGACATGATTGAGAATATGAGCAACTTCCTTACTGGTTTGAACATTGCCTATCAGGTCACTCCGTCGCAGCAGTTGCAGTTCCAGGTGCTGAACAGCCGCAACTATTCAATCGAAGCAACTTATGGCAATAACGTAGAAGATGCCAAGATGCCGCTGGTTTATACATTGAACTGGAACGGTAATTTCAGCGATGTGTTCAAGACTCGCTGGTCGGCTTCTATCATGAACGAGGCCAGAGGAAACCGCATGTATTATCTGGCATTCGGTAACGAACTGAATCTGGGTAAAGTAAACGGATTCTTCGATGTGATGTACTCTAACGAAGGACTCGACCGCAAAGGTATGCTTACCAATATCATCGGCGACGTGAATGGCCATAATGCCAACGATGCCCGCTATCTTTCACTGGTAACCAAGTGGAACTACCGTTTCAACCCGAAATGGAATATCTTCGTGAAAGGTATGTACGAAACAGCTTCGGCAGGCAAACAGCTCACAGCTGACAGTGGCGACGTTGTAGAAAAAGGCAAGTACCGCACTTCACTGGGATATTTTGCCGGTCTGGAATACTATCCGATGGAATCCAACCTGCATTTTTATCTGACATACGTGGGTCGTTCTTATAAATTCGAAGACAGAGCGAAAGCATTTGGATTCGATGACTATTCTACCAACCGAATTTCAGTAGGCTTCATTTATCAGTTGCCTGTTTTCTAATTTAATATTATAGGTTTGGGCGCAAGTTACGGATGCGTAGCTTGCGCTTTTTTATTTGCTAAAACGATGGAAAATTTTGAAAATCTGCTCCGGCAGCTTACGGTCGGCTCCTGCGACGATGGAAAGACTTTTACCGATACTACCCGTATGGATACGATAGCCCGTTTGCTGGAAAACTCTGTCTACAGGCCGGTGTACAGCGGAAACCTTTGCCGCGTGTATGCCCGTAAGGAGGAAACCTCCTGCCAGACACTCATCTCGTCGCACATAGATGCCGTGTACTCCCGATTTTTTGTCGAACAGACAGCCGATGGCTGGAAGGGAACTTTCGACAACAGTGCGACAAATGCAGTCGTGGTCGATATGATGTTGCGCGATGCTTTGCCTCCACACTGTCTGGTGGCTTTTACCGGTGATGAAGAAATCAATTCCAAGGGGGCTGAAGAAGTGATGCAGTGGATGAGCGGGCAGTCCATTCGTCCTGCCAAAGTTCTTGTGCTCGATGTAACTAACGAAGGCTATGCCGACGAGGCCGCTTATGCGATAGAAAACGACAGCGGGTTCGACATCCTCAGCGGCTACCGCATCGTATCGGCTCTGCAAGAGGCACAGGTGATGTGTACGGTAGTGACCGATGCCGAACCCGATGAAAGCTGGACTTACTCCAAAGGGGTGGAAGGATATGCCCCTCTTCCTTGTTTGAGCTTGTGCATACCGGCCGACGGCGAGTTGCACGGTGCAGCCGGAGTCTGTATCCGCAAGGCTGCCGTCCCGCTTTACCAGCAGATGCTGGCAACCCTGGCTGCACTCTGAAACTAGGCTGCTATTTGTTCCAACTGAAAATATCGTTCATACATTTCCGCGGCCTGCTTTCGGGAGTCTTTTCAGGATGTCCTACTGCAATCAGCAGCGGAATCTGCTTGCCTGTGCCAAGCAGTTTCTTTACCTTCTTTTCGTCGAACCATCCGATGATACAGGTGCCCAGGTCCAGCTCTGCCGCTTGCAGGCAGAAATGTTCTACGGCTATGCCGATGTCATAATTGGCATAGTCTTTTTGTTTGATGAGGCCACCCAGTTGCGAAGTGAAGTTACCGCGTTCCATCACTACAGCTATGATAACCGGAACGTCGTGTATCCACTTGTTCATCCCCATGCTACTGGTGGCTTTCTTTATCTCGGGCAACAGTTCAGGGTCGTCTATTGCGATAAATTTCCACGGCTGCGAGTTGCAAGCCGAAGGAGCCAGCCGTACGGCTTCCATACATTGTGCAATCAGTGCACGGTCTACTGGTTCATGCGTGTACGAGCGTATGCTTTTCCGCTTATTTACAAGTTCCAGAAAGTTCATATTTACGTCTTTTTTAGAATACGGGAGAAAGATAGCTGATTTTTACGGAAAAACGGTGTGGGCTTTTATTTTTGTTGATTAAATAAATCCTCTTTTAATATTTTGGTAAACTTTTCTGCTCCCATTGTCGAATTCAGATGGTTTCCATCATAAAAATCATCATCAGTAAACCGGTAATCGTTGAAATAATTATAGCAACTTACATTATTCCATTGGCTTGCAATTTCTGATGCAGCCTTAAGAGTTAATTCCAATTGTTTTTTGTCTGCTAATCTGTAGTAATCTGGATGAACAGGGGGCATAACCAGATAAAGACGGATTCCCCGTTCATGGCATAGTTTTGCTACATCATGCATACGGCGAATGTTAGTGCGGTAAAGCTCACCGTTTTTGTCTGCTAGCATAGGCTTATGCTGATTTCGTACCAAACGGGGAATTTCTTCCAACCAGTCTTTTTCTTTTTTTGTATGATCGTAACTATGGTCTACCCCCAACGAGTCACAGGGCATAGTTGAGCGGCCTTGTATATAGTATTTAGACCATTTTCGAAGAGCAAGTGACCCCAGATAGGGAAGTTCTACGTTGTGAAGACAATCGTCTTCACGAGCTATTCCCATATAGATTTTATGATTTATAAGACTACTTTCATCTACTTCCTTGCTGTCGTCACTCCATAGTGAGTGAAGGCAGATGCCCCATATTACATGCTTTAATTGGGGGAGTTCATCGATATATTTTTCCAGTAAAGCCTGATTGAATCGGAACCATTCTCCGGATATGGCCAGATTATATGTGCTGTCTGATAAAAAAACGGGGTTGACACTGCAGTTTACTACTGAACTGCCAATAACTAATGTTTTTGTTTTTTGTGCGTTGTTTTCCAGTAAGCTACGCTTAAAGGCAAGTGGATTAGGAACTTGTCGTAGCATATATTCTATTCCTCCTGCCAATAAAATCAGCGATAGAGAAAAGATTCCTACATGAATGAGAAATTTCTTCATTTTATTTCAGTTCAATACTTCGGTAAATTTTTACCGATAAATTAAAATTAAACATAGAATCGGCAT
>CAJKDC010000031.1 GCA_905198575.1 uncultured Bacteroides sp. | reverse complement strand
AGAATCTTACAGAACTGAATGCGGTACCGTTTGCAGCGTCATGACGGTACCGATTACAGTGCTACGCATGGTACCGATTCAGCGCTATCGTCATCAACCAGACTTTGTTTATTGGTTTCTTGAGGATGAAACAGATATTCGTTCCTCTAATGCTTTGGAAGATACACTCACAGAATTCAAAGTGCAAGGATTGGAAATTGATTGGGCGTGTGTGGCCTGGGATGCTGATTTAAGATTGAATAAGCAACACACTGAGTGGCAACACTATCAGTTACGTAGTGGCACTAAATGGCAGAACATTAATAAGGAAATAAATCAGGAGTATCAGATTAATGCCTATCGTGTTCTTCTGACTCGTGCCCGACAAGGAATGGTCATTGTAGTACCGGAAGGAGATAACGGTGTTCCACCTGATGAAACGCGTCGTCCAGAATGGTACGATTCAATATATAAGTATCTTAAAGATATAGGCATACAGGAAATATAACTATACAAGTCGTTGGACATATTTTGACGTGAGTTCGAAATAAAATTAGAAAATAGACAGTTGTCCGTCATTGACAAAATTTACGTCAATGGCGGGCTTCTTCTCAAAAAAGCGGTATGTTGCGATAGCCGACAAAGAGTTGGCTATAAAGTTATTGAAAGAGCGATGTCTGGGGTGGTCTATCTGTGCGATGTTCTTCAGTTCGTCATTGACCGTTTCAATTAAGGCCCTTTTTCTGAGTAATATCCTATCTGCAATACTCATGAGTGAATTTTTCATGTTGCTTTTAACTTTAGTGACAAACTGAATACCGTTAAGAAAGAGATTCCACCTTTGCTTTGATAATCAGGTGTAATTTGAATCCGAAGAACCATCCCATGGAACACTTCCACGTTCGGCAAGCTCTTCAAATGTCTTATGAATCAGAAGTATCTGGTTATGGTATACGTGCAAGGGTGTGGAGTCAACAAAATACAGATTTCCAACAGTACTTTTTTGATGAAGATAGTCATCTCATACGGTTGGGCTTGTTACGATGCCTGTTTTTCTTATCTTCAATCATATGTTTTTTCTGTTGCATCGCAAATTCCTTGCAAAAATCATCGGCCATACAATAAATCTCTGTAACTTTAGACTCTGGAAACATAGTGGTAATCGTTTAATGCTATAATTTAGCACTATGAATTTAATACTTTTATCGCTATATTTCTAATTATCAGAGGAATACGTTTGTCCTTATTTCGAACTCACGTTAAATAAAGAAAGTCATGCAGAAACTTACGATAAAGAATATAGGAGCAATAAAGCTTGTAGAATTTGAGGTAAATAGAATTAATGTTTTTATGGGACCTCAATCTTCAGGAAAGAGTACTATATCTAAGATACTCTGCCATTGCCAATGGGTAGAGAAAACTTGCTTCTTGAATGATAAACAACTGGAAAATTTCCAAAAACAGGGAGTGTTTTATGATTCCCTTGTGGAATATCATAAGCTGGATGGATATTTTCATAAAAATGCAAGTATAAAATATCAGGGAGAAGCAATGACTATCACTTATACTCATAGTTCAAAGAAAACTACCATAAAGTTAAACGATAAAATGATATTCTCTTATCCCAAAATATGTTATATTCCTTCGGAACGTAACTTTGTGGCTGGGGTACCGAATTTTAGTAAGTATAATGAGGGAAACAATGTGTTGCTTTATTTTGCTTATGACTGGTCAGAAGCTAAAGAGGATATTAAGAAGCTTGATATTTCAAATCTTCTTAGCAGAGAAGTTTCTTATGAAAATATAAATGACAGGGACTATATTTTTGACAATGGAGCAAAGTTATTG
The DNA here is from genome assembly GCA_905198575.1 of uncultured Bacteroides sp. GTDB lineage: Bacteria > Bacteroidota > Bacteroidia > Bacteroidales > Bacteroidaceae > Phocaeicola. The sequence continues at coordinate 23,294 of CAJKDC010000031.1, read as the reverse complement.
CTTACGAATGCATCAAGTGGTGTACAATCTGTATTACCATTGTATCAGACGATAATATATATGTTATCAAATCTGTATAAGAAGCAAAGGGCTTTGTCTCCGTCAAAAGAAATGGCAAGAAAAGATTTTGCTAATGAAATGATTAAGGTGGCTAATAGAATTGCTGATGGTGAAAGTATCAGTAAATTCAAGAAACATTCCAATATATTGATTTCTATGTTTAAAATGCTTGAGAGTTATGATGTAAAGGCGATGAACAAGCTCTCGGATTTGCCACCGAAAGAATTGTCTCATAATATATATGAAGCTGTCCATGTTATGGAACGGTTGTTTAATTATCGTTATACTCAGTTGTTTATAGAAGAACCGGAGCAAAATCTTTTTCCAGATACACAACAAGAATTTGTTTATTGGTTGTTGGATATTATGCAGAATGATAAAAAACATGCTGCTATTATTACCACACACAGTCCTTATATATTGTTTGCTCTTAATAATTGTATGATGGGAGGGCTGGTAAGAGATAATATTCCAGAAGAGGAGGTTTCTGGTTTTGCATCCCATTCGGCATGGATTAACCCCAAATCGGTGTCTGTCTTTGAACTGGATAATGGTACTCTTCGCTGTGTGCAAGATGAAGATGGCATAATTGAGGATAATTATTTAAATACGGCATATAAGAAGAATTCAGAAGAGTATTTGGAACTTTTAAATTACTACGAGGATGAAGAATAAGATACAGGCAGTTTATCCGCAATCAGTCTTTTGTAGTAGTACAGCCTCTAAACTGTATATTGCTGACTTTTCAGAAAGAACAAACAGTGACAGAAAGGTAGAATTTCATGAAATCATACCGAAAGTTCCTGATAGCACTACAGATATGGACTGCTTGGTTTTTGAGAACTCTTCACAATTGTCCGTTATATGTAATATTTTTGATGATCATCAGTTTAAAGATAAGATAGGGAAAGATTTACCACATTGCGAGTGTGTATTATTTCCTGAAAGTCAGCGAAATGATATAGGTATGGCTTTTGTAGAAATAAAAGACTGTAAGCCTAAAAATATTTCAGAATATAAGGCTATTGTAAAGAATCAGATTATTTCTGCTGCACAAATCTTTAGGGATAAAGGCATTATTGAAAAAGAACGTGTTTATGGTGTAATATCGTTTCCAAGAAAGAATAAGGTGTCATTCAATCAAACTATTTTTGATGATGTCACGGAATACAAAAGATTACACCAGAAATATAAAGTGCGCTTTTTACCAACTAATAGTGTATCTATTGTTGACGAAAAGAAGCTGATTGCTAAATTGTAAATACGTCTGCCGGCAAACGCTTGAGTCATTGGCTTATACCTTGAATTATATTTTCCTTGAAGACCGGAAATTAAGGACATACAAACAGCCGGATACGGTTGATACACTCCTTGCAGCAGAGGCTGAAGTGGCTTATGAGAGAAAGAATCAGGGATAAGAATTGCAGCTTTTTGCTTGTAAAGGATTACTCCCTTAATTGTCTGAATATTATATGGTTTTAATATCTAAGCAAATAGCATATTTCTCTCACGTTATTGGCATGCTTCCTGCAAATTTTATTAAATTTGTAAAGATGAATATGTGTCTTTTCGATAAATATAGCGTGATTTTAAATTTCACAGTAAAAATGTAGATTATGTATATACCACCATTTACCGTTTCTTCCAAGGCTATTAATCTGATTGCTGAAATATCCTCAACTATAGAACGTTATGCCATACGTATGGAGCAATCGGATAAACTCCGTTTGCGGAAGGCCAATCGTATAAAGACTATTCACAGTTCTTTGGCTATAGAAGGTAATAATCTGACAGAGACTCAGGTGCGTGACATAATCAATGGGAAAAATGTGGTAGCTCCGCTGAAAGAAATTCAGGAAGTAAAGAATGCAATAGCGACATACGAATTGTATCCTAAGCTGAATCCGTTTTCTGTAGAAGACTTACTTAAAGCTCATGGGGTGATGATGCAGGCACTCGCGGGTGATGCTGGCAGATTCAGATCTGGTGGCGTAGGTGTCTTTAGCGAAAAAGAATGTGTACACATGGCACCACCTGCTGACAGGGTCCCTATGTTGATTAATGATTTGTTTGAATGGCTGGCAGAATCGACGGATCATTTGCTGATACGTTCATGCGTGTTTCATTATGAGTTTGAATTTATTCATCCGTTTAGTGATGGTAATGGGCGTATGGGGCGATTATGGCAGTCCCTTATATTAGGCCGGTTACATCCGTTATTCGAGCATCTGCCGGTAGAAAATATGGTATTTGCAAATCAGCAGGCTTATTATGATGCGATTACGGAAAGTTCGCGGGTGGCTAATAGCTGTCCTTTTATTGATTTTATGCTGAACGAAATTTTGAGTGCTCTGAAAGCACACAAAATGGATAGTGTAGAGAGTGGCGGTATAAATGTCGGTATAAATGACGGTATAAATGGCGGTATAAACGAGCGGAATATATTAGCTATTATCGCTGAATCGCCCAATGTTACTGTCAGGGATATGGCAGATGCTTTAGGGTTGTCGTTAAGACAGTGTGAAAGACTTATAGCGGAAATGAAGCGGAAGAATCTTATCAAGCGGACAGGCTCGAATAAGTCGGGGTTGTGGGAGATAGTGCAGTAGTATAGCTAAAATGAATAGCATTTCTATCAAAATAGTGTGATAACATCAAAAAAGCCGCTTTACCAGCGGCTTTTTTGATATCTGGAAAGACTGTTACTAATCTGCGTTATGGGGATTTTGTGACAATATTTACTCTATTGTCGGCATCAGCTGGTCACCCAGTTGGCTTAAATTCAGAATGGTTTCCTTCTGATTACGCATGATAACCAGCTCGCAAGACTTGCCTGTCCATTTGTTGAGCAGACTGTTGATGGCAATGGCAGTCGGTGTGGGCTGTCCGTTGAACTGCAACAGGAGGTCGCCTGTACGGAATCCCAGTTTATAGGCTTCCGAGTCGGACGGAACCAGTTCGAATGCTACGCCGGCCTGACCGAAGTTGGCTCCGTAAGCAGAGAGCTGTTCGCCCTGAACCTCTTTCAGGATGGCTCCCATCCAGGCATATTCGGTGGTGGCAATTACGCTGAACTGCATGGTAATTTTCGGTATTTCTGGAGTCTTGGCCAACTGTTTCAGTTTCTTGCTGCGCACACCGAAGTCGGTCATGCTGAAGTTGCGGAAACCTATCTTCAGGGCAGGCGATTCGGGTTTGACGGTGAAGTCTCCCTTGGCGGCATCTGTAAAGAGCGGGTCGGCCGAGAGTGAATGCATGTCTGCCTCGTTCACGGCAAATTTCTCCATGGCCGAGCGGCTGGTGGCAAACAGGTTGTAGTCCAGCTCTTCTCCCCAGCGGTCCGATTCGCCCAGAGCGCTGTGCATCACGGCCGGCTGGTAGGCTGTGAACACGATATTGTGCTTGAATACGTCGCCGCTGTTGCGCAGCCATACGTGCGGATGCAGTGAGTTGTTCAGGATGTTGTTGTTGGTGGCAATGCGGTCGTATCCTTCGCGCAGTTTCAGACCGCCGTTCAGCATCAGGTTGCAGTAGATGCGGTAGTGCGATGAGCCGTCGTCCAGGTCAACGTCCCAGCCGTGGTCGCAGCGCCAGCGGTTGTAGCGCAGCACGTTAGGCTCGAGCATGTCCCAGTAAGACATGTCGGGGCGCATGGCTACCTGATTGGAAATCGTAACGACGTCGGGGGTCCAGAAACGGTCGCGTCCCCAGGAGTTGAAGCTGCCGTGGTCGCCTGTCTCGAGTACCGTATTGAACACATCGCAGAACTCGATGATGTGTCCGCCGAAGGTACCTTCGTTGATGTTGATGCCGGCACGCGGTACGTCGTAGATGGAGCAGTGGCTCACGCGGATGCGCTGTGACATGGAAATCTGTACGGGGGCTGTCTGCTTCTCGTCGCGTCCGGTCATGGTGATGAGGCAGTCGTCTACGGTACAGTCCTGCGGATAGTTGTCGCCCAGCGGCCCCGGTGTCTTGTCCATGGCCTCGTAGTTCTGGTCGCCGTAGCGGAACAGCGGACTGCGCACCATGTTGGGGTCGCCCACGAATGCAATACCGTTGGCGCCGCTGTGGTGGATGTAGCATCCGCGGATGGTGATGTAGCGGTTGTAGTTGTTCACGAAAATGGTGTTTCCGCCTACGTGGTCGAATTCGCAGTTCTCTATGCGGCAGTCCTTGGCACCGTTGTAGACGACGGCACCTCCGCGGTAGACGGTCCAGTCCGAACGGAGCAGCTGCTCCTTGTTCTCCATAAATGTACGCACGGTGTGCTTGAATGTGAATCCTTCCAGGTTGATGCCCTGTACGGGAGAAGCTTTGCTGCCGTTGAACTCAACGAGGTGTTTCAGGCGGACAATTTCTACGTGGGCATCGTTGATGTCCATTTCCGGATAGGGTATGTAGTAAATCTGGCTGGCCATCCGGTCGTAATACCATTCGCCCGGTTCGTCCAGCTCTTCCTTGATATTCTCTACAAAACGGTAAACAGGGTGCATGCCCGACGGACGGTTGTTCTGCCAGCCGCCTTCCAGCTGCAGGGTTCCGTCTTCGTTTACCCCTTTGATTTCCCAGTGCATGTCTCCCCAGAGTGCCGTGTGCATGGCGTGTACGTAACCGCCTTCGGGATGAGTCCAGTGGGATACACGTTCCGGCTGGAGCGGGTCCATATCCGGGTCGGGCTGAGCGTTGTGGTCGAGCACCCAGGTGTCGTATACGTTTCGGCCCTGTCCGGGTTGTGCGTTGGGGAATCGTGCCATCTGCTGCTTCATGTTGTCTACATATAACTGGTCGATGACAACGCTGGCAGGCACTTTGGCTACATAGATGTTGCCCGGTTCACGTTTCCAGTTCAGCTTGACCTGCTGTCCGCCGCTGATGATTGCCTTTCCTTCGTGGCGGGCGCGGTAGGTCACCGTAGCCGGATAATCCTTACCGTCATCGTAGGTAAACCGTACGGTAGAAGGCAGGTAATATATGCCATCCTCGAAGATGACTTCTACACTGGTGTCGCGTCCGAAAGCACGGGCCAGTTCCTGGGCACGCTCGAACGAAGCGACCGGTTTCTTTTCGGTTCCGTCCCACTTGTCATTTCCTTTGGTAGATACATAGATGGTCTGTCCGGAGAGCTGCACGGCGCAAAATAAAAACCCTGCGGCTACATAAACCGGTTTCCGGAATTTATGAGATAAGTAAAAAAGATGCATATTTATTTCTATTTGTGTTATTAATCAATTGGTTTTGAGAATTTTTTGTTACTTGTACCCCTTGTGTTTCATGCAAATTTATAGAATGTTTTTTTAAGCACAAAGTTTATGCGTAGCTAGTTTTTTCGGGAATCAGAATTTCACCTGTACGCGTGTCTGCAGCATTCCCCATTGCTGTTTGCCGATGGCGCAATAGGTGTCTGTCCATTGATGCGAGTAGTTGACGCGCAGAATCAGGTACTTGAACGGGTAATAGTTCATGCCGGCTGATACGTCATACATTTTTCCTCCCGTCAGTGCATTGCTGTTCAGGTCTGTGCAGTTGAAGCGTCCGAAAACCAGTACCGAGTGTTCGCCGGGAGCACATACCTGCAGGGCATCATCCATGTCGTAGGCCAGTGTCCGTCCGCGCAATACCCATCCGCACTGCACGTATCCGCCGTGTGCACTGTAGGTGGGTTCTGTTTGTCGGTTTACCCACATGCGCATGTATTCGGCCTGCATGAAGAAGCGGTTGTATTGCACGATGGATTCTACGTTCCACTGCCATTGTTGCCGTACGTTGTCCAAAACGACGCTGAATACGTCTGGGGCTGGAAGACTGGTGTTGCCCGTATTGCTCAGTTCGATGGTTCTGCCCAATTCCTGAATGCGGTCCGGCTTTTTGAAGAAAGCCCCCGAGCCGATGTGCAGCAGTTTTCCTTCTTCGTGAAACGGACGGTATACCAGTCGGCCGGTAGCGTTTACTCCTTGGCTGACTTCGGGGTCGGAGTTGAGGCCGTCGCCACAGAAAACACCTGTTGAGGCATATACTTTCGGTGCAGCATAGGTATAGGATACTCCGACGCGGCGGCCGGGGTAGAAGGTGCCGGCTACATTGGCTACAGCGAGGAAAAGTCCGTCGTTCGAGCTGGACGACTGGTCCAGACTGAACATGCCCATCATGTGTCCGGCACGGAGGATGTGATGCTGTTTGTGGTATTGCACGAAGGCATCCTTCAGACTGACCTTGTTTCGGGCAAAACCTACATCCAGCTTTACTTTCCAGTGGTCGCCCCATCCGGCTTTTCCGCAAAGGCGTACGTCGGTTATACCGACTCCCGAGTTGAATTCCGGTCCGGCATTTGTGTACATGCCGCCGTCAAGAAAAAGTCTTCCTCCCAAATGATAGGTAAGCTGGGCTTGAACCGGAGAAGCCGAAATATAAAGACAGATGCAACAGACCGCTGTCCGCAGTATGTTTTTAAGTACTAGATTAAGCATGATAAAGTTAAGTTTTTTGTTTGTAATGCGGGATTTCCCTTGCGGCGCAAAGGTATGGAATGTTTTTTAAACGAGCAAAAATGTATCCTGATATTGTATTGGGCGGGGCATGTTGCCGGATTTCTGCATAAAAATAGTATCTTTGCTGTTAAAGCTAAATTCTATATATATAAGTTAAGTATGACACTCGAAAAGATTTTATCCAATTTAAAGATAGAACATCTCAATGCCATGCAGCAGGCTGCCATCGATGTTTATAAGGAAGGAAGTGACGTTATCCTGCTTTCGCCTACCGGTTCGGGCAAGACACTGGCTTATCTGATACCGCTGGTGCAGAACCTGAAAGCTGATGTGCGGGGGGTGCAGGCCATCGTACTGGTACCTTCGCGCGAGCTGGCCTTGCAGACCGAGCAGGTTTTCAAGTCGATGAACACGCCTTTCAAGGCGGTCTGTGTCTATGGTGGCCGTCCTGCCATGGAGGAACACCGCACGCTGAAGGGGGTAGAGCCGGCTGTGGTAATCGGTACGCCGGGCCGTATGAACGACCATCTGGGCAAGCAGAACATTGACGCTTCGACCGTGCGTATTCTGGTGATTGACGAGTTCGACAAGTCGCTGGAATTCGGCTTTCAGGAAGAAATGGCCGATGTAATTGGTAAGTTGCCTGCCTTGAAGCGCCGTTTCCTGCTTTCGGCTACGGATGCCGAGGAGATTCCACGCTTTACGGGACTGAACCGCACGGTGAAACTCAATTTCCTGAGCGAAGACGAGCCGCTGCCCATGCGTCTGCAGCTTTATGAGGTGGAGTCGCCTGTGAAGGACAAGCTGGAAACGCTTTACCGCCTGGTATGCTGCCTGGGCAGTGAATCGACCATCGTGTTCTGCAATCACCGTGAAAGTGTGGACCGGGTAGGGCAGTATCTCCGCTCGATGAAGGTGAGTTGCGGCGTGTTTCACGGCGGACTGGAGCAAGAGCAGCGCGAAAGGGCTCTTTATAAATTCCGTAACGGAAGCTGCTCGCTCTTTATCTCGACCGACCTGGCTGCGCGCGGACTGGATATTCCTGATATCCGCCACGTAATTCATTATCATCTGCCGGTAGCCGAAGACGGATTTATCCACCGAAACGGACGTACCGCCCGCTGGGATGCCGAGGGAAGTGCCTACGTAATTCTGCATGCCGATGACCGGCGTCCTGATTATCTGCCGGCCGATATGGAGCGTTTTGAGTTCCCCGAAGTATTGCCCAAGCCTGCACAACCGCTGTTCGAAACCCTTTATATAGGTAAAGGCAAAAAAGACAAGGTGAACAAGATAGATATTGTAGGATTCCTGTCGAAAAAGGGTGGCCTCAGCAAGGAAGAAGTGGGCCGCATCGACGTGAAGGATCATTATGCTTACGCAGCCGTTTCTCGCAAAAAGATAAAGCAAGTGTTAAAATTGATACAAGGCGAGAAGATTAAGGGGGTAAAAACTTTGATAGAAGTAGCAAAATAGTATCTTTGTGATAGAGCCTGCTGGTTGAGCGCAACCGGCAGGCTCACTTTGGAAAGCACTTTTAAGGCCGGTATTTTCATCAGCTGGTATTCTCGTGTCAATATGTAATTAAAAGCATTTCTAAAACGGCTAATTGATAGTTGCGTGGCGATTTTTGCGTAAAATTATAAGCTTTTCATTTGGAAGTATCGAAATAATGTGTAACTTCGCAAATAGAGATTCAGTTAACATGATTGTTAAACCAAACCAAACTTCATATGAAAAAGCATAATTTTAATGCGGGGCCATCTATTCTACCTCGTGAGGTGATTGAAAAAACAGCACAAGCTATACTCGATTTTAATGGTTCTGGTCTTTCTTTGATGGAAATCAGCCATCGTGCCAAAGATTTTCAGCCGGTAGTGGACGAAGCAGTTGCATTGTTTAAAGAACTTTTGAACATTCCCGAAGGGTATTCGGTTCTGTTCCTGGGCGGTGGAGCAAGTATGGAGTTTTGTATGGTTCCATATAATTTCCTCGAAAAGAAGGCTGCTTACCTGAATACGGGTACATGGGCCAAGAAAGCGCTGAAGGAAGCCAAGGCTTTCGGTGAAGCGCTCGAAATCGCTACTTCGGAAAAAGAGGGGTATACTTATCTGCCGAAAGGTTGGGAAGTACCTGCTGATGTGGATTATCTGCACGTTACAACCAACAATACGATTTACGGAACCGAATGGCACGAAGACCTGAACGTGGGTGTGCCGATGGTAGCCGACATGTCGTCCGACATTTTCTCACGTCCGATTGACGTTTCCAAATATATCTGTATTTACGGAGGTGCACAGAAGAATCTGGCTCCTGCCGGTGTGACTTTCGTTATTGTGAAGAACGATGCACTGGGTAAGGTTTCACGCCATATTCCTACCATGCTGAACTATCAGACGCATGTAGACAAGGGCTCTATGTTCAATACACCGCCGGTAGTTCCTATTTATGCAGCTTTGCAGACTTTGCGCTGGATCAAGGCACAGGGTGGTGTGGAAGAAATGCAGCGCCGTGCCAAGGAACGTGCCGACTTGCTGTATGGTGAAATAGACCGCAACAAGCTGTTCCGCGGTACTGTGACCGACAAGGCAGACCGTTCGTATATGAACATCTGTTTCGTAATGGCCGACGAATATAAGGACTTGGAAGCAGACTTCCTGAAATTTGCTACCGACCGCGGTATGGTAGGTATCAAAGGCCACCGTTCGGTAGGCGGTTTCCGTGCATCTTGCTACAATGCCATGCCTCTGGAAAGTGTGCAGGCACTGGTAGACTGCATGCAGGAATTTGAGAAATTACACTAAAAAATTATCCACTTAAAATGTAGTTGCGTTATGAAAGTATTGGTTGCTACAGAAAAACCGTTTGCCAAAGTTGCGGTAGACGGTATCCGTGAAGTGATAGAGAATGCAGGTTTTGAATTGGAACTGCTCGAAAAATATCCTGACAAGAAAGCGCTGCTGGAGGCTGTGAAAGATGCAAATGCGCTGATTATCCGCAGTGATGTGATAGATAAGGAAGTATTCGACGCTGCCAAAGAACTGAAGATTGTGGTTCGTGCAGGTGCCGGATATGACAATGTGGACCTCAATGCTGCTACAGCTCATGGTGTGTGCGTGATGAATACACCGGGACAGAACTCGAATGCAGTGGCCGAACTGGTATTCGGTCTGCTCATTATGGCTATGCGCAGTTTCTACGACGGCAAGGCAGGTGCAGAGCTGAAAGGCCGCAAGCTGGGTATTCATGCGTACGGTAATGTAGGCCGTAATGTGGCCCGCATCGCCAAAGGATTCGGCATGGAAGTATATGCATACGACCCCTATTGTCCGAAGGAAGTCATCGCAGCCGACGGTGTGATACCGACCGATACTGTCGAGGAAATGTATTCTCAGTGCAACATCGTGTCACTGCACATGCCTGCTACTCCCGAAACCAAGAATTCCATCAACTATGAACTGGTGAACCGCATGCCGCGTGGCAGTGTGCTCGTCAATACAGCGCGTAAGGAAGTCATCAACGAGGCCGACTTGCTTCGCCTTATGGAAGACCGTACTGCTTTCCGTTTCGTGACCGACATCATGCCGGTGCATCACGAAGAGTTTGCGGCACTCTTCCCCGGCCGTTATTTCTCTACTCCCAAGAAGATGGGAGCCCAGACTGCCGAAGCCAACATCAACGCTGGCATTGCAGCTGCGCGGCAGATTGTGGCCTTCTTCAAGGAAGGATGCGAGAAATTCCGTGTCAATAAATAATTTTAGAAGTTAGAAAGGAACATAGTATATGGCAGTTATCAGACCATTCAGAGGCATACGCCCTCCAAAGAACCTGGTGGAGAAAGTAGTTTCCCGCCCGTACGACGTGCTCAGTTCGGCCGAAGCCAGAGCCGAAGCCGAAGGCAACGAGATGTCGCTCTATCACATTATCCGTCCGGAGATTGATTTTCCGGAAGGCACAGACGAACATTTACCCAAAGTGTATGAAAAAGCTGCGGAGAATTTCCGCCTTTTCCAGGAAAAAGGGTGGCTGGTGCAGGATGACAAACCCTGTTACTACGTCTATGCGCAGACCATGAACGGCAAGACCCAGTACGGACTGGTAGTCGGGGCATGGGTAGAGGATTATGTGAACGGTGTCATCAAGAAACATGAACTGACCCGCCGCGACAAGGAGGAAGACCGTATGAAGCACATCCGTGCCACCAATGCCAACATCGGTCCGGTATTTCTGGCCTATCCCGATGATGCCGTACTCGATGCGCTGGTAGCCAAATACACGGCCCGTCAGCCTGAGTACGATTTTGTAGCTCCCGACGACGGTTTCGGTCATACGTTCTGGGTAGTGGACAATGACGATGACATTGCAGCCATCACCCGCCAGTTTGCACAGATGCCGGCGCTTTACATTGCCGACGGACATCACCGCAGTGCGGCAGCTGCTTTGGTGGGTTTGGAGAAAGCCCGTCAGAACCCGAATCATACCGGCGACGAAGAGTACAATTACTTCATGGCAGTCTGTTTTCCGGCCGACCAGCTCACCATCATTGATTACAACCGTGTGGTGAAAGACTTGAACGGACTGGATGCGGCGGCATTCCTGCAGGCCGTGGAAAAGAATTTCGAGGTGAAGGACATGGGAGCCGATGAATACAGACCTACATGTCTGCATAACTTCTCGCTCTACTTGGAAGGCAAATGGTACAGCCTGACTGCCCGCCCTGGTACGTACGACGATAACGATCCGATAGGCGTGCTCGACGTAACCATTTCTTCCAATCTGATATTGGATGAGATTCTGGGCATCAAGGACCTGCGTTCCGACAAACGTATTGATTTCGTAGGCGGAATCCGTGGTCTGGGCGAACTGAAGAAGCGGGTAGACAGCGGCGAAATGAAGATGGCACTGGCACTTTATCCGGTATCCATGAAGCAGCTGATGGACATTGCCGATACAGGAAATATCATGCCACCCAAGACAACTTGGTTCGAACCGAAACTTCGTTCGGGTGTAGTTGTTCATAAATTGGAATAAATTGCTTATATTTACGGTGGCTTTACACTAAATGATGAGGCAGGAGACCATAATCCCCCCCCTTTTAGGGGTGTGAATGGGCATCCTGCCTTGTTTTTTAGGACTTTTGCCGCAGGGTAAGTCTTGCATTGTGCCCGATTTTTTTACAAGGCGCGAAAAAAATTGTATCTTTGCACAATTTTTAAGAATTACCGAAAAAAATCATTCAATCCAATAAATACACTACACAATATGACGCCACAGGAAGATACCTATAAAACCATTGAGTCACTGTCTGAAGCCATTTATACCGAAAAGCGCAGCAAGTTTTTGGCTTTTGCGCTGCCCGTGCGTACGCTGGAAGAAGTGAAGGCCCACCTGGAAACCTATCAGAAGCGTTTCTATGATGCCCGTCACGTATGCTATGCCTATATGCTGGGAGCTGCCCGCAAGAACTTCCGTACCAACGACAATGGCGAGCCGTCGGGTACTGCAGGAAAGCCTATTCTGGGACAAATCAACTCCAATGAGCTGACAGACGTGCTGGTAATTGTGGTACGCTATTTTGGAGGTATCAAGTTGGGAACCAGCGGACTGATTGTGGCTTACCGTGCCGCTGCAGCCGAAGCACTGGCAGGAGCAACCGTAATCGAAAAGACTGTGGACGAGGACATTGCCCTGGCTTTTGAATATCCGTTTATGAATGATGTGATGCGCATCGTAAAAGAGGAACAGCCCGAAATTCTTTCGCAGAGCTACGATATGGACTGCTACATGAAGCTGCGCATCCGCAAGTCGCTGATGCCGCAACTGCGTGCCCGTCTGGAGAAGGTGGAATCGGCACGTATCCTGGACGAAGAAGAGGAAGAAACGGAAGAAATGGCTTGATTCATCGGTAAAATACCGGGATTGGTCTATTCTTTTTTTATCCTGACATGAAGTTTCCTACCTTTGTTTCGTAATCAAAAAGAAAATAATTCTTGCTTATGAAATCTGTGTGGAAACAAATTATATTAGGAACAGCAGTGGCATTGCTGACCTTGCAGGTGCAGGCCCAGACAAGTGGAGAGCCTGAAAAACCGGAAAAAAGGAATTGCCCCGAGAGATTCCGAGTCCGGATAAAGAAGCCAAGCGGGAAACTGACCGGCTGAAGAATGCGCTTAACCTTACCGACAAGCAATATAAAAAAGTCTATAAATTAGTATTGAAAGAGCAGCGTGAACGCTTTGAGAAGCGGATGGAGCACAGGCCGCCTATGGGAGAACATCCTGAAGGCGGTATGCGTCCGCCGCACGAAGGGGGAATGTAGATATATTAAGATAAACACGTGTACAAATCGGGCAAGGCACATCTGCCCGTTTCCTATTGAAAGCAATTGCGCGGCCTGTCGGTCGTGCAATTGCTTTTTATACAAATCATTCTTTTAGAATCCGGATTTGCCGTTGAATGTGCGGCAGCTTTAATTTTCTGTCAGCATATCCATCAGTTCCTTTTCTGTCAGTTTACCAGCCAAGTCTGCTCCTTCAAGCAGCGAGTCGGCCAAATCCCGTTTGGAATGATGGAGCCGTACTATTTTTTCTTCAATGGTGTGCTGTGCGATAAGTCGGTACACAGTGACATTACGCTCCTGGCCAATACGGTAGGCGCGGTCCGTAGCCTGTTGCTCGATAGCCGGATTCCACCACGGGTCCAGATGAATGACATAGTTGGCTCCCGTAAGATTCAGTCCCAGTCCGCCGGCCTTCAGGCTGATAAGGAATAACGGACACTCACCGTTCTGGAAGCGCTTTACCAACATCTCGCGTTGCTTCAAGCTGACACTGCCGTCCAGATAAAGATAAGGCTCGTGGCGCTCGTCGAGTTTCTTTCTCACCAACTTCAAGAACGAAGTAAACTGGCTGAAAATCAGCATCCGGTTCTGTCCGGTTTTTATCTCGTCAATCTGGTCGAGCAGAATCTGTATTTTAGTAGTATCACCCTTCCATTTTTTATTCGTCAGGGCTATCGAGCAGGCAGCCTGCCGCAGCTTTGTGATTTCGGCCAGCGTACTGACGCTCACCCTGTTTTCCTCCTCCAGCATCGATTTCGCCTTGCGGCGGATAACCTCGTAGGCAGCCATTTCTTCACTGGAGAGCTCTACGGGAATGGTAATTTCCATTTTCTCGGGCAATTCTTCTATCACTTCAGCCTTTGTACGGCGTAGCATAAAAGGTTGCACGATGCGTTTCAGTTGCAACTGCCGCTCCTTGTCATTGCTTCCTTCTATGGGAGCGATGAATTTCGTGTGAAACTGTTCGTAGCTTCCCAGCAAGCCGGGATTGATAAAGCTGAAGAGATTCCATAGCTCGCCCAGATGATTCTGGATAGGAGTACCCGTAAGGATGAGGCGGGCCGATGCCTGAAGCTGCATCGTCACCTTCGACATTTTGGTGTCGCGGTTCTTGATGGTGTGTGCTTCGTCCAGGCAAACCACATTCCAGGCTTTATCTGTCAGACTTTCCTCCTCGTTTACCAGCAGGCCGTAGGTCGACAGTACCACTTCATTGTCGGCCGCTTCTGCAATCAAAGCTTTGCGGTCGGTACTCTTGTTGAGCACAGAGATTTTCAGTGCAGGAGCAAAGCGGTTCAGCTCGCTGCACCAGTTGGGGATAACCGATGCCGGAGCCACCACCAGCGACGGCCCCTGCTGTGCCCGATGCAGTAGGAAAGCAATGGTCTGTACAGTCTTGCCAAGTCCCATGTCATCGGCCAGACAGACTCCTGCTCCCCATCCGGTCTGTCGCACCATCCAGCGGAAACCTTCGTACTGATAGTCGCGCAATTCTGCTTGCAGCATTGCAGGTACGGGAGGTTCCTGCTTCAAGCTTTTGGTGATGTTATTCTTCAGTTCGTTCAGCTGTTTGTCGCATCCGATGGACAGTACCCCATTCACAGCCTTGTCCAGCAGTGGCGTATTGAATTGAGAAATCTTTATTTTTCCACGCTCTTTTACAGCCAGCGACTCCAAACGCTCCAGTTGCTTGCGCAGGTTTTCGCCCAGTTGCATATACTCTTTCTCATTCAGACGGATGTAATTGCTTTTTCCGGCAGCCAGCAAATCCAGCAGTTGGGCCATACTTATTACGTGCTGCTCATCAATCCGTACTTCACCTTCCACTTCGAACCAGTTTCCGGCAGTACGCAGGTTTACATTCCAGTTTCCGCTGTCAGGAGCTTGTCTCAGCGACAGCTTTTCACCTTCGGGCCATTCCAGATAAACGGTGTCGGCGTTGTTGGTCACATACTCCAGCAGGCCGAGCATGTTTTCCAAACTTAGCCAGAGGTTGGAATCATTGATTTGTATTTCCAGTTCGGCATCCAGAAAAGCAGCCAGCGCTTTATAGTTGTTTTGTTCCCTGCTCATGTTCCGGTTTACTTGCACACGCTTACCGTCGGTTTCGTCGAATACGATACCGGCTCCTTTACCCGGAAGATAAGTCTTCTGTCCGCCAGGAAGCGGTCGGATAAGGATAGCTACTTCATACCCCAGTCTTTGCTGGCGCACTTGCAGGCAAAGTTGGCTGTTCCCTTCCACAGCTTCCAGCGTAGAACCATTTTCCAGCAGGTCGGAGTGCACCTCAACTGTTCCGCCGATTTGCGAAAGCACTTCTTTCAGTTTACTTTCGGCTTCGGGCGGAAATTCTTCTTGCATCAGCAGGCGCCGGTAGTAATTCCATTGCTTGTCGGTTAGAGGAATCACCACATAGTGCGTATCGGTGAGTTGGCGGATAATATGTTTTTTCGGTGTACCGGAGAAATCCCTTTTCGTGAGGTTGGAGTTCACTACAAACCCCTGCTTCTTTCTATCGATAGTCAGGTAGGGCTTCTCTTCTTCGATAGTCACCGGACTGAATGGTGCATAGGAACCCGCATATATATGGTCGCATCCCACCAGCCAGGGGATGATGTCTTCCGGCCTGACATAGCTATACTCGTTACGGACAATGCTCCACAGTTTTTTATCCTGCTCGTCCATCAGTTCAAAGGGTCCTTCGTAATAACGGATGCCCGACAAGGCCTTCCCGCTTCCCCATTTACCCGATTTCAGGAGCGTCTGTTCGCGCATTTCTACCGAGTAGCCATTACGGATGATGTAGGCCAGTCGGATTTGTCTTTGATTCACAGCATCTGGCTCCTGTTGTTGCAGAGCATCCTGTAGCAGCAGGTCAAGGGTGTTTTCCCACGGCTGTTTCCGGAATATGGAGGTAAGGACAGGTGTGCCCATTATGCGTTGCAGTTCCTTGCGTTCTGTCTCCGACATGGGGAGATAGGCAGCCAGTTCGTTGCGCAGAACAGCCATCTGGGGCTGATTCATTACCGGTTTCAGGTCGATGGGATATTCGTCCGTATCTATCGAAAAGTAACGGGCGAACAGGCATCCCAGAAAATGAAATCCGGGTGTTTTATACAGGAGGTTTTCAATCCATTTCTTTTCTGGTGTCTGTTCTTCGCTGAGATAAGTGTCGGCCAGGATGACTGCCGGCTGATAATTCAGGCGGTTGTTCACCTCATTCTTGCGTAGGAACTGCTGCAATTTTTTGCGGCTTGCTTCAGATCCCTCGCGTACGTAGGCCATAATAAGGAAGTAACAATCCAGAAAATTGTCGAATATGTTTTTGACCTGCGATACTTTGTTGCGCAGCTTCAATCCCTTGTAGAAGAACTCCAGTGCTTCGGCATAATGCTTTTCGTGCATGGCGCGTACACCTTTCAGTATCCAGTAAGCGGGTTCCTGGGGAGCATTTACCGGGATGTATTCGCCAAAAGCATAATAGCGGTAGAGTGCACGCAGGGATTTCAGCCGTTCCTGTTCAGACGGGGCAAGGTCATGTTTTGCTTCAATCAGCTGCTCCAGACAGTCGTCCCTGTCGAGCATATCATTCTTTATCAGTATATCTGTCAGTTTGGACAGTAAAGGAACAAATAGGATAGAGGGCATGTTGGTGATGACCGGACGAAAAACAGGGTCGAAAGCCACCGGTAGCAGGCATTGCTGAATCTCTGCATAGTACCAGTCGGACAGCAACGTGACATTTTCTCCCGCTATAGCCTTTTCCAGAATATTGAGCAGGACTTTCCGGGTTCTGCTGTTGCCTTGCAGATAAGCCATGAATTCTTTTTCCCATTCCGGCTTTTGGGTCAGTGTGTAATAGTTAACTGTAAAATAGTCGTCCAAATAAACTCTGAAACTCCCGTCGTCCATCATTTTATCCCAATAGCTCCTGATTGTATCGACTAGCATCTCTTGCGTCAGTCTTTCCAACCGCTCTTTTATATCGGATACGTTGCGGAAAGGATTCTTGAGGCTTGAGCTAGTGAGGTGCTTCATCTCCACCAAATCTGTGTTGTAAGCAAGGTAACAAATCAACTTGCGGTCTGTCTCTTTCAATGCTTCCAACCAGCTGTAATCTATGCTTAATGCAGTCTTGTTGTTCATGTTTTTCTTTTATTAGATTACAAAGCTAATAAAAAATGATTAATGAATGTGTTTTTAATTGAAGAAGAGTAAACAAATATAGGTGCAAATAATTTTTGTTAATTTCCGAAAAACACTTTTATTTTGTATCCGGAAACATTTAAAAATCTATCATATATGAAGAAAAAAACATTGCTTTGTGCGGCTTTTGTAACCTTATTGGCGCAGCCTTTTCAGGCACAGAAAGCCGTCGTCGATAAAATCATTGAAATAGGTCGTCAGGACAATCAGGCCGTGCACCAGCTTGATATACTGACCAATCGTTTTGGAGGGCGCCCCATCGGCTCGGATGCCTATGAGAATGCGGCAGAATGGATGGTACGCGAATACAAGAAGTGGGGACTGGAAGTACATCTGGAAGAGGCAGGCGAACTTCCGGTAGGGTTCAATCGCGGGCCTTGGTCTGGCAAGCTGTTGAGTCACGACCACGGGATGACGCTGCACTTTGCCACTCCTTCTTATACTTCGGGAACAAAAGGCGTACAGCGCGGACACGTGCTGGCCGAGCCACATACCGAACAGGAATTTGAGCGCATGCGGCTCAAGTTGAAAGGAGCATGGGTCCTGATTTTCGGTACAAACAACGGATGGCCCATCGACCGCTCTGCGCAGGGAGATTCTATCCGCCAGGTGGTGAAGAAGGAAAATGAAGAGATTGACAAGAAAAATGCCGAGCTCCGGAGACGTAACTGGGCGAATGGCGAGAAAAACGAAATGATTCCTTACCGGGAATTTCCGGCGCTTTTCTACCATGAGATGGTAGAGGCGGGTGCTTTGGGATTCATTCAGTCGTCCGAGGTGCCCATCCGTGCCCTTTACGACCGGAAGATGATAGACAGTCTGACATTCGACAACCTGCCCGAAGTGCCCGATATCAAGCTGGACTCTCAGCAGTTTGATGTTATAGCCCAGATGGTGAAGGAGCGGAGAGAAGACTTCCTGCTGGAGTTTGACATTCGCAATCACTTCAAGTTGGGTCCGGTGAAATACCACAATGTAGTGGCATCCATCCGGGGCAGCAAGTATCCTGACGAACAGGTAATCGTCTGCGGGCATCTGGATTCTTTTGATGTCGGAACAGGCGGAGTAGACTGCGGTACGGGGATTGCTCCGATGATGGAAGCAGCCCGCATGCTGGCCCTGTCGGGTGCGAAGCCGAAGCGGACGATACGTTTCATTGCCTTTGCGGGTGAAGAGTTCGGATTGCTGGGCTCAAAGGCATACTGTAAGAAGCATCAGCAGGAATTGCCGAAAATTCTGAATGTGTTCAATCGTGACGGTGGTCCGGAACCCCCGGTAGGAATTGCTGTTTCGCAAGCCATGATTGACGATTTTGAACAGATTACGGAGCCTTTGAAGAAGATACGTGCCGACATTCCGTTTGAGGTGACAGTGCGTGAGCCCCGCAAACGCCCGAAAGTGGCAGGAGGTACCGATTCGGAAGTGTTTGCCACGTATGGAGTGCCTACTTGCGGATTCACTACGAAAGATATCAAGGGGTATAACTTCAGCTATGGAGAAATCTGGCACACCGAGCGCGACCTGTTTACCAAGAACATTCCCGAGTATCTGGAGCACACGGCTACAGTAACGGCTGTAACCGCTTTGGGAGTAGCCAATTTGGACAAGCCATTGTCGCGTGAAGGTGTTTACGAGGAAGAGTAATATTGTCTTTCTCCGATGATAGACTCAAAGCAAAAAGGGCCGGTTTTTTCAGTTGGATTCAGCTTTCAGAACCAGCCCTTTAAGCTGTAATTGAGTGATTTAAACGACATTTTTACAGCAAACAGTACTTTTCATTATCGCAAAATCTTTTTGTAAATCTGGCGGATATGTGAAAGAAATATCACTAAAAAAGTTTGTCCAAACATTTATTTTTTTCAGAAAAAATATTTCTTTTGCACTCTGTTAGCCTATGGAAAAAATAGATTTACATATTTTGTCGGAAATAGCAGCTGGGAATGTACATGCATTCGAGCAATTGTTTTTTCTGTATCAGCCCAAGATGGTTTCATTCCTGACGGGGTTGACACACGATGAAGAATTGAGCCGTGACATGTGTCAGGAGCTGTTTCTTTCCTTGTGGAAAGACCGTGCCCGGCTTGCACATGTAGAATCTATTTCTGCCTACCTCTATCAGATGGCCCGCTTCAAGGTCTATGATTATTTTGACCATCTGGAAGTCACCGAACAATATGTAAAAGAATATCTGGAAACCAATACAGAAGCCCGTTCGGAAGAAGAGCAGCTGTTTGCGCGTGAATTGCAGGCCACGATACAGGCGGCTGTACAGCAAATGCCGCCACAACGTCAGCTGGTCTACCGCATGAGCCGTGAGAAAGGACTCTCCAATCAGGAGATTGCCCTTCGGCTGGGTATCAGTAAGCGTACTGTAGAAAACCATCTCACCGCTGCGCTGGCTTTGCTCCGTAAGGTTGTCTACGTATGGCTAATGCTTACTTTACGTTGATATTCTTTTTTGTCTTTGTATCCACACCTTATCATTGCAATGCCGCAGACACGTCACTTTTTTGCTGTACATTTATTTCATATGTAATGAAGACAGATCATTCTTGTGATAAGGTAAAGACACACCTTTCTTAACAATAATTTTAACAATAAAAAACATCTTACCCTTGTGTGTGTATCCCTTTAAAGCCTACATAACTACAGAGACATCAGGAAAATCTTTCCTGTAGGGATTATTTATATCGCAGCCTGTAGGCTGTGGGCTAATGCTAATCTTACTTTAATTTAGGCTATGATGAAAAAACGCGTGTTGAAAGAAAGCCGTCATTGTGTATGATGGCTTTCTTTCTTAAAAGAATGTCAAACCTTATAATATAGTGGTGAAGAATATTATGAAAACATCAATCGTATCCATCTGTCTGCTGCTGTCTGCAAGCAGTCTGTTTGCAAAAGAATATCATGTGTCTCCAACAGGAAATGACGCTGCCAGTGGAGATATGGCAACTCCCTTCCGGACCATTAACCGGGCGGCCCAGCTGGCTTTGCCGGGAGATACCGTAACGGTGCATCGGGGGACATACCGTGAATGGATTAACCCTTTGAACGGAGGCGAAAGCGATGCCCGACGGATTCTGTATCGTGCGGCCGAAGGTGAGAAAGTAGAAATCAAGGGCTCGGAACTGGTGACAGGCTGGAAACGGGAAAAGAAGAACAAACAGGTGTGGAAGCTTGTGCTGCCCAACGGTTTCTTTGGCAATTACAATCCGTTCAATGACCGGCTGTACGGCGACTGGCTCTGGTCGGACAAAATACACCACACGGCCGATGTGTATCTGAATGACGTTTCACTGTACGAAGCTTTCTCCTTGGATAAGGTCTATCAGCCGGATACATTAAAGACCATCCGTGACCCGCAAGGCTGCACCAATGTATGGTATGCAGAAGTAGATGCCGAGCATACGACCATCTATGCCAATTTTGGAACTGCCGACCCGAATAAAGAAGTTACGGAAGTATCCGTACGCCCTACCTGCTTCTATCCTACACGTGAAGGCTTGAACTACCTAACCATCCGGGGATTCCATTTCAGTCAGGCGGCTACTCAGTGGGCAGCTCCCACAGCAGAACAGGTGGGTATGGTGGCTACCCATTGGTGCAAGGGATGGATTATTGAAGACAATGTAATAAAGAATTCGCGTTCCAATGGCATTACGTTGGGCAAAGAACGCAGCAGCGGACATAACCTGGAATGCAACGACAAACGTCTGGACGGCACACTGCATTATATCGAAGTTATCTTTAACGTCCTGCGAAAAGGATGGGACAAGGCCAATGTAGGTTCGCACATCGTGCGCAACAATATAATTTCCGATTGTGAACAGACCGGTATTTGCGGAAGCATGGGTGGTGCCTTTAGTGAGATTTACGGAAATCATATCTATAATATCCTTGCGAAACAGCAATTCGGAGGTGCGGAAATGGCAGGAATCAAACTGCATGGAGCCATTGATACGTACATCCATCATAACCGGATTCATAATTCCGGAAACTTCGGAATCTGGATGGACTGGATGGCTCAGGGCGCACGGGTCTCTTCTAATTTACTTTATGATAATCTGGCTGAAGATGTTTTCTTTGAAGTGGACCACGGACCTTATGTAGTAGACAATAATATCATGCTGTCCTCCAAATCGTTTGCGGAAAATACGGACGGAGGAGCTCTTCTGCATAATATCATTACAGGTGGCATCAAGCCGATGGACGACCAGCGTTATACACCTTATCATCTGAACCATTCTACACAGGTGAAAGGTTTCCGGACAATTACGGAAGGAGACCACCGTTTCTATAACAACATTTTTGTCGGGGGTACAAACAAGGACATGAAGTATGGTATGATAGCGTTCGACAAGTCGCAATGGCCTATTTATGCAGCGGACAATATCTTCTGCAACGGAGCGAAACCGATGACAGGCAAAGAACAAGGCTGGACAGAGGATGCTGTAAATCCGAACCTGCGTCTGGAAGAAGTAGGAGAGGAGGTATACCTGGTGAGTGATGTAAGTCTGAGCGAACTGGCCGGATTCAAAGGTAAGAAGATAGATGCAGCGCAACTGGGGATAACAAAACTGAGCGGACTGCCGTTTGAGAATCAGGACGGAACTCCTTTCGTTTCGGATAAAGACTATTTTGGGGTATCGCGCGCTGCGAATCCTGTTGTAGGACTGTTTGAGTCGTTGTCGGGTACAACCCGTATAAAGGTATGGCCTTTGGAACGTTGATGCCGGTTGTTGAAATTATTGTTTACTGAAATAATCATCACTATGAAAAGAAAATGGATGAAATTAGCCCTGCTATTGGGCGTTTGTGCAGAGACTGTGGCGGCATATGAAGGTCGGGTGTTTGTGGATGCAAACCATAATGGACGGTTTGATAAGGGTGAGAAACTTATATCGAAAGTATCGGTATCCGACGGATTGAATGTTGTGCAGACGGATGCTGCAGGCCATTTCTCCCTGCCGGGACATGAAAATGCACGCTTTGTATTTATTACGGTCCCGAGCGGATTCCGTGCTCCTGCTTATTTCCAGCGGATAAACGAGGTACAACAGAGCTATGATTTTGCTCTGCAAGTGCAGCCCGCCGGACTGGTGGCCAAGGATGGGACACACCGGTTTATTCATATATCCGATACACACATGGACCCCACCATGCGCTCCGGCAATGATGGCCATGCGCTTGCATCGAAGGCTTTGCGCGATTATGCACAAAACGAGCATGTGGCTTTTCTGATACATACGGGCGATATTACCCGTGACGACTTTGAAAGCTATCAGCAGTTCTTCAATACAGAGAATATGCCGACGGCTCAGGCTTTCTTCTGTGTGGGAAATCATGATTTAGGACGTGGAAGTTACGGCGAAGAGGGTTTTGAAGAATTCTTTGGCCCGACTTACTATTCGTTTGACATAGGAAATATTCATTACATCGTGACTCCGATGGAACACGGTGACGGCCGGTCTACCTACAGCAGAGAGAGCATCGGAGAATGGCTTAAGAATGATTTGAAATATGTACCGGAGAATCGTCCGGTGATTGCCTTTAATCATAGTGTGATGAGTGGCGACGGGCATTTCCGGTTCGGCAGCAAAGAGAAGGGGTATATTGATTTGGCCGATTATAACTTGAAGGCATGGCTATATGGACACTGGCATCATCATCGCATGTATCGTCCGGACAACTCGGATGTGCTGATGGTCTGCTCACCCGGACATGTCCGTGGTTCGTATGACCATTCTCCTTCTTCTTTCCGTGTGCTCACAGTGGACGGCAAAGGAAGCCTCTCCTCAGAAATCCGTTATCCGTATCAGGACTGTTCACTGCGAATCGCTTCGGTTGATAATGGACGTGCTGTTGTGGCGGCTGACGGAACGGTAGTTCTCTCGGTAAATACCTACTCCAGTGTGGCACGTACCGTAAAAGTTACTTACGGATATTCTGCCGGTGGCAAGGAATTGGCAAAAGGACTGCCCATGAAGCAGCAGACCGACTTTAATTGGAATGCGCAAATGAAATTACCGCAATCGCTAGCCGGGCAGTTGGTTACTGTCAGCGTAACTGCCGAGTTTGGCAATGGTGAAGTCTCGAAAGAAATGCAGACTTTCCGCTATGACCCGAAACGGCACAGTTGCATAAGTCCGTGGCTTATTTTTGTAGTATAGGTCTATATTTTCTTGTTTAATGCTTAAATG
>CAJKDC010000030.1 GCA_905198575.1 uncultured Bacteroides sp. | reverse complement strand
TGCCGATTCTATGTTTAATTTTAATTTATCGGTAAAAATTTACCGAAGTATTGAATAAATAGCAAAAGCCAATTAACTCATAAAGAATTAATCGGCTCTATGCCATTTTATCTAAATACAATTGTATTATTCAACTTCAATATGTAATTCACTTGCCTTTAATCCATCAGATGTAGCCTTGATCAATATCGGTTTTCCCGACCCGTCACTGGCTACCAGCAGTTGAGCATATCCTCCAAAAGCATTCCGATAAGCATTCTGTTTATCTTCAAACACATCTGCTTCGTGACTTGAAGGGTGACCATTTCCTACTCCAAGTATTCTTCCGTTTGTTACATTAAACTGTATTTTATTTTCAGCAGTAGGAATAAGTCTTCCTTTTTTATCCAACACTTTAACAGTCACGACTGCTACATCACGCGTATCCGCTTTAACTTTATGCATCGACTCATCCAACAATTGCAGAGCTACTGGTTCTCCGGTAGTTTCAACAGTTTGTGTATACTTCTTACCGTTTTTCCAACCTTTTACTTTTACGGAACCCGGAACATATTTAACACGCCATGCAGGTATATCATATTTAGCAACTTGTTGTTTTCCCTGACTTTTACCATTTACAATAAGCTCAACCTGATCCATATTCGTATATACATGTACATCTACAGAATCAGTACCCAAGCCATTCCAATGTGGCAGAACATGCAAAACTGGTTCATCCGTCCACCACGCTTTATAATACCAGAATGCATCTTTCGGGAAACCACAATAATCAAGAATACCAAAATGAGAAACAACTCCAGGCCAATAGTGTGCAACAGACTCACCTCCATAATCAAATCCGGTCCATACAAAAGCACCTGCCAGGAACTTTCTCTCATCTACAAACTTCATCCAACGCTGAGCTGTTGCTCCCCAATCCGGATGATCTCTATCATAGGATTGGTGAAATCCTTTTTCTGCTTCTGTTTTATAAATGCCACGAGTCATCAGCGTACTGGCTTCTTCTGTTAAGATACAAGGTAAATTCGGGAATCTTTTATGTATATCATCTACACTACCTCCCTTTGTCCAAGTTCCTATAGTATAATAATTAAAACCTTGTACATCAACAGCCTTGGTAAAACCTTGTCCCCAGCTACCATTCATAGCAGCCGTACAAGGTCTGCTTGGATCCAATTTACGCTGGATTGCCTTCATACGTTCAATAATCATGATTCCTTTTTCTGAACCTTGAATAGCAGGTTCTTCGTTACCCAAACACCAAATAAATATAGATGGATGATTTCGGTCTCTCCGAATCACAGTACTCATCTGATTCAGACCTTCATCACTGGCGCTCAATACTCGCATTTCATCCATAACCAAAACTCCAAGACTGTCACACGCATTCAGGACAGATTCTGTAGGAGGGTTATGCGAAGCTCTGTATGCATTAACTCCATATTCTTTCAGTTTCTTAATTCTCCATGCATTCAGTTGGTCAGGTACTGCAATACCTACACCAGCATGGTCTTGATGGCAGCAAACCCCTTGTATCTGTACGCGTTCTCCATTTAAGAAAAAGCCTTTATCAGGGTCAAACTTCATATCACGTACTCCAAAAGAAGTAGTATAACTATCCACAACTTTTCCATTCGAAACAATCTCTGTATACAGTTTATAAAGTGAAGGTGATTTCAAAGACCACAAATCTACATTTTGCAAATTCATGGAACTTAATCCTGTTTTAATAGCTAATGCATCCACACTGACAGTTGTTTTTGCTTCTGCTTTTTTCACTCCATTTTTATCAACTATCGTATTTCGAATTTCCACTTCTACCGCCTGAGAAGTACTGTTTTCCACCTCAACCTGCGCTTTCACCTGAGCTGTTTTATCATTCAGATTTACATCTGTCTGTACGTATGTACCCCATTGAGCAACATGTACAGGAGCTACTCTGGTCAACCATACATTCCGATAAATTCCAGCTCCTTCATATGACCATAATTCGGACTGCGTTGCATCAACTCTTACCGTAATTACATTCTTGCTGTCAGGTTCATAATTCAAGCATTCTGTTACATCAAAAACCAAAGGTACATATCCACTTTCACCTTTCCCCAAATAAATGCCATTCATCCAAACCTGCGCATCTCTGAAGATACCTTCAAATTCAAGCTTATAGCGACAACCTTTAGTCAGTTTTTCTGTAAAAGTTTTCCGATACCAGCCTACACTATTTTCAGGAGAGCGACCTCCTAATTTTCGATATCCTTTTACTTTAAACTGTTCTTTACTATATCCTAAAGCCATCCCCCAGTCATGAGGTAGAGATATCTTCTCCCAATTACTGTCATCAAATTTTGCTGTATGAGGAATAGACATACGAGATTCCTGATCCGCATTCAGCAAAGTAGACTCCTGAATAAAAGCAACTTTAGAAAAAGACAACGCTCTTCCATAATTAAAATCTTTTTCTTTATCGGCAGCATGTCCTTTAGCAAACCGCCAGTCTTCATTCATGAGCAACCGCTCACGCATGGATTGTGCATTACCTACCCCTAAAGATAACAGCACACAAATACTTAACCAAAATGTTCTCATAAATAATAAATTACTTCTTATTGTTATTTTTTCAATCTAACCTTTGCTATTTCTTTAAATAAATCAAGTTGTTGTGCAGACATTTTTGCCCTCTCTTTCCATTCGGCAGAACCATACACACCCACTTTGGAAAGATCAAACGGTTTAAAATGTATCTTACGGGCAACTTTCAGTGTTGCAAAGCTATAGTCATCATTAAGGGCATCCTTAAAACCAGGCGACATCATCACGGAATGTTTTTCTTTCAACTTTTTCCACTCCTCAAACGAATGCTTTCCAAACTGAGGTTCACCATCCAGATGCCAATATAAGTTATAATCCATATCTATCTTTCCATTCTCCCACGGACCAGCAAGCGTTTCTCCCTTATCCTGAAGAATTATATTATGTCTGAAATGGAAAGACAAATGATCCTCAACTCTCGTATACTGAGCCTGATAATAATGTCCGAAAGCAAAAATATTATTTTCTATTCTGTTTTCCTTTCCATAATGCTGATGAAAGCCACCACTTTTACAACGATAAACCAAATTTGAGCTCATTTCTACACCCGTAGAACCTTCGTCGGTATACAGCCCCCAGCCACCATAGTCGTATGACAGTACATCATGGATAATATTGTTCACAATCCGAGTTCCGTGAGACTCTCCCAATGTATACACGGCTCCCATATCCGAAAGTTCACCCCAGCCTATATGGTGAATATGATTATAGGCAACCAAGTTTCTTACGGCCGGACTTACCAAACGAACCTGTGCAAAACCAACCGTACCGTCTTTCATCAACACATTGGTCCAAATTTCATAAGAGTTATTATACCCCCATACCCAACCAACAGAAACTCCGGAATATCTCAAATCAGAAATTTCATTATGCGTAACTTTATTATCCGATGCATGGAATATAGCGACCCCAACTCCACAGGGGAGCTCACTACCTGCATGCGTGATAATCGAGTTATTAACAACATTACGTCTGCTAATCAGCGTAGAATCATTCGTATACCAGGGTGAACCTATTTTAATACCTCCGGCACCAAGATCTGCAATGTAACAATGTTCTATTGTATTATCTGCACAAGCAGCCTTAAGCCAAATGGCATAACCACCCGTATGCTGCATTTCACAATTTACAAAATTTACATTATTGGCATGTTCCAACTCTACAGCAGCCTCAACGATAGCAGCCGCCTGCATCGGTTCATCTCCAAATTTAGGCATCGAATATGCAGCATACTGAAAAGAAAGATTTTCAAACCGTATGTCTTTCAGCACAGCTCCACTCTTGCCTTTTACAACAATCCACTGGTGCAATGTCGGAACAATACATTCTGCAGTTTCCAGATTCTCACCCGTTCTTGGCATATAATATACATAACCCTCGGCTTTGTCCAGATACCACTCACCCGGCATATCCAAAGCTGCCTTATATCCATACATAATATAACGGGCACCTTCCGATATAGGATTCCATGGTTTCATACCTCCACCATGAAAATAGACAAATCCCGAATCAGGACAAGCGTATGCAACTTCTTTCTGCGTAATGTCCCATTTATGATAAAAACGAAAACGGATATCTGCCAACTCACTAGCCGAAAGGCCGGAAAGGGATTTTAAATCCTGCTTGTCCATCATTATTTTTTGAGTCGCATAATTTGCCGAACGAACCCCTGATACATAAGGATATTCCTTATAACCCTTTACATAAAACCAGTCCTTATTAGGAGTCCTTGCCTGTATAGCACGCACCCCATTTACAAAAAACTGTTCAAACTGATAACCATAGCGTTTTACTTCCGGCACATATGCCCGATAAATACCATCCCGGTATTTTTCCCATTGCTGGATTTTAATACCGCCCAAAAAGCGAGGCTTATTTTTTTCATCTCCTCTTACAACTACCGGACAATTTAAACGATCTGACAGTTCCAAAGATTTTTCCAAAAAATAATCTCCAGAAGCTGCTTCGATATACAGTGTATCCCGATTATTTTCACTTTCAACGAAAGCTCTATTCAACGTTTTAAATGGTCTATGCTGTTCTCCTGTCCATGCATCATTTCCTGTAGGGGAGACATAAACCGTTTTTTGTGCAGAAACACATAAAGTCATACCAGCAAATAATGCTGTAAACAAAAGGTTTTTCATGACATATAATTTTAAGAATTAATATACAATAGGCAAAGGAGGAGCATCAACAGCATCCAAAGAAGAAGGGACATCCATAGGAACACCTCCAAACTGAGCTCTGTAAATTTTCAGGCCTCTGATTGGAGAATTCCATACACTTACCAAAGTTCCTTCACATCCTCTGTCTTCCAACATCTCTGCGTGTTTAGCCATGTACTGGTCAAATATAAGCAATGCCTTATCACAAATTTGTTTCACCTTAGCTTGCGACTCTGCCGTTTGATTTTTTCCAATAACACCTTGAATATTCACAGCCTCACGGAAAGCATCCAGGTAAAGCACCGAACAAAGTACACGGTTACATATAAAAGACAAATAATGATTAGCCTCAGTTCCCTTCTCTGTTTGTTTTAAAATTTCTTTTAACAAATTACCTGCATTCAAATAAATTGTCCTCGCATAATCAATATTGTCCTTACTCATCCAAGTATAAGAGCCACCATTGCCCCATGCTCCCATCCAACAAAAACCAATATTCCCCAAGTTCGTTGTAGCAAAAACATCCGCACGGTTTACCAACTGCATAGCTTCTATGAACCGTTCCTTATCAGTAATAGACAAACGATTCGCATAAGTCTGATAAAAACGTTCAGCAGAAACGGTAGCATCCAAAGTTGCTTCTGTTGCAAAACGGGCAGATGTTCTATTTTCTGCACTACGCCAATGATTAAATAACACAGAAGAAACGGTATTATCAGAAGAATCAGACAGCCATTTCATCATTTTCTCATTGCCTGATATAGAATTCTGATACAAATACATCAATCCGTCAAACTCGATCCAAGAATATATTTCCGTCATTTTTCTATCTTGTGGAGTTAAAACAACCGAAGGAAGTGCTTGCGCAGTTCCTTCACTACCATGAGATGACATTAAACAGATTTTTGTTTCCGGCAATGCCAGACGAGCCAAACGGTAGGCACCTTTCGTATATGGAGTAATCGAACAATAAATACCCAGTTTGAATTCTGGATGCATGGTTTTATCCATATTCAGCTGTTTTATCGCCTTCGAGATAATACCAATCTGCATATACAATGCATTCAGGTCTGATTGCTTTTCCTTTATCGGGGCGTTTACTACTGAATCTGTAGCTACCGATTTATCAAAAAATTTATTTAGTGTCGCCTCAGTTTCTGCTCTTGTACAGCCAGCTCCCCATCCTCCTGTTTCTTCTGTAATTAATTCAAGCGCATCAATGTTCGGATAGGTTTTCAATATATCATGCGCTGTAGCAACAGTCTGTTCTACACTCGTAATTCTAGGTTCAAAAGAAAACTGAACATAAAGTCCTCTTTTCTTAGCATGGTTAATCAAGCCTTTCATCCACGACAAAGCAAACTTGCTATTATCCTGCAGATTATTTTTCAGCTTCTCAGCTTTTGGTATACAGAACAAAGAATCATTATCCTTGACTTTTTGCTGTAATAAAGCATTATCGTACATAAAGTGCTTATTTCCATAAAAATAATTACCAGCTAAAGCCAAACTGTCTCCCAAATAAGTTTCGTACCACTGCCCCGGATAACTATGAATTGTCAGTTTATTAAAACGCATACGTACCAGTCTGTCAATATACTCCTTAGCATCCTCTATAGCATAAGAAGATATATCCATCGGAAAATTGACATGCTGTCGGATACCTCTCCATCTGATACTGGGTTTAATCAATGTATCGAAAGGCTCTGTCATATTACTTTTCAGCTGTTTAGGAATAGAAGTCCCTGTCAAGTCAAACAGATACCCCATCTTTTCCAAATACGTATAAACCGCATGCGTTATACCTATTTCATCTCCTGCACGAAATATAACCTTACCGTTACCATCGCAATAAAAACCAAACTCGCCATTCGATAAACTGTCTACCAAATCAAACTTAAACTCTTTCATTTGGTTTCCCGTATGCGACACATAATTTTCCAAATCTGCAACAGCTAGTTTTAATGTTTCAGAATTTCTTGATATCGATCCATAATCAAACCGAGAAGAGTCAGAACAGCCACATAAAAAAAGCAAGCCTAGCAGACAAATAACAAATATTTTATCTTTCATAGCAAATGTCTTTTTACAATTCAGGAAGATATTTATTATCCCAATTATTTATCCAATACGATTAATTCTCCAGCTTTTGTCGAACGGTCAATAACTTCACCGGTGAATGGAGAAACCATTAATAATCTTCTCCCTTTTTCTGATAGAATCTTCACTGAAACTACCTTATCATCTTCTTTCTCTGCACTCACCAAGAAAGCTCCTCGTGCACGCAAATGGTCAAATTTTACATCATTCCAGGCTTCAGGAACCGCCGGAAATACTCGAATTGTATCCGTATGACTCTGTAAAAGCATCTCCTGAATACCTGCTGCAAAAGCAAAATTACCCTCAAGGGTAAACGGACGGTAAGTAAACTTCGATTTTCCGGTTCCAGACTGGTCTCCATTGGCATGGAAAGTATTTGCCAGACAAAAACAGTCTGCAAAGGTTCTTAAAGCATTGTACGCTCCCTCGCCATCAAAAGCACGTGCTTTCATATTACCAAACCACGAGTAAGAATAGCCACACCACCAGTCCGGTCCGCACGCTTCCATCTTTTTCAATGTCGCATCAATAATCTTACGCGACTCTTCTCCCTGTGAATAGTCTATAAGACCCAATGGATGGATTGCCATCGCATGTGAAAAATGACGGTGAGACTCGGCATATGGAAAACCTTTTGCAAAGGTAAGTGCACCGGTTTCATCCAAGTCCAAAGCCGGCAACTGGTTGCGCAGTTCGTCCCAATGCTTTGATTCTTCCTTTAAATCCAAGGCAAAAGCCATCTCAGAAGCCATTTTAAACAGGTTGGAAATAAGAGACAAATCATAATTAGTCATGGTCTTAAACCAAGCATTCAACGAATTGTCAAAAATCTCCGGACTTGACGAATAAAGAAGGACACGTTTTCCCTCCGCATTAAACTCTGTCTGATTTTCCAGGAACAAAGCAGCCTCCTTTACAAAAGGATAGCCTTTTTCTTTCAGGAACAAATCATCTGCCGTATATTTCCAATGCAAATAAAAATGCTGTGACAACCAGGCAGCAGTAGTCTGCGACATGGCATACTGAATCCACCCACCCATCGGTTCACCGGTAAGCGTACATACCCCCGGAACATTCAGACCTTCCTTCTCGAAATATTGTCTGGTAAATTTCTTATAAACATCCCGCTGGTTCCAAAGCGTATTCAGATAACCACTTTCTTCCTTCAGGTGATTGCCTGTATACGTAGGCCAATAACTTAACTGGGTATTCAAATCATGATGGAAATCCCCCTTCCATGGTGGAAGTTTACCATTGTCGGCTGTCCATACAGCTTGCAAAGATATAGGATACGAATTTTCCCGAGCTACAGAACCCAGCTTATACATTTCATTGTCGTATTGTTTTTGCAAAACACTGTCCGGCAAAGCCACAGACGACTGGTTCCAGAAATCATTCCAGAAAGACAAATGCGTTCCATAATCTTTTTCTAGTCCACGCTCAAAAGCTTGTTCCACTTCAGCAGAAGCCTCATCATCCGATAAGGAAGAAGTCACACTCCATACCCCAATACACTTGCCGTCTTCATTTTTCCATTTTACTGCAACATCATACGAGAAATCTTTCCATCCTTTCTGATGATAAGTAATCAGCCCATCTTTTTCCGTCAGGACTCCTTGTTTATATCCTAAGAGAGCCAAATCCTGTCCCGTTACCGGATCAACCGTACCAGTCTTTTCCTTTTCATACACCGGAGGAATAATTGCCGGTGCCACAGAATCCGGAACATTTTCAAGGACAAACCATCCTACAGGTTCAGTTGCATGAACAAACGTATAAAGCTTAGCCCCATTTTTCCAAACAGTTTCGCAAAGTGCATTCTTCAAGTATAAATGTACATGCTCTACTGCCCCCATACGAGCAAACTCCAATGCAGCGCCAGGAATTTTCGACGGTGCCGCATTCCTGTCATACGGCCAGTCAAATTTCTTCTGTACCGGTAAGTAATTTCCTTCTGCAATATGCTTCTTCACCCACGAAAATTTATAATTATCTCCCGACAAGCTATCTGTAGGACGTAAATCCCACAAATCGGTACGGTCCAACGACATTCTTAAAACAGAATCCCGTTCCCAAACCAAACTTCCAACTGTCGCATTTCCCAAAGGAATACCTTCATCCCAAGTCGCTGCTAACTGGGTAAAAGCCAAGTCACTCTTTGTTGGAGATAATTGCCAATCAGTACTATTTGAACAACCTACTGAAAAAAAAAGGAAAGTTCCACCTATACAAGTCTTTAAAAATATACTCCGAATGTTTTTCATACTAATTAAATATTCAAAAATAATGAATTACCTACGTTTTTAATAAATATTTTTCACAGTGATAATACAACCGACAAAGATAATACTTTTTCAGATGTAGAAAAAGAATATGCCCCTGATTAGATTTTCTAAATACACCATAATTATTTATAAAAAAGGGGAAGAATAAAAAATCCTCCCCCTCACAAATAACTAATTATTTCTTCAAATACACTAATAATCCCTTACGAGGTTCTATCTCTATTTCATCCTGCAGCGTACAACTCTTTGCTTTCTGAAAATCCGGTATATCAGGAATTATTAATTTCGCAGGAGCTTTAAAGCCTAATGCTTTCCAATCCACGGATAACCGGATCTTCTTTACTTCATCAGAATAGTTACCGATTGACAACAATACTTTACCCGATTTCTTATAAGCAGTTATTTTCACATCGTCATCACTTGCTTTCACAGGTGAATCAGCTTCCCAAAAACCAATCATTTCTGCATCTGCGATACCAAAGTCATCCCAGATTTTCCATACCACACGAGGGTCACAAATCACCCCTTCTGTAAACCAAGGATGCCGTACTGTCATACCATATTGCATTCCCAGCCATTTATTTCCTCCCCGATATAGCATATCTCCCATCAGACCGAATGGAATTCCCGATGATTCTACCAGCCAGTTTGCAGGAGTCATTTTATCATACAGGAAACTTTCACCAAACCATAGTTTATCAATATAAGGGAAGAATTCTGCATATTGATTAGCCGGGCCTTTCGAGAAGCCTGTATTCGAATGCAAATCAATGATACACCCAGGCTTTACACTGTCCATTGCACGGCGCATGCGTTTCAGAATATCTCGGCCAAATGAAACATCATCCATGTAAATTCCATCAATATCCAAGTTCTGCACCATCCACTTTAATCCCTCTACATAATAGTTATACCATCTGGAATCACTCTCTGAGGTCAGTATAGCGGCATCCGCACCTATTGGAACCTCTCCTTCATCAAAATGCTGGTACCACTGAGGAGTATAATCACTAATCAAATGTTCTCGGCACCAAGGATAACCACCTCCATTACCACCACGCAATATTTCTGTATCCAAACTGCGAATTGCCCAAAGTTCAGTTACTACATTCGTCAATTCTCTTAACGTATAGTATAGCTTGATCTTACAGCCTTTTTTATGCCACTTATCAACAAAATTTTTCAGTTTTCCAGATGTAAGGAATGGATAGTTAATATAAGGATGATATGCATTTCCATGATGGATATTAATGATTTTTACACCTGCTTTTACATCTGCATCCGTAGGAACTGGAGCCGCGCCATTATGATAATAACGGTCTGTAAACTGACTCTTGATATTCAGTTCCTTTACAGGTGTTATCAATAGTGCAAAATCATATTTCAAAGGAACATTCTTACTCAGCATACGTTCACCACTATACACCGTAACCATTGTTCTTTCATCTCCTTTTTTTATTCTAAAGCCACCTTTACCTTTATTATTCCAACTATCAGGATATGCCGGACGATAAGAATTCAACAACGGTCCCGAATAGGTACTACCCCGCAGTTCACAGTGCACTCCAGCATGTGCGTTTCCTATCCAGAAACTGTCAAACGGCCACAGCCAGTTGGAAGAAGTACTAACCGGTATAGAAACACCAAAATTATTAACAGTCGTTTCAGGAGTATCCCATTTCCCTTCATAAACAGCAGGAGTATCCTGTCCTGGAAGGCCGGCTCCCAAGAAATAAGAAGCCACCTCATTCCGCACAGGAATTTCCAGACGAACATCCTTAATCTTAATATCCTTGAATGGAGTAATCGTATATACATAATTCATCCATCCGTCCGATTCCATAATTCCTTCACAGGAAATAGCCAAATCATTATCTTTTACAGACCATTTGCCAGTAACAGAAGAATGTTTTTGATTAGCTACTGTTGGTTGCGCTTCAAACTTCTTTACTCCAGTTTCAGTCTCTATTATAAAGTTTATAGAAGAAGCAAGAATATCCGTTCCCCAACTATTTATCTGTAAAGGAAGCCCCGTCTGTTCATTCACTACAACATCACGGCCCAGACAAGATATACGATTATCAGTTATTCTAAGATCCGTATAAGGGCCTACTGGAACATCTTCTTCTCCCAGCGTTGAATTCAACCAACGCAACCGACTGTGACGCCACGGTTCCCCATCTCCTCTATCAGCCAAAGCAGTCCCTTTAATTTCCAATTCTACAGGCAGTTCCTTACTTTTGCCATCCGCACAAGTTATTGTCACTTTTCCTGTATACAGGCCAGCTTTAACCTCACGAGGGATATCCACTCCAAGCCATAAAGGCTGCACCTTTCCTGCCGCAACATTAACGACCTTTTTAAAGAAATTTCCTTTTGGGTCAACCCCCTCTGTATTGAAACAAGTTATTGATGAAGCCGGAATAACAGATGCTCCATTTCGCAAGTCAGAAGCTTCATATTTTACATTTTTCAATGTAATGCTAGGACTCCATACACCTATCTGAAAAGCATAATACTCATTAGGTGCAGCCTGACCTGTAAACTGCTGTCCTTGCTGATAACTCATCCACTTCACTGGAAGATAATCTCTCATTCGGATTGGATTACTACGGTCTTCAGGAAAAAGGAACCAGTCATCTGCATTTTCTTTACAATAACGGGCAACCTCTGCTTGAGTAGCTATAACTTCCATCGGATAAAAGCTATCAAAACTAGTTCTTGCTTCAATTGTCTTTACTACAGCCTGTTCCACTTTGTCCTTACTTCTGAAAGCTGTTTCCCATGAAGCATCCACATCCATTTTATCCGCCAGATAGTCCCCATAGTAGAATCCACCCCCATTCTGTACAGTATAAGGTAAATAATAAAAATAGTAAGTACCGGCATCCACCGGACCAAAAGCAATAGAGCATTGCTCATTATCTACATATACTTTCTTTACATTTCGGACAGTCTCCCCTGTCTCTGCATTTATTACCAGAAAGCGTTTATTTTCTGGGTGCAAATCCGGACGTCGCCACTCCATATCCAAACTAACAACCTGAGCAGACTTTTCTACCTCCACAACAGCACGATGATTGCCAAAGCCTTCTCCCCATGGTATTTCCGACACTTTATATGTGTAAGAACTTTGCTGAGCTCCTGCCATATTCCACGACAGAAGTCCCAATGCTATTAAACCTATATTTTTCATAATCTGTTGGTTGAATTGATTTTATAAAATATTCATAATGGAAAAGTTGTACATATCGCTAATATTTAGTAAATTAGTGGTGACCAAACCATTGATTACTATCATCGCGCTTATGCACAACTTCATTGTAAAGTTCGGAAAAATACTCGACATATTCAAAGAATTTGCCGGGAATCGTGTAAACAGTCTCGGAAATGTCCCTCGCAGAGGTGTCGTGCCCAAGTTCTCCGATCTGTAAGTAATGGCACTTTCCACTACTGCCGAGATCTTCGGTATAGACAGTGAAAATTATCTGTTCCACCGTTTGAACATTGAGTGCGGAAAAGACATTCCCAATCTTATTACCCGACGCCAGTATAATCAGCGCCGAAAGCAAACATACCGTTTGTGTGAGGAAATCCGTAAAGACATAGCGTCGGCCATCGACGGAAGAGAGGATGTTTTCAGCATTGACTCCAAGCCAATAAAGGTCTGTCAGAATGCGAGAGCAGCCCGTTGTTCCATGGGCAAGGACAATCCGGAAACTGCTCCTGCCTGGGGCTATTGCGCATCGCAGAATATGCATTATTACGGGTATAAACTCCACGCAGTCTGTGGTATTAGTGGCGTTATCCATTCCTATGACATGACTGCGGCAAACGTACATGACTTGCATTATCTTGATGATGTCAAA
This sequence comes from uncultured Bacteroides sp., assembly GCA_905198575.1. Classification (GTDB taxonomy): domain Bacteria; phylum Bacteroidota; class Bacteroidia; order Bacteroidales; family Bacteroidaceae; genus Phocaeicola. The sequence goes on along the minus strand of CAJKDC010000030.1, from coordinate 12,697 downwards.
TGGCAGTACAGCGATTGCCTGATGTTGGGAGACATGGGGTATCTCAGTGCTGACATCCAACAAAACCTTTTCGACGTGGCTCATATATCCCTTGAGGTGCCTTACAGATTCAATCAGAAAAACTGGCGGCCTCCAATATGGGCTTACAAAAGATTCCGTAAGAGAATCGAAACTATATTCTCTCAGCTCAATGACCAGTTTCTGATGATACGTAACTATGCAAAGCAACCTCAGGGCCTGTTTACCAGAGTCACCGCTAAAGTTGCGGCGCTCACGGTTCTGCAATATGTCAATTTCGTTAATCATCGGACTATCGGTCAAGTGAAGTATGCTTTAATTTAATTCATCCAACAGGTTTTTCATAATAAACATTCAATAATCTAACTAATGATAGTACTTTGTAAGAGGTACTCGGCAAATAAAATCTAGCCGAGTACCGTACCCAAATATACAACTATAAACCTAAAATTTACATATCACAAGCAACAGATCCGGCTACATTTCCATCCATTGATTTCAACTTCAATTTCAGTACACAACCGTTATTTGCCTTCACATCTGTCGGAACAAGCATTTTGCAATACAGCTTGCCATCCTTAGATAATACCACCTCTGAAGAGGAAGCAACAACCACACCATCTGCCTCAAGCACATAACCACTGCATTCCAACAAGCCATTACCCTTCAAGCATTCCAAGGTAATACCCTTCAATCCTTTCAGCATACGGGCAGGAACATTAAATTCGAATTCCTTAACCTCTCCCGGACCAAGACTCCAGGTACCTACCATACCCGGACGATTCAAAAGCAATGAGGCAGAAGATATATCCTTGGACAAAGCCAGCATTTCTCTGGCAAAACTTACTACATCCAGGTCTGAGTCCCAGCGGTAACTGTCATGATTCTCCTCAACCCAGCGACGCTCCCATTCAGCCAGGTTTACAGCCTCACCACTTTCACGGCCACGGTAATATTCCTTCCAACGACCCAGATAATAATTCCCTATCAGACCACTCCAGATACGTGCGGCATAATCATCCACAGGAGGCCCCCAAATGGTCACAATACGGCGAGCATTCGTTTCATACTGAATGCGCTGAGCATCGGTTCGGGCTGACTTGGAAGCAAACGACAGCCAGCGGTCCAGACGAAGCGTCGGATGCTGCGAAAGAATACGGTCCATGCCCAGCATCAGCGTCTCAAAACGGCTCTGAAGAAAACGGGCCTGAAGCGTATCACCCAACAGATACTCCTGGTCTATCAACTTCGTAAGCAGTTCGGCCTTGCCACCCAGATAATGGGCTGTCATCTCACATAAATCCGTCAGATAATAAGGGCTGTCCTTCAGTTCATCCGATGCAGATATAAATGCCTCCAGACCACGGAAATAATCCACATTCATATTTATCGAACCATTCTTTACACTGCCAGGACGGAACTGCCAGTTAAAACGGGGATGGTCCGTAAAACTGCCGTAAACAGACTTCAGCAGATAATCCCATGCCGTCATCAGGCGTTCGGGAACTGCACCATAACGGTTCCGGCTATACTGCTTCAACCAGTCGCGAACATCAATACGACGGCTGCTCCAGCCGGCATCCGTTACCAGCTCATAAAGAACCTCATTATTTTCTATACCCTCGGGAGCAAGACCATGGGCCACCAGATTGCCACGGTTGGCAGAAGAAAGGGCCTCCAGATGACCGTTCGCATAAAAATCAAGAACACCCGTCATGCCTACTTTACCTCCCATATTCGGAATGACACTGTAAACCCACTGCTTGTTATAAAAACCTTTATAATACTCCCAGTTCACTTCTGAGTGCCAGAAATGCTTGTTGTAGTCCACAGCCAAATCCAGAAGAAGCATCTTGTCATCCGGGACATGCGATACAAGTGCACCCAGGGTTTCATAATCCCAAATATGACGCTGATAACCGAACATCCAGCCCTGCATTACCCATACTGCATCCTTATTGGCTTTTTTGATAGCGCTATATACCTTTTCACCATAGGAAGCCGCCATTTCATAACGGGCAGGGTTGCCTTTTTCAGGGAAAGGAATATCCATTTCATTGAAGCTGTCTACCAAATAATAATCACACTTGCCAAATTCCTTTTCCCATTCACGGATAAAAGCCTCCGAAATTTTTGCGAATAAAGGTTCTGCCGGCGAAATCATCCAGTTATGGAAAGCACCTCCCCAATGCGTTTCCACAATGTGGAGATCCGGATAAATACGTTTGAAAGCTTCGGGAATAAAACCAGGAAATCCCGGACAAATAGGTTTCATACCCAAAGAACGCATACGTTCCAAAATCTTATGCTGCAGTGCCAGCTGGTCTTTATGCCAGTCAGCATTCAAAGGACCGTCTATGCCACTCACATTTCCCATGCGCATCCAAGGTAAATGTGCAGGCCCCACAAAATATCCGTTTATTTCTTCATCCGTCAGTCCCATTTGTTTCCAGACGCGTGCCAGAATAGCCTCATATCCCACAAGTGCAAGCGGCATATTTATTCCATGAAGCGCCATCCAGTCTATCTCCTGTTCCCAGCGTGCCCAGTCCCAATAAGGCATACTGTAACCATATGTGCAAACATTAAAGTAATAATGGTTTTGAAAAGGAGAAACAACTTTCACCGACGATGTCACAGGAAGCTCCGATGGAAGCTCTATGTTATTGCCACTCCATGAATACATTCCCAAATCATGTGTTTTTACATAATCATAAAATCCCCGACAAAGAGCCACGTTATCCGATCCCTTCAGATGAAGAACACCATCTACAACCGAATACTCGTAATACATATTACCGGCATTCTTCTTCAGCTCCAAATTTACAGGAATTGAAGTCTGTCTGCTCACCCGCTGCAGAACCTCAAGAGCACCGTCAGTCTTTTTGGCAAAAGCTGCAAAAACAGACGAAAAGCTCAATAACAACAATAAAATTTTCTTCATTTCTATCTTACTTTATACATTTCACATCATACATAAACCTGGGATACTGATAAAATCATAAATATAAAATCCATGAAATTATCAGCTCCCAAGCAAACTTAATAAAACAACTATTAATCACTTAAATTTATTGCGTCATTTTTACTGCGGAATAACGTAATAAGGAGTTCTTACTTCAATATCCATTTTAATTTTACCACACTTTACCTTTACATCTTTCTGGTAAACCAATCCTTTTTCCGGAGTTATAAGATACAACTTAGCTCTTTCAGCATTACCCCAATTATAGGGCACATCAAACAAAGCATTTGTACCGGCATCTTCACTATATAACAGCATTCCTCTGTCACTTCTCCATACAACAGGCATGCACAATGTATTCCGCTTACGTAGCACCCGTTCATGCTGCATTACCGTACTGTCTTTTAAGGAAACTGATACTCCATCTGAATACCACGCCATACGGTTCTCCCCGGTACCAGAAACTGAATCGCGCTTCAAACGGTTCAGGAAAAAGTATTGGGGAACTTTCAGTATAAAATCTTTCACAAGAGCATCTTTCCAGGCAAGATAATCAGTCCCCATCCAGATAGGCTCACCATAGCAGGAAGTTCCAAACAAAAAGCCCAGTGCATGATCACTGCTCTTGATGTCCGGATTAATTCCGGTTCCTGTATATACTGTAGCCGGATATTTCAGATAATCAGCCTGATTAAAACCATTGAAATGCCATGCATAAGGAACATAGCCTATCATATAATCCATTACCCACTCACTGGTGATATCCATACCCTTGGATTTCCAGTACAAGGCAGCCTTCTGCTGATACAAAGCCTCATTAATAACGGTTTCATTATGCCCCTCACTCGGACGGGCAATCCACGCATCACTATGTATCGTACCGGCATCCTTCAACTCGGGTATCAATGAAAGCAGTTTGTCTATACGCATCTGGGTATAACCGGACTCCCACTCCCGCTGATAATTTACCTGATAAGCTTTCCGGTTGTTGTATTCGCCGATAACCTTTAATGAGCCGTCTGCATTTTTAGATATCAGATCTTTTTCTACATACTCATCCCATAGGGGGCTGTCATCATAGGCATCTGTCATATTGATATGCAGACTCACCGTTGTATGATATTTACGGGCCTCACGCATCAGCCAGCGAAGGCTTTCAAGCGCTGTTTTGTCACACGAGCGCTTTAACAATGGATTGGCATCGAAAAAAGCCGGATACTTGTCATCGTGCCCATTATACTGCCATCCCACCAGATAAACTATTTTCGGGATACCCAAAGACAGGTTGTCTGTAACTCGGATTACCTCCAAAGCCTGCTCAAAAGTTAAATTCACAAGGCATCCACCTTTAGGGTTAGGCTTTGACAAAAACATTTTAGTAACCCAAGTCTGAGAGTAATCATGATTAAAAGCATTTACTATCCCTATATTCCAAAAACAGAAAAACAGCAAAAGACAATAAATTTTCTTCATAGTATATAGAGTTTACAATTTAATACGTTACTACATCATTTACGCAATCCACAATATTTACAAGATCCTTTTTCATCTTCATCCCATAATGGTTGTTACGAATAATCACCCCGTCTACCCCTTTTGCTGAAATAGCCGATACACCCGGATTATCCGATTCAAAAACATTTTCTTCAATCAAAATATGTTTATGCACAGGGCCTTCATATTTTCTGTATTCAGGAGCAATCAGAATAACCGGGCCACCACACTGCAGAAAAGTATTTCTGCGGATCGTAAGATTATGTACCGGCCCCGACTCATACCAGCTCATAGCATCATCTGCAACCAGAATTGCACTCATTTGCATACCATAGAAAACATTATTCTCTATCAGCGACTTTTTCCGGGTTGTCAGCAATATACCACGAGTAGGAATACGAGAGAAACGATTTCCTGTAATTTCCACCTCCGGAGTCCAAGTTACATTCTCAATAACAACATTGGAAAGGCTGTTTACTGAAGTAGGTATCTCTTTATTCAATGAAAGAACCATCTCCCGAGGATTAATCAGGCGGGCATCTGTTATCTTGCCTGCCCAAACCTTACAAAGACTCTCTGCATTTACCAGTTCTACCTCATCTCCTTTAAAGAAAGCTTCGAAACCAAAAGTCTGATGATGCATAAAACGGACTTTAATTGTCTTTTCATCCAGATATTCCACTACTTTCAAATGTGTTCCATGCACATTGATGGGATCATCGTGAGCTCCCGAAAAATTACAATTCGAAATCCGGACTTTGCCTTTACACCCAGATACTTGAATAAAATCAGCAAAACCGGCATTTGTTCTGCCAGAACCTGGTTTAGGCATAAAATTACTATGTTCAAAACTTATGTTTTCACTATACTGGCATACAACCCCAAAATTCCCTAAATAATAAAAATTCACATTTTCCAGACGTATATTCTCCGAACGGTTTATAAACCCGCAAACCTCATCACGTATACCATCGCGCATTTGAAATACAATACCCGGACGAGCCTGCGGTTTCTTCTCATACTGAAGGTAAAGCAGATTCTGTCGTAATTCTACAGCCTTTTTCAATCCATCCATTGGACTCCAGGAGCGCCATGTCACATCTTTTACCACATCATAAGATTGGGCAATACCTCCACTGAACGACCAACCGTCACCATACCATATCAGCTTCCCGTTTTCTATTTTATATTGAGAAGTGGGATGGACTTCTACTATTAAATAATCTTCCCCAACTTCCTTTACCGTACATTCTGTCTGAGTTGGATTACTGTTATCAATATTAAAATTCTTCAGAGTTATATTCTGGCAATTATCCACTACAAACGAAGTCATTTCTCCTGTCATCAAAAGTGTAGAACCAGAACCATCAATCGTTACATTCTTCAAATCTTTCAACAACAAGGCAATATGTTTTACAGGATTCGGATTTTCAGATTCCGATGTCGTATTAGACACGTAATACAACTTTTCTGTCGATTCTGAACGACTAAAATCATAAACACCTGGGTGTAATTTTATGGTTACCGGCTTTCCTTTACTGCCAGAAGCCATTTGTATTGCTTTATAGATATTCTGATTATCCCCCCCAGCCTCTGCCTGTATCTCAATAATCCTGTCGGAAGCAAAAAGATTGATACAATTCAGGAAAAAGACCATTATACATACAATCTTAGTTTTTCTTGTATCTGCCATTATAGATTTAATTTAAAGTTAGCATTATATTATCCCAACCACCCCAACGTCAAAAGGTGATTATTTTTCATAGCATTTTAGAATAATAAAATCCAGGAATGGCTATTTATATAAACAAAAGAAGCTCTCCTCGCATCAAGAAGGAGAGCTCTCTGTAATATATAATCAGAAATTCCATATTACCCTTTTCTCTGCCTTTATCTTATATATCTTTCAAAAATAGAAATCCCTTACAAGTAAATTAAGAAATAGATAATATTTAATATTTATTTAACAAATACACCCAGCCATACTGTTTGGTATCCCTTTTTTGGATACGAATATTAAAATGACTTTGTTTTCATAATTTCGCAACTTACGAAAACTTACTTCATCAATCTGTCCAAATAGGTATAAAACTCAGGGTCTTCACCTACTGATACCTTCAGAATAGTACCTTCAGGACTAATCACAATCTTTGTCGGATAGCCACGGACGGCATAAAGAACTGATACATCAGGATTGTCCCCATTGCGGACATGCAGCCAAGGCATATCATACTCCTCAACCGCCTTACGCCATTTTTCTTCCGTATCGCGACAGTCAATGCCCACAAACTCAACCTTTGCCTTGCATTTGGCATAGGCTTTTTTCATGTCAGGTATACCTTTAATGCACCAGCCACACCAACTACCCCAGAAATCAAGTACTACATATTTGCCACGAAGCGATGAAAGAGTAAAATCGTTACCATTAAGATCTTTCAGTGTAAAATCAGGAGCCACATTACCTTCCTTCACCCGTTCTGCAGCAGCACGGCGAGCCATCTCCTTGTCATAGCCATCTTTCACCTGATGGTACAACGGCGCCATCACCCCCGTACGTACAGGCTCAGCTACCACGTCAAGCATCTCACCTACCTTTTCAACAGGCAAGTCACGCGACAAAGCATAAACAGCTACATCCTGATCTGCATGACTACGAATGAAGTCGCAACGCAAATCTTGCATACGATTCAAAAATTCTCGTGAAGGAGCATAAGCCTTGCGAATACTATCTGCCTGAATTCCGTCAGCCTCCATTTGCATACATACTTTACGAAGTGAGTCAAGCTTCTCAATACAAGGTCGAAGTTGGTCACTCAACTCATTGCAGGCTTCGTAGAAAACATCACCTTCCAAACGATAATCATCCAGTGTACCACTTACCGTAACAGGACGACCGGGCAAGAGCACCAGCCCCAAAGCTTTCATACTTATAGCACCATTACCCGATGGCTTGGCATAGATATAAACTTGCTTCAACACGCTGTCGCCTACATTGAAAGCAAATTGCCCGTTCTGCATAGCTATTGTGTCAAGCTGTGCCTCGCCACTGCCCACCATTCGATGATTAACCAGCAATGTATCACTCTCAATACCATTCAACGTACCACTGACATCCATTTTTGATGCAGGTTGACAAGCTGTTAATAAACTTGCACTTAACAGCATCCAGTATATTTTCTTCATATTTCTATTCTTATTTGAATCTACCTTACCGTAAAGTTACTTTCCAACCATTTGCTTTCTTTTCCAAAACAACTGACTGCCTTTATTTGAAAAAGATAAGTACCTTTATTCTTACATCCTCTAAAATTAATATGCTCCATATAAGGGAAATCAAATCCTCCATAATATCCTCTAGCCAGAAATCGTACTTCCTGCTTTTTCCCGTCAGGACCAGTCACACACAAAATATAATGTTTTACCAGTACATCAGGCAAAGCTGCATTAAAACACACATCTACTCTTCCTACACCAGATTCCGATAAAAAAATGGATGCATCAGCACTAAAACGAGGACAAGATGCAGCAAGACGCTGCTTATCCGGATGATAAGAAAAATTCTTCAAGTATAAATCTTCCAAAATAATTTTCCGTCCAAACGGCCGGCTCAGATTATAATTCATCCGCTGTAATACCAATTTTCCGCTTTGAGTATCAATATCCATTATCCATCCTTCATTCACATCATCACGTCCCGGAATATCTGCCTGATTATAAATACCTATTAAATCAGGATTCATATATTCATTAGCACGCTGCATATCCAATGTTTTACCATCCTTCAAAACATTCCAATCCAAATCAAAATAAGAGGTAGTACCAGTATTGATAATTGTAAAATCCTGCTGTACTATACACAAATCATCAAACAAAGGGTAGTGACTATGACCGCAAAAATAAACAACTTGCGGATACGCAGACAATATTTCATACATTTCGTCAGACTGAGAAGAATCCCATTGCCCGCCAAAAAAGCCACCAACATTAAACGGCATATGGCTAACCACCAATATGGGCATTTTAGGGTTCTCTTTATGGGCCACCGACAAATGATATTTCAAATAGTCCAAACGGTCTTGGGAATATCCTCCATTACCGTCAGAACAAGAAATACCAATAATATGAATACCATTCAGTACATGATGAGTATTTAAAGGAAGTTTTACTGAATTCATAAACTGAGCCTCGGCATCTGCACCATAAAACTCATGGTTTCCCATCGGATAAATTAAAGGCGGCATATTTTTTCTCTCTTTCCCAAAAACATGGTCAAGCAATAAATTGTATGTACGATAAGCATTGCCTCCCGATGCTGCATTCACCATATCGCCATTCATGACAATCAAATCGACCTCCCGCTTTTTTAAATCAGACAGTGCACGATACACGTGCTTGGGACCATTCATCACTACTCCAAAGTGTCCCACACTCAATAACTCGTCATTTTCAGGAAATTGAGCATCCGACAATATACCAACAGTCAGATTTGTATGCGGAATCAAATATCTGTTCACTAACGTATCAACAGATGAAAAAGAAATTGCAGGGAATAACAGCAATAGAGAAGAAATAAAAATAGTATGCAAACAACTCATAACAATCCTCCAATGAAAATTTAATCAAAAATTATTTACCATTATTCCAATTAATCTTCAAGACATAAGGCTCTGAAATGCTCTTTCCACGCAAATTAGCTCCACCTGCACCATAAATATACTGAGGAACACCATTCACTTTCAGTATTGCGGGACGCTCCAATTTCCCTGATTCTGAACGGAAAAAGACTCCTTTTGTAGCTTTCAGAGTTTTTTCATCCTCGGGAGTTCCCCAATAATCAAATAAATTTCCTAAAGCTATTTTGGCATCCTTCAACGAAAATTTCAATCCGTCATTCGACTCCCAGAGTATAAGATTGCCAAAAACGCCACTGTTCTTGCCAAAATTATCCGTAGTCAACAAATAATACTTATTATCCATGCTAAAAGCCTGAGCATCTTCAATATAAGCTATGTTATCTGTAATAGGAGCATCACACATAACATAAGGCCCCTCGAGTTTATCGGAAACAGCATATCCATATTTAGCATCCAAATGTTTTGGCGTACCACATTTGTAATAAATGTAATATTTGTTTCCAATCTTCAAAAAAGCAGGATTATCAGCACCGATAGCAGCCTTATAAGTCCAATGAGACGGATTATCAGAAGCACTTACCATTACACCATTATTCTCTCCCGCGAAACGCCATGGGCCGTTAATGTCATCCGCTACAATCATACAGACACGCATATTGCCACATTTTACACTACAACTGGGGTCCTGGCAAATGAACAAACAGATATATTTCCCGTCAACATATTCCAAACGAGGATTATGAGGAGCCATCATTGTCTGCTTATCCGGGAAGTCTTTTGAAGACAGCACAGTGCTTACATACTTAAACGGTCCTTCAGGACTGTCTGATACATAATGAGCTATTTCAGCATTCTTCTCCGACCATCCTTCCATACCTTCTTTAGCCGGCCAGCGGCTCGCAAATGCATGCACTTTGCCATCTTCGGTCATCAAAGGAGAAAAACACCATACAAACCAATCAGGCTCATCAACTACAGGACCTATAAATTTTGCACTCAAAGCCATATCCGTATAAGGAATACGCAATTCCTGTCCTTGTGCAGAACGCAATTTTTGAACTGAATCTTGTGCAAAAAGACCACTGTTTACACCTATAACCAAGCTTCCTAAAAAAATCAAACGTCTTAAAATTTTCTTCATAGTATTTATCAATTTAATATATTGGCAGGTAAAACAATCTTATTTTTCTTCTGATTTCTAAAAATAACCATACTCTGTGGCTTCTTTAAATCTATTTCACCTATCACTTCATGTAAGTCCACTAAATTATTTATAGGTTTACCACCTAATTCTAAAATAACATCATTAGAACGGATATAGTCACGCAAGGCACCACTCAAGGCATCAACAGAAAGTACATAAACACCATATTCCGAGTCAATGCCAGTAGCAGAACGCTCACCCAAGGTATCCAGATTTTTTATTTGCAAGCCTTTCCATTGGATTGTTTCAAAGGCCTTTCCTTCTTCTGACAATATCGGATTAGGATACTGCGGAGTTCGGGCTAAAGCCTTTAACCTTGGAGAGACAACACCAAATTTATCCATATCAAAATTACGAAAGCCACAACGGAAAACTGCATCAGAGTGATTTTCAATCCTATAATCACCTTCTCGAGGATTTATAAAAGCAGGAATACACACTACCGAATGAGCATCTGTATTTAATGCACGGGACTTCTTATAGGCTACACTGTCCGTAAAAATATTATAGTCCACCTCCATTCCCCAATGATCAACTTGGATAGGCTGATAAGAAGACATCACCAGGTTACGCGCAAATACATCACCGCTATTCTCAAACCATACATGAGGATGGAAAGAATTGTTTATCATGATATTGTTTTCAACCAACCGATAAAATCCTTCACGCAACTTAATACCTCCGTTTAAACAAAGATTATTATATATATGATAGTTGCTTGAGCCATCGTCCAAGTCTATATCCCAGCCTCTATCACAACGAAAGCGATTATTTCGCAATACAATAGGAGAAATAACATCTGCCAGTATCAATGAAGGCTCTGCTGCAACCAGCGAATCCATTACCTGGCGGTTAGGATGCCAAAAACGATCCCTGCCCCATGAATTGAAAGAGCCATGATCACCCGTCTCTTTTACTGTGTCAAACACATCATTGAACTCAATAATATGTCCACCCCAAGTTCCCTCACTGACATTGATTCCCGCACGAGGTGTATCATATATACTATTATGACTGACTGTGATATGATGACACATTGACAATTCTATCCCGGTTATCTGTTTTTCAAACAGACCTATATTATGAATCAGATTGTCATAGACTGTGCAATAAGCCGGATAATTATTACCAACGGGACCTACATTTCGGTCAATTTTAGAGGATGGAACAAATTCGTTATACTCAAAACTCGGTGAACGAACGGCATCCGGGTCTCCCACAAAACAAACGGCACTTGCACCAATACAAGTAAAATGAGAACCTGATACAGTAGAATTCCGGTTATAACAGGAAAAGAAAACAGCATTTCCTCCCAAATTATATAAAAAGCAATCTTTTAGCAAACACTCTTCTGTCCCCTCCAACAAAACAGCACCACCCCGATAAACCATCCAGTCCGAACGAAGAAGAGGCTCATATTTTTCCATAAAAGTACGACGAGTCTGTGTAAGCTCAATACCTTGTATGGTTATATGAGTTACAGGACGTTGCTCCGAACCTCGAAACTCTACAAGATGTTTCAACATAGGAGCTTCGAAAACAGCCGTTTGTATATCTTCCCCCGGCATCGGATAATAATACAAAGTAAATGACTTCTTATCATAAAACCATTCTCCCGGTGCATCCAGTTCCTCAAAAATATTTTCTACCATCCGGTTGTCAGGATGCAATCCTGACTGGCGGTTATTCTGCCATCCACCTCTTAACTCCAACTGACCGGTTTTATCTTTTCCCGTAATAAGATAATGAAAATCGCCCCAGTCACTAATATGCATGGCATGCAAATATCCTCCCTCAGGATTCTTCCAACTTTTTACCCGCTGCAAAGATGTAGCATCTGCAGAAGTTCCATTAAAACGTACTGCTGTGGAGTCAAAATTAGGATAGCGGGCCATATGACGAATATTTCCGTTGCTTAACAACATATCCAAATGCTGAATGTCTTTAGAAAGCACTGACTTAAAAATACCTTTCTTATACGGATGCCATGAAGGCTGCAAAACTTTACCACCAGACAATACAACCTGCTCGTTTTGAAAAGCACGTATAGTCAAAGGCTTATCTTCCCCACCATCTTCGGAAGTAAAAGTTAAAGGACGTACAAGTCTATAAACTCCTTCACGCAAATAAATAGTTGTTTCTCCCTGCGCTTTCCGGGCTTCCATTTGAGCACGCTCTATAGTTTGAAAAGGAGCTTCAATACTGCCGTTATAACTATCATCCCCCCTAGGAGAAACAAAATATTGGTTTTGCGCATGTATACAAAAAACATGAGCAAAAACAAACAAAATCAGAATGTACTTTTTCATTGTTCTTATATTAACTACCAATAGTTCGTTAAAAATTAGCCCAGCCTAAACGGCTCTGGCAGTAAATAAAATG